>CAZPQE010000046.1:0-21428 GCA_964588615.1 uncultured Clostridia bacterium | reverse complement strand
CCGGCGGCGAGGGCGGAGCCGTCATCACGTCCGACGCAGCCCTCGCGGAAAAAATGCGCCGCTTTCGCCACCACGGCGAAGGGCCCGTCGAGGGAGAGCGCGCCTACTATCACCTTGACCTCGGCTACAACTACCGCCTGACCTCCATTCAGGCCGCCACCGGCCTCGTCCAGCTCCGCCGCCTCGACCAGTACCTCGCTGCGCGTCGCCGCAACGCCGCCTACCTCTCCGAGCGCCTCGGCGAGATCGCCCACATCGACCCCCCCTCCGCCGCCGGCTACGCTGTCCACAGCTACTACAAGTACATCTGCCGCCTCCGCCCCGAGTCCGGGATCGACATCGCCCGCTTCGTCGCCGCCGTCACCGCCGAGGGCGTCCCCATCTCCCGCCGCTACCCGACTCCCCTCCCAGAGCAGCCGGTCTTCCGCAACGCCGGCCGCGGACGCCAGGACTGCCCCGTCGCCGATCGCCTCTCCGGCGAGCTCTTCACCCTCCTCGTCCACCCGACGTTGACAACCGCCGACCTCGACGACTACGTAGCCGCAATCGGAAAGGTTGCGCGATGGCTGGAGTGACCTCCCCCATTCAATTCCTCTCCGTCACCCCCGATCGCTGGCCCGACCTCGACCGCCTCTTCAGCCAGAGCGCTGGCGAGGACCTCGGCAACCCGTCCCGCTGCTGGTGCATGGAGTGGCGTCTCGAACAGCACCGGGACTGGCTCGAAGGCGCGGGCGACACGAACCGCGACCGCATGCATGCGTTCATCGAGGCCGGCAACGTCCCCGGCATCCTTGCCTGCATCGGCGGCGAGCCCGCCGGCTGGTGCTCCATCTCGCCGCGCCCCTCGCTGATCGGCCTCAAGTCAGTCGGCCGGTACCGCAACTTCGCCGATCCCTCGGTCTGGGTCGTCCTCTGCTTCTACGTGCCCGAATCCCGCCGCGGCCAGGGCCTCATGCAAATGCTCCTCGAGACCGCGGCCGCATACGCCTTCGACAACGGCGCGCGCATAGTTGTACTCCAGGTCGATGACCGCCGCGCTCCTCACTCGACGCCCGACCATCGCTACTTCGTCCGCATAGGCTCTACGAAGCGCGAAGCCGACGGCAGCGAAATAGCCGCGCTCTTTTCGCGCTCGCGCTCGGCCTCCTTCGAAGACATGCCGCTTGTCGATGCCGACATCGCCGACCTCGACGAAGCTCTGGTATGGAGCTATGCGCGCGATCTGGAAGGCGAGTTATTTCATCAGCCCGCCGGTTTTCCTACCGCCAGAGTGCTGCGCGATCTCAGTCTGGCCGTAGATTACGGCATGAGCCTCACGCCCACGCTTGCCGGGTTCCTCCTCTTCGCTCGAAGCGAAGCGGTCGAGCAGATCGTGGGACAGAACAAACTGCTGCTGACCAGATACTCCGGCAGAGACGCAAGCGCGCCCGTAGTCGAGCGCGTGGAATTGCGCGGCAATCTGACGCGAGTCTTCGAGCGCGCGCTGTCGTTCATCCGCCGCTACGTCGATTTGTGGGACACTCGTCCCGCTCGCGCTTCAATCGGCAACGATCCCGTTCCCGCTCGCGCCAACTACCCGCGCAGCGCGGTGATCGAATCGCTCACCAATATGCTCGCGCATCGGGATTACGCGATGGTCGAGCCTCCTTCGCGGACGCTGATATTCGATGACCGCATAGAGATGATCAACCCTTCGCGCGCCGAAGCCGCGACCAAAAAATCGGTCGAATACGGCGCAATCTCAAGGCCGAACCCGCGCCTCCATCACATCTTTACGCGGGCCGAGTACGGACTTGAACGCGCCGAACGCGGCGTGCCTGCTCTTAGACGCGCTCACTTCCAGTTCGCTCGACGAGAGCCGCGAATATCGCTGCTCGGCGACGAATTCCGAATAGAGCTTTACGGTATCTGAAATAACCCAAGCGCAGGCGAACTTTTATTTTTTCGCATCGTTATAAAACCAGGCGCGAAGCCGCCGATTTCTCGAACGGGACGATGGATGAAATTCAGTTCCTCCAGTTTACCTTTCACCGGCAGCATTCTTCAGCACAGCGAACTTGCAGGGCTGCGACTGACTGATACGGCTTATCCATCGGGCCTCCGCATGCCACACCACTCTCACGAACCAGCCTACTTCAGCCTGGTGATCGAGGGCGCTTATGACGAGCGCATCGGATCAAACAGGAGAGAGTGCCTGCCTTCATCGCTGTTGTTTCATCCGCAGGGAGAAACGCACGCAGTCGAGTTTCACGATTCATCAGTGCGCATATTTCGACTGGAAGTAAAACCCGCGTGGCTGGACCGCGCGCGCGATTACGGAGTGAGGGCAGACAGCCCGGTTCAATTCAACAGCGGATGGGTCTGCTGCCTCGCTATCCGACTCTACAGGGAATTTCTCGACGGCGATGAGGCATCGCCGCTCGCCATCGAAGGCATCGCCCTCGAACTGATGGCCGAAGCATCGCGCAGTCAAAAAAGCCGCAGCGACAAACGCCCTCCGCGATGGCTCGATAAGGCAAGAGATTTTCTTCACGCGCAGTTTGCTGAAAACTTCTCGCTCGAAGATATTTCCAATGCGGTCGGAGTCCATCCGGTCTATCTTGCGCGAGAGTTTCGACGCCACTTCTGCTGCACGATGAGCGAGTACGTCCGCCGACTGAGAGTCGAGCATGCATGCCGGGAGCTTGCCGCAACGGACGCGCCGATAGTCGAGATCGCCTGCGAGACGGGGTTTTACGATCAGAGCCATTTCACGCGCACCTTCAAACGATGCACGGGTCTGACGCCCGCAGAATTTCGCTCCGCTTTCCGCGCGGGTTAATCCTGTACAATCGGTTTTCTTCAGTCCAAGACCGCTTTCAAAGACGGCTGTAAAATCATTTGAGGTACAACCGTCGGCCAGCCTGTTGATGCCCCGAAGGCATGAAAATTCAGGGAACCCGCAGGCTTCGAGCCTGCTCCACCTTATTTTCAAAAGCGAGGTGTCAAAATGTCGAGATTCGCAGCCGTGATTTTTCTGGCGAGCCTGATCTTTTCATCCGCAGCGGCGCAGGAGCAAACAAACGGGCCGCTGCTCATACAACAGGTCACAGTCAATCAAACTCATATCGCGTTTTCGTATGCGGGCGATATCTGGACGGTCGAAAGAAGAGGCGGACAGGCTAAAAAAATAACGACTGACGGGGCTGAAGAAATCCATCCGCGCTTTTCGCCCGATGGCCGATGGCTTGCCTTCTCGCGGGTCATCGCGGGCAGCAGCGATGTTTTTGTAATGCCCGCCGCAGGAGGCGAAGCGAAACGCTTGACCTGGTATCCGAAAAGCGATCAGGTGCGGGGATGGACGGCAGACAGCCGCAGCATTTTGTTTTCTTCTCGCCGCGACGAAGAAGGCATAGCACGGCTCTACACCATAGCCATAGACGGGGTGATGCCCGAAGCTCTCCCGCTGCCCACAGGAGCTAACGGATCGTTTTCATCCGACGGCCAGCGCATTGCTTATTCGCCCAATGATCTGATAGCCGAGGATGGAAACTGGCGACACTATCGCGGAGGGATTCAGGCGCAGGTCTGGATAGCGCGATTGTCATCGGGCGAGACGCGAAACCTCACCGCAGGCGATCATCAAGATCGCTGCCCTGTGTGGATCGGAGACCGCATTTATTTTCTCTCCGACCGGACTGCCACATACAACCTCTTCGTCCACGATCTCAGAACCAATCTCACCCGGCAGTTGACCACGTTTGAAAAATACGGCATCACGACGGTGTCGGCGACCACTGACGCAATAGTCTTCGCGCGAGACGGGCGCATATACCTTTTCGATCTGAAAACGAATCAGGCGCGGGTCGTGGATATTCAACTCGACGCCGACAAGTCGGAACTCAAGCCGCGAACGGTCAATGCCGCGCGGTGGATCGCTTCCGTCACGCTTTCTTCTGCGGGAGACCGCGCGGTATTCGAAGCGCGCGGTGATGTGTTCATAGTAGACGCAGCGAAGAACGAAGCTAAAAATATCACTCGCTCGTCGAACGCGGCTGATCGTTTCCCTGCGCTCTCGCCTGATGGTCGCCGGGTGGCGTATTTTTCGGATGAAGTGGGCGAGTACCAACTCCTGATTCGCGCGGCGGACGGCGAAGGAGCGGTGAAAAAAATCTCAATCGAGCCGCAGCCTACGTTTTATCGAGAGCTTGTGTGGTCGCCGGATTCGCGGAAGATAGTATTTTCAGACAAGCGACTTTCGATTTGGATCGTCGATGTCGAAAAAGGCGCGGCGAAAAAAATAGACACTTCTCCCTACTCGCTTCAGGAGCAGTTTTATCCCGCGTGGTCGCCGGACGGTCGCTTTCTGGCTTACTCGAAATGCCACGCCAATCGATTGCGCACCGTTTACATTTATGACTCAAAGAGCGCCGAGAATCATCAGGTGACGGACGGAGCTATTCACGCCGAGTTTCCGGTGTTTGATCAGAGCGGAAAATATCTCTACTTCACTTCTTCGACCAATGCGGGCGCGAGCGAATTCGGATGGGGCGTGCTGTCCGGCCTTCTCGCGCGACCGCTCGTTACGCGCAGGCTTCATGCGATGACCCTGCAAAACGATACGCCTTCGCCCTTGCTTGCGAACGGACAGCCGAACCCGGAGGCTGATTTGAAGCAGGCGACTTCTTCACGAATCGATTTCGAAAACATCGAGCGGCGCGTAATAACTTTTCCGATGGAGGCGCGCGATTACATCGAACTGGTTGCGGGCAAAGCCGGAGTAGTCTTCGCGCTCGTAAACGAATGGCCCAAAGCTCCTGGACTCGGCGGCGGCCCGCAGACGACGGCGCTTTATCGATATGACATAACCCGCCCGCGCAACTTTGAGAAGATGGTCGATGGCCTCAGCGCGGATGTTTTCTCGCAGGACGGATCGCGGTTGCTTTATCGCAAAGGCGCGGCGTGGTTTCTGGTCTCAGCCGACGCGCCGCCGAAAGAGGGCGAAGGCCGTATGGATTTGAAACTCGAAGCGCAGATCGATCCGCGCTCCGAATGGAAACAGATTTATCGCGAGGCGTGGCGGATGATGAGAGATTATTTCTATGATCCGAACTATCACGGACAGAACCTCGCAGAGCTTGAAAAACACTATGGCGAATATCTTCCCAACATAACGCGGCGCGAAGACCTCAACACTTTGTTGATGATGGCTCTCGGTTACGTGTCGGTCTCTCATTTCGGCGTCGGAGGAGGCGACACCCCGCCGCCGGCAGGCAGTCAGAGTCGCGTGGGGCTTGTGGGCGCGGATTTCCAGATAGATCAGGGCCGCTACAAAATCGCGCGGGTGCTTCGCTCAGGGCATTACGCTTCTTCGAATCCGCTGCTCAGAGCCCCGCTCGATCAACCGGGCATGAACGTCCGCGAAGGCGAATACCTGCTTGCCGTAGATGGAGAGCAGATAACGGCGAGCAAAAATATCCTCTCTTACTTCGAGGGAAAAACAGGAACGGTCAAGCTGCTCGTCGGGCCTGAGCCTGATGGCGAGGGCGCGCGCGCGATAACTGCGGTCACGCTTGCGGGCGAGCAGGGACTCCGCCGGCAGAACTGGGCCGAGCGCAATCGCCGTCTGGTGGAAGAGAGAAGCGGCGGCAAGATCGGTTACATTTATGTTCAGGACTTCGGCCAGAGCGGACTTGAAGATTTCTTCCGCGGGGTCTATGGCTATCGCGACAACAAGCGCGCGCTCATCATCGATCAGCGATTCAACAGCGGCGGAGTGACTTCCGATTTTCTGATCGAGATGCTCCGCCGCGAGCCTGTCTATTACTACCGGTTCCGCGACGGAGAAGACATCGCCACACCGACGAACCCTGTCACTATTCCAAAGGTGCTGATCATCAACGAAATGGATTTTTCCGCCGGAGAAACCTTTCCCTTCATGTTCAAGCTGGCAAAAGTCGGGACGATAGTTGGAAGGCGCACAGGCGGAGGAGGCATAGGGCCTTATGGTTTCACTCCGCGACTCATCGACGGAGGGCGCGCGCAGATACCCAATCGCGCGGCGTTCGATCCACGCGGCGTGTGGGGGATTGAAAATCACGGGGTCGAGCCTGACATCGTAGTCGATATACTGCCCGTTGATTTTCAGGCGGGCCGCGACCCGCAGCTTGAGCGCGCGATCGAGGTGGCGATGAAGCAAATGCAGTCAAGCAGACCGCCTGCGAAGTTGCAGCCTCGCTACCCGGTGCATAAATGATCGAATGATCGCTTGAAGATCACGACTCGCAGCGCGTGGGCGCGACACCGCACTGCGCTCCCGCGCTCAATGTTTTTTCCTTAGCCGCCGACAAGCCTGTCTGATTGAGAGCGAGCGCGGCGGCGATGCGTTCGGATATGATGTCTTCGACGGCGAATATGTCGGCGATGTTTTCGTCGAATACCCCGGCCCACACCATCGCGCTTTTATCGACGCTGATGAGTTGAATGGTGATGCGCAGTCGGTCGCCCTGCCGATGGATGCTTCCTTCGACGACCGACCTGACACAAAGCTCGCGCCCGGCTGCGACAGGGTCGGCGTCCGAATCCAGGTAACGTCGAACGGCGCTCGTCGGGCGTATGATGATCTGTTCGAAGTCGCTCAAACGGGTTATGAGCGCGTCGGCGATGCCGAGGCCCAGACAGCGATCCGATTCATCGTTGCTGATGGCTTTGAGCGGAAGGACGGCGACCGAGCCTTCCGGGCAGGGGAGATCGGGTTGATCGGCGGTTTGTCTGATTTCGGCGATGAAGCGATAGCCCCGGCGCGGCACGGTGGCGATGAAGTTCTCCTCTCCTGCCCGCTCGTTCAACGCGCGTCGGAGGGCGAAGATGTTGGAGTTGAGGTTTCCCGATCCGACGAAAGTGTCCGGCCAGACGGCGCGAATCAATTCATTGCGTGAGACCACTTCTCCCCGCCGCTCGACCAACGCCGCCAGAGTGTCGAAGGCTTTAGGCGTGAGTTGAACTATCTGGCTGCCGCGCCACAGCGCGCGGCCTTCCATATCGATTCGAAACTGTCCGAATTCAAAGTATCGCCTGTTCATCGATTCAATATCTCTCCAATAATTCTTCAATGTATCTTCAACCCCACCGAACAATCCTCGACCGCCCGACTCTGCGTAGCGGTTGAAGGGATATGAAAAAAGATTTCGAAACAAACTCCCGTTCGCTCCGATGAGGCGCGACAGGGCGCGGATGGCGGAAAGACATGTTTTGGTTGCAGCGACGACCAGGGAGATGATTGCGCCGACACGGGCTGCAATCGACTCTACGAGTCTTTCACAAGACCCGGATTCCTGCCTCTTCGAAACAAGGCGAATGGATTGAGCAGAAGTGTGCCCGCTCGATGGCTGGCAAAGAGGGGAGCCGCCCGGAGCTTTGTCGCCCCTCGGAATCAAGGTTTGAAACAGATTGCAAGGAGTCAGTATGAAAAGAGTATTGCTTGGTTTGCAATGCGCCGCAGTGATGATGCTGGCCGTCTCGCTGCTCGGCTCATCCGCCCTGCCCCTGTCGGTTCAGGCGTCTTCGCACATGGACGCGCCCGGAGTGACATTCGATACGGCGGCAAACACGACCGACGTTTATGCCTTCGTCACCGGCGGAGGCCAGATGCTCAACGCATCGCTGGCCGTTTACCCGCATCAGGAGCCGGGCATCGGCCCCAACAAGTACAACTTTGACGACGATGTTCGCTACGAGATTCACGTCTCGACCGGAGACGATGTGAGGACGGGGTTTGCCACCTTCACTTATCGATTCGAATTCACCACCCGCTATAAAACGACCGGAACCATACTTCAGGCTTTCAAGGGAGTGATACAGAATGTCGATGATGACGGGCAGAACCTCACTCAGACCTACACGGTGACGAGGATAAACAACCGCACCGGCAAAGGCACTGTGCTTGGGCGCAACCTGGTGGTTCCGCCCAACAACCAGGGAAGAGCCACTCCTTTCTACAACCGCGACGACCTGGGCGACGACCTGGCCAAAAACGGAGTCGATAGAGGCGGACAACTGGATCGCTACACGGCTCAGACCATCTTCTCCTTGAGCGACGGCTCGCGCGTGTTCGCAGGCCAGAGAGAAGACGGCTTCTACGGCGATATCAATTCCATCTTCGACCTGTTGAGTCTGCGCGGCGGCGCTCAGAGGTTCGACAGTCAGAGCGGGTTCAACGTGCTGCTCATCTCGATCAACATTCCCATCTCGACCCTCGGCGGAGACCGTCAGATCGCGGGCGTCTATGCCACGACCAGCCGCCGCCGGGACAGCATCTTCCGCGATGACAAGAACAGGACAGGCGATTTCGTGCAGGTCGGTCGCCAGGGCAATCCGCTGTTTTGCGAAGGTCTCATAGCGATTGCCGACAAGGACCTTTACAACCGCACTCGTCCCATATTCGACCCCCTTCTCTTCCGCAAGTACGCCGAAAGTCCCGAACTGGCGCGACTGCTCAACGCCATCGTGCTCGGGCCGCTGGGCATCCCGCCCGTCCTCGAAACCGGGCGCACGGACCTGGTCGGCATATTCATCCCCGACCTCATCAAGGTCGATCTTTCGACCGGCCCGGCCCGTCTCGCAGGCGGAGGGCCGAATCATCCGACCACTCCTGATGACGCGGGGTTTTCGCGCCTGAGCATCTTCGGCGCGTTCGTGCCGGGCGAGTCGGCTGACGTGCTCAGGAGCCAGATAGGCGCGGGCTTCCTCGGCAACGGAACCCAGCCGGGTGGATGGCCCAATGGAAGGCGCTTCGGCGATGATGTAGTCGATATAGCCATACTCGCGCTCGCCTCCGACCTCCGCAACCCCGTCGCTCCGCAGGTTCCGCGCGCGGGAATCCCGGCTGCCGTTCTTCCCGCGCTCACCGACGGCATGAACAAGAATGATTCCGTCTACAACAAAATCCTTCCCTACGGCGGCACGCCGCACAACGGCAGGAACTATCGGCATAATCCTCAGCAGCCTCCCAGCGAGGTCATTAACTGACGGGAACCAGATGGCGGACGGATTTCTCGGCTTTCTCTTTGCCGTCCGCCTGCTTTTCGGGTCGGGCCTCGGCCCGACCCTTTTTTCGGAGCGTTATGAAAAGAAGTTTGCTTGTGACTTTCATCCTCGTCGCAATCGCCGTTGCCGCATTCAAACTTGCGCGGCACGGAAGCGATTCGGTTGACGCGAAACCTTCTCATCGATTTCCTTCGACTGCGACGGACGCGCGCATCAGAAACGCTGAAACCATAATCAGCATTTCCCCGTCGAAGGCCGAGGGCTACAACCTGCTGGCTTCGGCTTATCTGCAAAAAGCCCGCGAGACGGGAGACTCCGCTTTCAACATCAGAGCCGAACAATCTCTTGATCGCTCCTTCGAGCTTTCGCCTGAAAACCTCGACGCGCTGAACCTCAAAGCCTCGCTCCTGGTCTCTTATCATCGGTTCAGCGAAGCCCTGGACTTCGCGCGTCGAGCCGAAAGGATTAGACCCGACAACCCCGATGTCTATGTGGCGATGACCGACGCCCTCGTGGAACTCGGCCAATACCAGGCAGCCATCGCTTCGGCGCAAAAGCTTATGGACATCAGACCTGACAGCCTTTCTTACGCGCGGGCTTCGCACCTGCGCGCGCTGCACGGAGACACCCAAGGGGCTATCGAAGCCATGAGCGTCGCCCTTCGAGCCGCCGACCCGCAAAGGGCGGAATCAGCGGCCTGGTGTCGGGTGCATCTGGCCAATCAGATGATAAACGCGGGGATGGTCGAAGAGGCCGAGAAGCAGATCGATGCGGCGCTCAGAGTTTTTCCCGACTATCACCTCTCGCTTGCCGCCAAAGGCAGAGTCCGCGCGCTGAGGGAAGACGCGAACGGCGCAATCGATTACTTTCTCAAAGCTCAGGCGCGGGTTCCTGATTTCCTCTCTGCCGTCGCTCTGGGCGATCTGTATTCCCGTCTCGGTCGCAACGAAGAGGCCCGTCGAGAGTACGAACTGGCCGAGGCGGCGGAACAAACAGTCGCCCCCTCTCCGCAACTCGCGCTGCTGTGGGCCGAGCGGGGCGAGAGGCTAGACGAAGCAGTCGAGGTGATGCGGAAAGAACGCGCCGCGAGGTCTGATATTTACACCTGCGACGCGCTTGCCTGGGCGCTCTTCCGCAGCGGAGATATCGCGGAAGCCAGACGAGCCATTGATGAAGCATTGCGGTTGAAGACGCGCGATGCGCGAATACATTATCACGCAGGAGTGATTTATAACGCGGTGGGGAAACGCCGACGCGCCCTCGAACATCTCCGGCTCGCCCTCGAAGCGAAGTCGTCATTCGACGGCAGCAACGCGGCCTTCGGCCCGATTCAGATGGAAAACGCCCGGAGAATGATTCAGGACGGTTAGAAGAAACGGGCGCGTCTCTCTGATCATTTGTCGGGCGCGAAGTAACCCGCGCGGCCATGCACTATGCACGCGGCATGGTCGCGCACTTCTATTTTCACCCGGCGAAACTGGCCATCTCGCGCGGCGCGGGTCGGGTAGTAGCCGATGATGTAGCGATTGTTGATATCGGTCAGTATGTGATCGTAAACAGCGGCGACAATCTCAGGCTTTTCAAAAAAAGCCGTCCACCCGCCAGTAAGATCGGCCACTCGCATGGCAGCCTGCTGCGAGCGTCGAAAACGATCCGCCCATAGCTTCACCTTCGCCTCAGAGTCGGGAAATATGCGCGAGTGCCGCTCATACTCTTCATCATCGGCATAACGCGCGCGCTCAAGATCGGCAAGCAGGCGTCGGCTCTGCTCGTGAAGTTCTGCGGGCGGAAGCCCGGCGAGTCGCGTCTGAGTTATGAGCGAATAGACGGTCGCAGGTGAACGCTCAGCGGCGGCGTAGATATCGCCTAGTCCGTACTCGCGGCGCGGCATGTTCGACAGGTAATCATCCGATTCCGGCTGGTCTCTGAGGGTGACGGCTTCATCGCCGTCGGTTTGAAAAATGACGATGGGGCGGACGCCGTCTGTTTTGACCATCTCGCGGAGCGCGGCAAACAGCGCGGAGAACTGAAGCGATTTTCCGCGTCGCGCGGCGCGGAAGCGACCGAAGAGGTCTTCTCCCTTGTTTGCAGTCGCCTGTTTGAGCAGCGAGTCGAGCGCGGCTTTGAGCTTCGCTTTGTCGCTTGTGAAATCGATCATCAGTTCGATGTCATCGGTGACGACGGCCATCTCGTCTGCGGGCGCGAGTTTTTCGACTAAGGATTTTGCGGCAGCGACGCTCGACGCGAGAAAAGGCAACTGGCTGCCGCTGTAATCGATGACCAGAATTATCGAGCGCGGCAATCGCGCGTCATCGCCCGCCGTCAGGGAAGCGATCTGCTGCGGCATTCCGTCTTCGGTCAGGATGAAATCGTCTTTCGTAAGTCCTGCGACCGGGCGCGAAGAATCGGTGACGGTGACTTCGAAGGCGACAAACAGTGTTTCGAGTTTGATGGCTTCTTCGGTTTGCTGACCGGGATTCTTACCGGTTTTTTTCTTCCGGGTCTCGACGGCGGCTTTTTTAGCTTCATCCCAACGGAGGCGTTTGAGGCTCGATCCGAATTTCTCGCGTTTTTGCTGAGACTGCGCAAGGAGCGGAGCGAATGCCGCGAAGATGGCAAGAGCGATGATAGCTGCGCGAATAATATTTGACGAGCGATTCACTGATGGTCGATTCTATCGCGATTGATCCTGTGAGCAAAGCCGTGATAATTTCGAGCCGGTCTTCATGAAATTTGCGGCCCTTCCATTGCTCGCTGCTTTGATACTCGCTTCGTGTCGAGGCGAAATCTCATCGAACGCGAACCTGACAAAGTCGCCTCCGCAGAACACTGCTTCGCAGCCCTGCGTCAATATCAACACGGCGACCGTCGAGGAATTGACGCGATTGCCTGCGATAGGCGAAGTGATCGCTCAGAGAATAGTCGAGCATCGCGCGCACAACGGCCCGTTTCGACGAAAGCAGGACATAATCATCATCGATGGAGTGAGCGAAAAAAAGTATCGAGCCATCGCCGATTTCATCTGCGTCGAATGAGGCTTCAAATTTTGGCCCCGTGTTGAGCTTTGCTTTCGCGTGCTGTAAAGTGGATTGGCAATGAGCCAGCAGATGCCTGTTCTGGTCGAAGTCACGCGAGGCCCAATAGTCGAATCGCGCCATCGCGGTATCATCGTCGCCCTCGAACCCGACGAGCGGGAAATAATCAGCCTCGGCGACAGCGGGTTCATCACCTCCACCCGATCAACCATCAAACCCATTCAGGCGATACCGGTAATCACCAGCGGCGCAGCAGACCGTTTCAACTTCACCCCGCGCGAGATAGCCGTCATCTGCGCTTCGCACGGCGGCGAACAGATTCATACCGAGGCGGTCGCCGATTTGCTCGACCGCATAGGGCTTGATGAAAGCGCGCTCTCGTGCGGCATTCAACCTCCTTTTCATGAGCCGACCGCTCGCAAACTCGAAAGCGATGGCGTCGCGTTCTCACAGATTCACAACAACTGTTCGGGCAAACACACGGGGATGCTTGCTACGGCTGTGCATTGTCGATTGTCAGTTGAAGATTACACTTCGCCCGCGCACGCGGTTCAGCGCGAGATAGTTTCCGTGTTCACGCGCATGGCGGAACTCGACGGCAATCTGCCCACCGCAGTCGACGGATGCAGCGCGCCTACTTTCGGAGCGCCGCTGGCTTCGCTGGCTCTGGCCTTTGCGCGGCTGGTCAGTCCGTGGGGGGCGCAGGCGCGCACGGAAGAAGCCGATGCGGCCAAGCGAATAGTCGCCGCCATGCAGGCTCATCCTGAAATGGTGGGAGGGACGGGAAGGTTCGATACCGATCTTCTGCGCGCCTCTCGCGGCAAACTCGTTTGCAAGGTCGGCGCGGAGGCGGTCTACTGCGTCGGCGTGCTTCCCTCTTCGCGTTTCCCGCGAGGGCTGGGACTGGCGTTCAAAATGGAAGACGGCTCTTATCGCGGGCTTGGCCCGGTGGTGATCGAAACGCTCGGTCAACTCGGCGTGCTCGATGAATCGGAACAACAGGAGCTTGCCTCGTATCATCGGCCTGCGATTGAAAACCGCAGGCAGTTGAAAGTGGGCGAGGTGCAGGCGAAATTCGATCTTGGATTCGTATGAACGAAACAATCAGGTCTCTTTTTCCGGTCACAAAGAATTACGTTTATCTCAATCACGCGGCGGTCTCTCCGCTCTCTGTGCGGGCGCGCGACGCGATGAACGCTGCGATAGAAGACGTGACTACGGGCGGCGCGGTCAACTACGATGACTGGTGCGCCGCTTACGGGCACGCTCGAATGTCTGCCGCGCGACTGGTCAATGCGCGCGCTCATGAAATAGCGTTTATGCGCAACACGTCGGACGCGATTTCAGCCGTAGCCAATGGCATCGACTGGCGCGAGGGCGATAACGTAGTGACCTGCAATGTCGAGTTTCCCGCCAACATCTATCCCTGGATGAGATTGCGTCAGGAGCGCGGGATCAAAATGAAGATGGCCGCCGAGCGCGACGGGCGGATAGACGCGGATGAACTGCTCTCGCTCGTCGATGAGCGCACGCGCGCAGTCACTATTAGCTGGGTTCAGTTTGCGAGCGGGTTTCGCGCGCCGCTCAGTCGCATTGGCCGCTTCTGCCGCGAGCGCGGGATAATTTTTCTGGTCGATGTGATTCAGGGACTCGGAGGACTTCATCTCGACGTGGAGCGGGATTACGTCGATTGTTTCGCCGCCGACGCGCACAAGTATCTGCTTGGGCCTGAAGGAGTGGCGTTGCTTTATGTGTCTGATCGGGTAATCGACCGCATACGGCCTACGGTGGTCGGATGGATGTCGGTCAAGGGAGCGGATCATCATCTGGATTATGATTTGACTTACCGCGATGGCGCGCTGCGCTTCGAGTGCGGGACGTTGAACACGGCGGGAGTCTACGGGCTTGGCGCGGCGATAGATTTGTTTCTGGAGGTCGGCCCTGAAAAAGTCGAAGAGCAACTTTTAGGGTTGAGCGATTATCTGACCGGGCGACTCAGTGAGAAGGGCTATGAAGTGATCAGTTCCCGCCGCGAGGGAGAGACATCAGGGATAGTCACCTGCAAGCATGATAAGCACTCGCCGGGCCATCTTTATCGCATGCTTCGCTCGCGCAACATCATCACCGCGCACCGGGCGAAGCGGCTTCGCATCTCGCCGCATTTTTACAACACCCGCGAAGAGATCGATCAGTTGATCGGTGCGCTGCCTGAATGAGACTGACGTGCAATCGAAGAGCGACATCCTGTTCAATGAAAGTTTTCTCGCCACTCTGAAATCGCTCATAGAGTTGCATCATTTATCCGAGGATTCCGCCGCAGGGAATATTTTTCGAGTCATTGGTCGAGCAGGCTTGCAAAAGGTCAGGCTGGCCCGCACCTGAGGTCGTTTTGAGCGCAACCAATACGCCCAGTCATGATTTGTCGGTGGGCGATGCAAGGCTTTCGCTTAAAACCGAAACGGGCGCAGGCACTCAGGCCGAACGGATCAGCATTACGAAGTTATGCACGACCGAAAAGGAGCCGTGGGACTCGCCAACGTTCATTTCGCACGATGAATCACCTTTCCAGGTATGACCATATTCTGATGCTCCGCGCCGTCTGGCGATCGGGTTCGATCCGTTACCAGTTGATCGAGGTTCCCATAGACACTCTCAGGCTGATAGGCCGCGCGGAAGTTCTTACGGTTGGCAGGCGAAAAGGCCGAAAGAGCATGGCGGCAAATGTTTACAGCGAGGGGGAAAAACTATTCCGGGTGCATTTCGACGGCGTGGATGGAATATGTCAAATACACAGATTGCCTTTGAGCAAATGCCGCCTGCTTCTCGAATGGGATCAGAGTGTTTCGCTTTGATGGCGATCACTCGCATTTCGCGGACTTGCGAAACACCAGCCAGTAGCAGTGGTGACGCCTCGTGTGATGGACATTCTTCCACCAGGGAGAAACAATCGGGCCGCGACGAATCTTTATTATGCAGTCGCAGGCAAAAACCTGCGGATGAACAGGCATTGATCAATTCGACGTGCGCCCCTTGATAGCGATGGCCATGCACATAGTCGGCTATCTTGCACAGCAGAATGCCCTCCGGGATCAGCACGCGCCAGGCTTCCTCGGCAAACGGCGGGAAGAGGTGAGAAAAGTTGTATCCGTTCTCTATCGGAGATTTCAGCCCAAGCCCGAATCGCGCATTGAAATCCTTCGAGCGATCTTTTCCCTGATTGGGAATATGAGGCGGGTCGAACACCACTACGTCGAAGCTCTCATCGGCGAAAGGCATTTGCAGGTTGTCGGCGACGATATCGGGGCGATGGGTCGGATCGATATCGAGACCGATGACGAGCCTTTTGCTTCCCTTCCAAAATCGCCTGGCGTTGACTGTGGCATCCAGAATGAGCCGCGGAGCGGTTCGCGGATAAAAATCGAGCATTCTCTCGATGAGTTACCAATCCGTTCCTTCCCAAACGGAGGCCATAGGCTGATACTGCGCCTTCATTTCGTCGCCGGGTATGAGTTCGAGTTGTTCCTGCGCTCTCAAAGGTTTCATAACGCCAGCCCGCGCCGCGAAATTTTTCCAGGCGATCTCTTGCAGTACAGCCTGCCCGCCATGCTATACTGTGCCGCACAGTTTAGTTTACTGTGCGGCACAGTGTCAAGATCATGGGCGCGCGCGAAAACAAAATAACATTCTATATGTCAGGAGAGCAAAAGGCCGATCTGGAGAAGAGGGCTTCGAGGTCTGGTCTGACCGTATCGAATTATCTTCGCTCGCTGCTGGGCTGGCCGCTTGAGCGACAGGGGGCGCGTAAAGACCTTATGACTCGATCAGCTAAGACTTCGGGAAAAAAAAGCCGAAGAGAGCATTAGAAGAAATCTGATTGCTCTATGCTTCACGCATTCATTCTCATTTTCGGAACGAGACCGGTAAAGAGCGAAGTGTCGGGCGGAAGGCGCGAGATGCGCAACTGCCCCGCCTGCGGGCTGCTCTCCGAAATGCGCGAGCACCGCTTGAGAAATTTCTTCACCCTGTTTTTCATCCCCCTCATCCCGCTCGGACGCGGGCAGACAGTTATGACCTGCTCCCGATGCGGGTTCTCCTGTGAGCCTCAACGCGAGTACTTCTCTTCTCCTCAGCCATCAAGATCAGCGCCCGATGCCGAGTTCGAATTCGAAGAAGAAAAAACCGTCATCACCTGTCGCTACTGCGCGGGCAAACTTCGAGTCCCTTTGATCGAGGGCAAACAGATACTCGTCACCTGCCCGCATTGCAGAAGAAAGTTCGAGGTGAAGGCTTAATCTCCGCTTTCAGGGACTTCCTTGAGTTTGCGTTTGGCGAGTTGCTGGCGCACGCCCTGAGTGTAGAGTTTGACGAAATCCAGCGAGGAGAGTTTCTGAGGAGCGCCCTCGTAGTAAAAAGTGCATGCGCTTCCGATCTCGCGCTGCAACATCTTCAAATCCACAGGGTCCAGGGGAAACTTCAAACAGGCCGAAGGCGCGTGAGGGGTGGTGTAGATGCTGCACCTGGTGTTGTTGGGCCCTTCATCGATGAAGAAGGGGCACTGGAACTGAATCTTGCAGCAAAGCCCGCAGCGATTGCACTCTCCCCGCTGATAAGCCTTGTAGCGATAGGCCAGATTGTCGGGCAGGAAAGAGGACAACATGGTGCGGCGCAGCGCGGCCCAGGTGTGAATCGAGAACGGGGCGCGGACGACTTTTCGGGCGACGGCAAGAAACATCTGCCAGTACATCCACTGGCGCGACGGTATCTCAGGCGGAAGCGAATGGGCGATGGGAGTATGAGGAATAATGTTGGTGAATACGTGGAGAACGCGGCTGCCCTCGGGTTTCTCTTGTGGCATTATGAGTCCTTTTGCAATCAGCGATTATAAACGCATGAAGAGCCATGCTTTTCGTATTAAAGCTGCGCAGTTTCAAAGGCAGCCGTGTGATACTACCATCAAGCCAACAGGCGGAGCAAATTGATGATCGATCCCTCTCCTGCCGCCTTTCATCCCCGCCGCCGCTGTGTGCTATACTGCCTCTGAATTTCGGGAGTGGGTCGGGCGGTCGCCGCTTTCTGATGGTTCAGAAAGGGAGGAAAGTCCGAACACCGCAGGGCAGCGGACTGGCTAACGGCCAGGCGGGGCGACCCGACGACAAGTGCAACAGAGAACAGACCAGCCGATGGCTTCGCGAGAAGCTCAGGTGATGGGTGAAACGGTGGGGCCGCAAGGCTTAATGTAAGAGCCCACCAGCGCGGGTGGCGACACTCGCGGCTAGGCAAACTCTCCGCGGTGCAAGACCAAATAGGGAGGCGTTCGAGGGCTGCCCGCCCGAAGCGCAAACGCGCTACGACCTCCGGGTAGGTCGCTTGAGCGACGGAGCAATCCGCCGCCCAGATGAATGATCGCCACTTGCTTCCTCGGAGGCGAGAACAGGATTCGGCTTACAGACCCACTCCGAAATCGAAGCGAAAGACCACTGATGAACAAGAACAAATACCTTTTCGGCCTCATAGGCTTGCTCCTGGGGTTTCTGGCAAGCTTCTTCGTCACAAAATCGATCAACGAAAGCCCCGCCGGGGCTGCGTCCGCGCCAGCAAGACCGGGCGCGGCGGGCCAGCCCAGCCAGCAGGCCATGATGGGCGATGTGCGCGCCGTGATCGAGAAGGCCAAAAACAACCCGCAGGACTATCAGGCCCAGATCGATGCCGCAAGAGCTTTTGCGCAGATCAACAGGAATAAGGAAGCGGCGGAGTTTCTCGAAAAAGCTTATCAGGTCAATCCCGCCGAACTTGGCAAACTCGAAGGCGCTGTGGGCTTCATCGGCATGCATTACATGGATGAGAAGAATTTCGCTGAAGCCGAAAAGTGGTTCCGGCGCGCGCTCGACCTCTCGCCCGACGACGCCGAACTCCACATAGAGCTTGCGGCGACTTTCCTTGAGCGCGAGCCTGCCGCGCCCGACCGCGCAATCGAGAGCCTTCAGCAGGCGCTCAGGGTCGCGCCTAAAAACGGGCATGCTATCGGTCATCTGATAGAAGCTTATCTGCACAAGAAGGACGCCCGCGCCGCCGAAGACGCGCTCGGTCGGCTCCGTGAAGCCGAACCCAATAATCAGAGGGCAGCGATTTATCAAAACCTCATAGCCGACCTCAAAGCTGGAAAGCCCATCACCATACCAAAAGAATAGACGGGTGAGCCGTGTTAAGGATCATCGTTTTCTGTCTCCTGGCTTATTGGATATACCGCTTCGTCAGGCGGCTCCTCGCGCCGCCTGCGCGACAGAGGATCGTTTATCGTCAGACGGTCGCGCACAACGCCGGGTCAGAGATGGTCAGATGTTCCGCCTGCGGGATGTTCATCACCCGAGGCAGCGCAGTTGCGGCAGGCCAGGCGATGTTTTGCTCGACTGCCTGCGCGCAGGGCAAAGCGGTCAGGGGAGCGTGAAGGGGTCAAAAGTTTTATCGAGCGCGAAAATTCCTGCATTATTTTGGAAAAAGATTCCGTCTTACTGGAATAGAGGGGGAAAACGAAGTTCTGCCGCTCCCCTCGAAGAGCAATGCTATTCCGGCGCAGTAAAGGGCTTAGGTTCTCTGATTTTCTTCAACCCTCCTGCTCACTCTTGTTTGAGTTGGCCGGAAAGCTGCATCCTGATTAGATGATACGACAAAGTAAAAAAGAGATGGACCTTTTCTGGCCTGCCAACCGGCAGACACACTTCTCCTCCAGCAGCCTCCTGCAGGGTGATGCGGCTCAACTGTATCAATCCCACCACCACCGAGGTCACTGCTGCAAACATCCCTGTCGCCATTCGATATTCATCTCTCATTATCCTCCATCCCTTTATCCGTCTGATTGCATGCTCAACATATACTCTCTCTTTCCATATCTGTTTGCTCTCTGCTTTTTGCTCCTCGCTCAACTCTCTACCTTTAGGTTTTTTACGTGGTGTCCTGATCTCTGGATGATCCTTGCTACTGTATGCCTTGTCTCCCAAGCGCGGCTTATCAGCTATCGGCTCAGGCAGTGGCCCTTCTTCATATATCTTTATATCCGCCTTTGGTCCTGGGTGCCGAGAGCCAACGCTTGGCTCTCCTCTTCTCCACTTCTTCTCCGACTCCCACTTCTCGGAAGGGAACATATCGGACAGCAAGGGAAGCACCTTGTGAAAGGCGTTCTCAGAAGAGTCGGAGCTGAAGTCAAACAAAGCGCCAACAACTTCGTGGGTGACATTGTGGCGAAGGTAGATGAGGGTCATCAGAACTTTATACACTGGCAAAACTTCACGAGGCCGCCCGTCTTTGGGCAGCAGAGGGCGTTTGCGGTCTGGCCTTTGAGCCAGGCGAAGCCCACGACGATTTTCCAACTCAGGGAGGACTTTCAAGAGCAGATCGGCCAGGACTTTTGGATGAAGCCCTAAGAGAGCTTTGACACGAGAAGTGGAAAAGTTGTTGAGGTTCTTGAGGTTCATAAAGCAAGTATAGTTCCGACAGCCGGATTATCTTACTCGACTTTGTCGGATCATCTTATATAAAGAGGCAATGATGCTATGAGTTTGCGAGACGCGGAAAACCAATTTGCGGGCAGGAAGAAACCGGGAGGTCTCAGGCCCGACAAATCGCTTTGCCCCCGCGAACCGGATATGCTCGCTTATGTCGAAGACCGCCTCGAAGAGAGCGAACGCGAGCGTATGGACAGCCATTTCATTCGCTGCGCCGACTGCCGCGAGTTTCTGGCCGTATTCACTCAGGTGTCCGACGCGCTCGACCCTGAGACGGAGCCTCTGGCCGATGAAGAGGTGAGAGCGCAGACGGCGAAAGTGATTGCCGCAATCAAAGAGGATTCAGACAAATATAAACTGCCGCCTTCGCACAAAGGCTTCTACGTTTCCTACAGACAGCTTGCCGCTGCCGCCGCCATCATCGCGACGATGGCTCTGGCTCTCGTTTATTTTATGACCCGCGAGCCGTCAGCCGATCAACTGGCCATGCAGTCGCTCGCTTTGGCCATGCAGGAGCGTCGTCGCGTCGAACCGCGAATATCAGGCGGATTGCCCTGGTCGGTCTTCTCTTCGACTCGCGGCGAAGAGAGCAGCGACCGATTGAGGATCAGGAGCGCGGTCAGTCGAATGAGTTTTGCCGAATCGCCCTCTGCTCCGCAAAAAGACCGCATGGTTTTGGCCAGAGCTTATCTGGCCAGCGGCGACCGCAGGGACGCCGAACGCGCCCTCCTCATACTGAGCGAGATCATTTCCTCCACGTCGCCCAAAGAGGCGATCAACGACACGGGCGTGGCGCTCTATCAACTGGGTCGCTACGATGAAGCCGTCGCCGCCTTCGAGCGCGCGCTTGAAAAATCGCCCGGCTATGAAGAATCCCTCTTCAACAAGGCTCTGGCCGAAGACCGTGCCGGACGCCGCGAAGATTCGAGACGCGACTGGACGGAATTCATCAACAAATCCTCAGACGCCGACTGGCGCTCGGAAGCCCAGCGATATCTCGATTCCACCCGTCAATAGAATCCACTCGGTCAACAAGCTCACAAGCAATGACGGCGCAGGGTGTCCTGCGCCATTTTTTTTATTTCAGCCATGCATCGCTTATCACCGTTTCGACCGTCACCGGCACGCTGCGGATGAATTCCCGCGCGGCTGCGGTCATCTCTCGCTCGATCAGTCGAGCGCATTCTTCGGCCTCCGGTTCTGCGACTTCCACCACTACTTCGTCATGCACGCAGTTGATTATGCGGGCGTCGAACGATTTGAGAGAGTCGTAAAGCAAACAGAGCGCGCGCTTGATTATGTCGGCATTCGAACCCTGAAGAGGAGCGTTCTTGCCCACCCGCTGAGTGGAGGCCAACTGAGCGCGATCTTCCGGGTCAAAAGTAAAACAAATCAAGCGGCCTGCCCGCGTGCGAGTCTGACGGTCGCGCACGGCGCGGTCTGCCGCATCGCGGAGCCACGCGGCCACTCCGCTGTAGGCCGCGAAATATTTTCGAATCAGCTTTTCGGCTTCTTCCGCCTGGCAATCTATGCGCGCCGCCAACCCCTGCGCGCCCAGCCCGTACATCAACCCGTAGTTCGACTGCTTGGCCGCCGCCCGCTGCTCCCTGGAAACTTTTTCGAGCGGGACGTCGAACATCTGGCTCGCCGTCACCGAATGGAGGTCCTCGCCCGACATGAGAGCTTTTACGAGCGCGGTGTCCTGAGACCAGTCAGCAAGTATTCGCAATTCGATCTGAGAATAGTCTGCGGTTACTATCTTTCTCAGGGCAGGCGCGCGAAAACAGGACCGATATTCGGGAGTGTTGGGAATCTGCTGAAGATTGGGATTGCTGCAACTCATCCGCCCGCCCATCGCGCCTATCTGATG
>CAZPQE010000045.1:0-21553 GCA_964588615.1 uncultured Clostridia bacterium | reverse complement strand
TCGCATTCTGGACTTCGAGAAGTTCGTCAAAACCAATGTGGTCACTGCTGTCGCAAACTTCCTGCCCCGGACTCCGACCGCTGCTCCTGACAAACTGCCCAGGTACATGAGGACGGTCAAGATCGCTGCCCGAATAGGGGCCGAGCCCGAATTGATCGATCTTTTGACCAACTACGTCGTGCCCGCCGCTCAGAGCACCGGGACCGATGTCTTCGTTTACCGGGGAGTTTACAGTTCGGGAGCGAATTACTTCCTGCTCTTCCCCTTCGACAATCAGTCGAGCGTCGCCAACACTCAGAATCGAGTCATCTCGACTCTGCTTCAAAGGGCGTACCCTGCGGCTCAGGCCCAGCAACTCGACGCCCAGTTCGGCAACGTCATTTCTTCAGTGCAGGAACTCGTCAGCGCCATCCGACCGGATATGAGTTCCAACCTTGAGAACAAATTCAACCGGTGGTGGTAAGCCGACTCGGAGGAGCCTCGGGCTCCTCCGAACATTTCTTCACAAGCGAGGTGTATATGGAAACTCTCGATCAGGAAATAGCCGCCATCATTTCAGATGTGGCTGAAATTCCGCCCGGCCTCATCAGAGAAACTTCTTCGATGGCTGAACTGGGAGTCGATTCGCTCGACGCGCTTCGCATAATGGCGGCCATCGAGAAGAAATATCGAATAGAAGTTCCCGAAGAAGACATGGGCCAGGTCAGGACGGTCGCCGACATAGCGCAGATGGTCGCCGCCGTGATTTGAAGGAGCTATGGATGTCGAACCGAGTCGTTGTCACCGGAACAGGGCTGGTCTCGCCCATAGGCATCGGCATACTGCCTTTCTGGCGCAGCCTGATGTCGGGGCGTTCGGGAATAGCCAAGATAGCTTCCTTCGAAGCCGGGGATTTCAGAGTCAGGTTCGGGTGCGAAGTCAAAGACTTCACGGCAGAAGAAGATCACTTCTGGGGAAGAAGTTCTCAGTTCGCAGTGGCCGCCGCCCGCCAGGCGCTCACGGATTCGGGAATCGATCTCGACCGCTTCGATCCCGCTCGCGCGGGAGTCATACTCGGAGGCTCGGCCACTGACGCGCCCGATGAAGGTTGCGCGCAGATGGCCTTCGATGTGGCTCGCAGATTCAACCTCTCCGGGCCTGTCTGCTCGATCTGGGCCGCCTGCGCCGCAGGCAATATGGCCTTATGTCAGGCGTTCGACGTTGTGAGAGAAGGGCGCGCGGACTGGATGCTTGCCGGAGGCGTCGATTCTTTTTCGAAGCGGGCCTTCACAGGATTTTCGCGCCTTCGACTCATCTCGCCCGATCTGTGCCGCCCCTTCGACCTCAATCGCAGAGGGCTGATACTGGGCGAAGGGAGCGGGATGCTGGTGCTCGAAAGCCTCACGAGCGCGCGCCGGCGTGGAGCGCGCATCCGCGCAGAAATGCGAGGATACGGCCTCAGTTGCGACGGCTATCAGTTCGTCGCCCCTCACCCCGAAGGCCGGGGGGCCGCTATGGCGATGAACAGGGCGCTTGCAAACGCAGCCATCAGCCCGGATGAGATCGATTACATAAGCGCGCACGGCACGGGAACCCCCAGCAACGACAAAACCGAAACCAGAGCCATCAAGCGCGTATTCGGCTCCCGCGCTTCGCAGATACCCGTAAGCTCGATCAAGGCTCTGACCGGCCATTGCCTCGGCGCGGCTGGCGCGCTCGGAGCCATAGCCTGCATACTCGGACTCGAATCATCTGCCATACCGCCGACCTGGAATTATCAAACGCCCGATCCCGACTGCGATCTCGATTGCGTTCCCAACGAGCCGAGAGAAAAAAGAATAAGGACCGCGCTCAACAACGCCTACGCTTTCGGCGGAAACAATTCGTGCGTAGTCCTTTCGAAATTCGATTAGCATAATGAGCAGAATCGTCATAACTGGAGCAGGAGTCGTCTCGGCCATCGGCGCGGAAGACTTCTGGGAAAACCTGACTGCCGGAGCGCGCGGTGTCCGTCCTGTTTCGCGCTTTCGCTCTCAGTGTAATCTTGCCGCCGAAGTTGCGGACTTCGATGCGCGCTCCTGCATCGCTTCAAAAGGAGTGATGAGCCGCTCGGCTTCTTTCATATCCGCCGCCGCAAGGCTGGCGCTCGCAAACGCCAATCTCGACCTCTCTTATATCGAATCTTCCCAGGTCGGAATTTTTCTCGGAACCGCCTTTGGCTCCAACGCCAGCATGTCCTCGTTCGACGAGGAATGCCTGCGCGATGGAGACCGATTCGTAGACCCGATGGCTTTTCCCAACACCGTGACCAATTCGCCCGCCGGGCATCTCTCGATCCTGCTCAGGACGACCGGCATCAACATAACGCTCTCGACCGGCCTGGCCTCCGGCCTCGATGCCGTCGAGCAGGCTGCCAGCGCGCTCCGTCGCCGGGAGTTGAAAGTCGCGCTTGCCGGCGGCTACGACGAACTGTGCAGAGAGACGCACGACAGCCTCGCGCGCGCCGGAGTGCTTTCAACCGATGACCTCTCTGCTCCGCTCGATTGCGATCGCAGCGGATTCTTCCTCGGAGAAGGCGCGGCAATCCTCGCGCTCGAACGCCTCGATGACGCAGTGAGCAGAAACGCGCCGATACTTGCGGAACTCGCCGGATTCGGAACCGCCTTTTGCCTCGATCAATCGGAAGCCGCAGGAGTCGAAGCCAAAGCGATGAATGAAGCGATAATCTCGGCGCAGCTAGATTCGAGCGACATCTCTTACATTTCTTCGAGCGCGCGCGGCAGCATCGCCGGAGACAGGGCGGAAAGCGAGGCCATCGAAAATGTTTTCAAAAGCCGCGCCGCCGCGATGCCCATAGCCGCTATCAGATCGATGACCGGAGAATGCGGGGGCGCAGCCGGGGCCATGCAACTGATCGCCGCCGCGCTTTCTACCCGCTTCAACCTCGTGCCTCCGACCATAGGATTCAAGGCCGCCGACGCGGATTCAAATCTGCGCGGCATAAGCGACCGAAAACAGTTCATTGCGTGCCGCGCCGCGCTCGTCAACAGCTTCAACGGGATCGACGCCAATTCCAGTTTCATCGTCAGGAGGATCGATGAGCTTTGAAGGAAAAACGGCCATCGTCACTGGAGCCACTAGAGGCATAGGCCGCGCAATCGCGCTTGAGCTTGCGCGCCGGGGATGCCATGTGGCTTTCAACTACGCTGTCAGTCACGATCTGGCGCGAATGGTCGCCTCCGATATCGAATCGCTCGGAAGCCGGGCGCTTGCTTTCAACGTGAATGTCCAGGATGCGGGGGGCGTAAAAGAAATGGTCCGACGGGTGAAAGAAAGTTTTGGCGGCATAGATTACCTGATAAATAACGCCGGATCGCTGCGCGACCGCGCCTTGTACCTTCAGACCGAAGAAGACTGGAGCGAGGTCATAGGAACCAACCTCACCGGCGTATTCAATTTCACCCGCGCAGTTATCGCCGACATGATGAAGCGCGAAAGCGGAAGGATCATCTGCCTCACCTCGGTCAGCGCGCTGCGCGGAGTCGCGGGCCAGACCAACTATTCGGCGGCCAAAGCCGGGGTCATCGGGCTGGTTCATTCGCTGGCCAGAGAAGTCGCGCCCTTCGGCATAACAGTCAATGCGATAGCTCCCGGATTGATTCGAACCGATATGACTGAAACGCTGATGGATCAGAAGAAAAAAGCTATGCTGTCGCTCATACCGATGAAGCGACTGGGCCTCCCGGAAGAAGTCGCCGACCTTGCCTGCTTTCTGCTCTCAGACAGGGCGCGTTACATCACCGGGCAGGTCATAGCCGTAGACGGCGGAGCGAGTTTATGAACCGATGAGAAATCTTATGGAAAAGAAGCGGGTCGTCATCACCGGAGTCGGGCCTGTGACCCCCATTGGCACGGGCAGGCGACAACTCTGGGATTCCATCCTGCGCCGAAGGTCGAACGTCTCGCGCCAGGAGCATTACATCGATGATGAACTCTGGGGCAGCTTTCACATAGCGAGGGTCAGCGATTTTCGACTCGAAGATTTCGGGTTCCCCTCCGTCAAATCCTTCGCGGAAAATCAGGACGACGGCAGCCGCGATCTTCTTTATCTTTTGTCGTCGTGCAAGCTGGCCCTCGACGACAGCCGTCTCCTCTACGACCGCGAAGACAACGAGGTGGGGCTTGCGCTCACATGCGAAAATCCTGGTGTGGACGATTTCATCTGTCGAATAATCGAAAACACTCTGGAGATAATCGAAGGCCGCGCGCCCGCTTTGCCCGACCTCACGAAGATAGGATTCATTCAGGGGCTTTATGAACGATTTCAGAAAAAGGTCTACAACCTTCAGACCTTCATGTACCTGCACCGCGTCAGCCGCGCGCTCGGTCTTCATGGCGAGTCGCTTTTTATAAACAACGCCTGCGCGTCAGGGCTGTTCGCTTTGGAAGCTGCAAGCCAGTGGATTCGCGGCGGCAGGGCGAAAGCGGCTATCGTGGCCGGAGCCGATGACCCGTCGTTTATGACCAAGTACCTGTGGTTCAGAAAGCTCGGCATTTATTCTGAAGACGGACTTATGCGCCCGTTCGACCGAAATCGCAACGGGCTGGTCTTCGGCGAAGGCGGCGGCGCGATAGTCCTGGAAGATTTCGATCACGCGCGGGCGCGCGGCGCTCCAATCTACGCCGAATATCTCGGCGGAGGCTTCACTCAGGACGCATGGAAAGTGACCGTCCCATCGATGACCTCGAACTTTTATGCGAAAGCCTTCCGCCAGGCTCTCGAAGAAAGCGGACTCGACGCCGGGGAAATCGAATTGATAAACCCGCACGGCGCGGCCACCGCCATAAGCGACCGATACGAGGCATTGACCATCGAGGAAGTATTCGGCTCGCGTCAGCCTCTCATCACCGCTTTCAAGCCCTACACGGGCCATAATCTGGGCGGCAGCGCGATTGTGGAATTGATAATACTTCTGCTCGCTATGAGCGAAGGCATCGTACCGGCGACGCTCAATCACGAGACGCCCGACCCGGATATGAAAATCGAAATTGTGAAAGAACCCCTGTCCCGTCCCGTCCGGGTTGCGGCCAAGATGTCGTGCGGCTTCGGCGGATATAACGCGGTCGCGTTGTTCAAAAAGATTCAATAGCGAAGGCGAAAACATGACGACAGCGATAATCGCGATAGCGTCCGTTCTTGCGTGTCTGATGGCGGCAAGATACTGGCACATCCCTTTCCTCAGAAACCCTGACCGAATCGATATCGATAAACTCGGCCTGAGGGTGATGAGAGAAGAGCGCAGGCAAAGAGTCCGGGACATCCTCTCAGCGTTTTTCGGCGGGTTCAACGCGATGCTCTCCGAGCGGGACGCGCGACGCGCGGGCGCGCGGTGCGAAGCGTTTCCCGCGCTGTTAAGGCCCTTCGCGCAGGAGGGCGCAGCGATGGCTTTTTCGATCCGTTCGTTTTTCAGCTTCAAGTATTCCGCGCGCGATTTCGAGCCTCTGTCGGATCAACTGGGCAGGCAGTATTTTTTCATGCATTACATAGGCGCGGGGTTCTGGTGCGGCATGGCCTGGCGACGATGGCCTGCGCGAGTGGTCAGAATATCGGAGCGGTTTCATCCGTTTTACAGGTATCTGTGCTTCGACGGATTCGGATTCGAGACCGGGCTTTTCAATTACCTCAAACACCCCAACGCGCTCGATGTCTTCTCGCGCTTCACGGGATTTGCGCGGCAAGCCTGTTATCAGGGATTCGGGCGCAGTCTGTGGTTTCTCTACATGGACGACCCCGCCTCGCTTCGCCGTCAGATTTCGATGATAGACCGGGCTTATCGCGGCGATTGTTACTCAGGAGTCGGGCTGGCAGTCCTCTTCACTCATCTCGACGCGCCCGCCGTCGCGTTGAATTATTCCGAGCATGTCGATGCACTGTACCTGAGCGATTATTTTCTCGGCATATCGCTGGCTCTTTACGCCAGAAGGATGATGAACCCGGATTATCTCGATGAGTGTCTGCAAAAGCTCTCGCCGGTGAGGAGCGATTTTCTGCGCTCATTGCTAGACATCTGCGATCTGCATTTCGATCAACTGGCCGATTGTCCCGCAATCAATCACTACCGCGACTGGAGAGAGGCGGTGGCCGCAGACATCGCTGCGATGCTCCACCGTTCGGCAGCCGCTTCGAGTCGGAGATGATTTTTTATGCAGGCAGTGATGCGCGAAATCGATGGCAGGCAATCGGCGCTCGTCGCCGAGTCGGTCGTATCTTTGCGCGGGGTGACTAAGATATTTCGCGCGGGCAAAGAGCGAGTCGTCGCGCTCAAAGGAATCAGCCTCGAAATAGGCGCGGGCGAATTTATCGCCGTCACCGGCCCTTCGGGCAGCGGAAAGACCACGCTGTTGAACCTCACAGGCTGTCTTGATCATCCCGATTCGGGAAGCATCCTCATCGATGGCCTTGAGGTCGAAGGTCTCCCTTCGCGCGCGCTTGCCCGTCTGAGAGCCGAAAAGATCGGGCTGGTGTTTCAGAACTTCAATCTGATTCCTGTGCTTTCGGTCGGAGAAAACGTCGAATATCCGCTGCTGCTTGGCGGCAGTCCGCCGGACAAACGCAGGCGACGGAGGATGGTCGAAGATATTCTTGCCGAACTCGGCATCGAGTCGCTCATCGACCGTCGCCCCGGTGAGTTGAGCGGGGGCCAGTGCCAGCGGGCGGCCATAGCCAGGGCATTGATTACCAATCCCCGCATAGTGATAGCCGATGAGCCTACATCGAGCCTCGACTCGCGGACGGGCGCATCGATTCTCTGTTTGATGAAGTCGCTCAATCATCAGCGCGGCGTCACTTTTATTTTTTCGACTCACGACCTGAAACTCGTCGATCTGGCCGACCGGGTTATAGAACTGTGCGACGGCGAGATACAGGGCTGGAGAAGCGAATGAATATAAAGCTCGCGTGCAGGAATATATTTCGCAATCCTCGCCGCACGACGCTGACTCTGCTGGCGATAAGCTTCGGTTGCGCGTCGTTGATAATCAATGGCGGGATAATCTATTTCATCTTTCGCGGGCTTCGTGAAGACGCCATTCACGGTCGCTACGGGCATATTCAAATCCACCATCGCGGCTTCACGGAAAAACATCAGGCGCAGCCGTTCGACTACACGATCTCCAGCGCGGAATTCGAAGAGATAAAACTGTTGCTTGGCGACGTTGAGCACGTCGAGGAAGCGACCGGGCGGCTGGAATTCGCCGGGCTTATGAGCTATGGCGGGAAGAATGTTTCATTCCTCGGCTACGGAGTCGAAGCCGACAGGGACGCGCGACTCAACACTATGATTTCCATAGTCGAAGGCGAAGGCTTGTCGGCAGAGGAGCCGCGCGGGGTGATTCTGGGCAAGGGGCTGGCCGCGCGACTTCAACTCCGCGCGGGCGATTTCGCCACCCTGCTCGTAAATACCCGCGACGGAGATTACAACGCCGTCGATGTCCGTGTGAGAGGCATCTTCGAAGGAGGATTGAAGGAGTTCGACGACTGGGTGATGAAAATCCCGCTCGAAAAAGCGCAGGAACTTCTGGCCATGAACGAAATACAGAGCGTAGTGGTGCTGCTCGACAAAACAGAAAACACCGAAGCCGCAAGAGAGCTTCTGCTCAGAGCCATCGCCGATCGAAACCTCGATCTGGAGATGACCGCCTGGCTCGATCACGCTCTTTTTTACAATCAGGTGGTCAGCATGTTCGGAAAGGAACTCGATGTGGTGAAGGTGATAATTTCGATCATCGTCATCCTGAGCATAATCAACTCGCTGACGATGTCGATCTTTGAAAGAACCAGAGAGATAGGAGCGATCATGGCGATAGGCGCCGGGAGGTCGCAGGTGATGAAGATGCTCGCGCTCGAAGGCCTCCTTCTCGGAGTCATCGGCGGTTTGATCGGGGTCGCGGCTGGGATAGCGATAGGAGCGGTGATTTCTTACATAGGCATTCCGATGCCTCCGCCTCCGGCTTCGACTCGCCCGTTCACAGCACAGGTCGACATAATCCCGGCGATCATTCTCTCTTCATTCCTCATCGCCGTTTCTTCGAGCGTGCTGGCTTCGATCTATCCGGCTTACAGAGCTTCAAGGCTCCGCATAGTCGACGCCCTGCGCTATGTCTAATGAAGAGTGAAGGGAGCAGGGGTGCTGGGGAGCAGGTGTGAAGAGGTGAAGTGTGAAGTAAGAAGAGTGAAGAGTGAAAACTCCATCTGTGAGGTTTCATCTTTCACTCTTCACTCTTCATTGACCACTGACCACCGACCACCGTTATTCCGGGGAGGGACCATGAAAGCGTTAGTGATATTACTGAGTTTGATTTCGATGCTGTCATTTCAACAGCCTGCCGTCACTGCTGAGAGCATAGTTGAAAGAGCGGATTCGCACCTCAGCCCTGACCGGGATTTTTCGATGCTGGTCTCGGCCACAGACCGCGAGCCGGGCAAGGCGGACAGGACGACTAAGTTCCGCATGCTGGCCAGGGGCAGAGACCAGACCCTGTTGATGACCCTCTGGCCTGAGAGCAAGCGCGGCAGGAACCTGCTTTACAACGCGCTCGATCTGTGGGTCTATCTTCCGAGCGTGCGGAGACCTTTCAAAATATCTTTGCAGGAACGGCTCACCGGCGAAGCGTCGAACTCCGACCTTGCGAGGACGAGTTTTTCGCGCGACTACAAGGCCGCGCTCGCGGGCATGGAAGAAGTGGGCGAGAGGCGATGTTACAAACTCGATCTTGCGGCCCGCAGCGAGGACGCGCCCTACAGCAAGGCGATCCTGTGGGTCGAGGTCGAAACTTTTCTGCCGGTGAAGATCGCTTACTACGCCGTTTCGGGGCGATTGCTCAAAGAGTGCTTCTATGACGATTACCGCCTGATGCTGGGCGTTCTCCGCCCGACCCGTCTGACTCTCAAGAGCGCGACGAGCGCGACCAGCGTCACGGTGCTTGAGTACAGCCAGTGGAAGGAAGAATCGCTCAACGCGAAGTTTTTCGACAAGAGCTACATCGACAAAATGAAATACTGATTGGAGCGACGGCTATGGAGCACAGAAGAATTCTTGCGCGAAAGAACGTAACTGACGGTTTGTTTTCACTCGGCCTGATCGGGTTGTTCATCCTCGGCGGATGGTTTGCGACCGTTCATCTGATAAGCCTTGTGCGGCAATCGTTCAATCGCGCCGCGCAGCCTTCGGCAACCGCTGGGTCGAGCGATGCCGCTGCTCCGCCGCTGCCGATTTTGATTTCGGAAAAAGACGGGGCCGAGATGATTTTCATTCCTGCCGGGAAATTCAGGATGGGGACCAACGGCGGTTATGCCGATGAGAAGCCCGAGCATGAAGTCTTCACCGAAGGGTTTTACATCTACAAGCATGAAGTGACCGTCGGGCAGTACAAAAAATTTCTCGAAGACCCGGCGGGCAGAGGCCACGAACCTGATCCGCCTTACCAGCGGTATATGCCTTCGGATTATTTCACCAATCCCCGTTACGAAAACTATCCGGTCACAAATGTGAGCTTCGAGGACGCGATGGCTTATTGCCGATGGGCGGGAACCCGGCTGCCAACTGAAGCGGAATGGGAAAAAGCTGCGCGAGGAACCGAAGGTCTCACTTACCCGTGGGGCGCAGCGTGGGATGAAAAGAAAGCCAACTGGGATGACGAAAGCCTGGGATTTCGCGGAGACGGATTTCGATTCACCGCTCCGGTCGGCAGCTTCCCTGCCGGAGCGAGTCCCTACGGGCTGCTCGACATGGCTGGCAACGTCTGGGAATGGGTCGATAGCTGGTATCAGCCCTATCCGGGCAACCAGACGCGCGACTCAGATTATGGTCGCACTTACAAAGTCGTTCGCGGCGGTAGTTGGCTCAGATATCCGACGGGACTCATCACTACGGCAAGAGACACCTGCGCGCCCGCGCTGCGCTATGACTCGATAGGCTTTCGCTGCGTCGCCGACCTAATGCAGTAGTCAGTGGTCGGTGGTCGGCAGTCAGTTGTTTCAACCAATGACAACGGACAACGGGCGACGGATGAAAGAGCGGTGTTATGAAGCGATTTCACCTCATAGAACTGCACGAACAGAGATGGATGCCCGCCTGGCTTCGCCGGGGATTCGTCGAGACGCTCGGCGCGGTTTTCAAACTCACGGGGGTCTATCGCAATGTCGCGCCTATCTACGCCCGGTGGATAAAGGAATCAGGCGGGCGCGAAGTTTTGGATCTGGCAAGCGGAGCAGCCGGGCCTACTGAAGATCTCCTGCTCGGTCTCTGCAAAGCAGGCATAGAGCCGCCCGCATTTTGTCTCAGCGATATTTTTCCGATGAAAGAGGATTTCCGTCTGGCCGCGCTCGCTAATCCGCATCACATTTCCTGCATCGAAGAGCCGATCGATGCTCTCAGTGTTCCTCCGCCTTATGGCCGGGATTTGCGACAGATGGTTTCCGCGTTTCATCACTTCCCTCCCGAACAGGCGCGGATGATTCTGCGCGACGCCATAGAGCGCAGCCGGGGCATCTGCATACTTGAGCCGTTCGAGCGCAACCCGCGCCACCTGGCGCTCGCTTTACTTGGAATATTCCCTGCCCTGATTGCTCCGCTGCTGGCGCGCAGATGGCGGCTGTCGCATTTCATCGCAAGCTGGATCATTCCCATAATCCCGCTGATGCTGGTATTCGACGGCATAGTGAGCGTGCTGCGGATTCACACCAGAGATGAAATAGACGAAATGATCGCGGCGGCGGGGGGAGAGAGTTTTCGATGGAGCATCTCTTCGACCCGATTTATGGGAGTATTTCACACCACCTGCGTGTTCGGGCGGCGAAAGACGGACGAAAGATGAACGACCGTCTCGAACAAAGGATCGTGGTCACGGGTCTCGGAGTCGTCTCCTGTTTCGGCGCGGGCGCAGAAGAGTTCTGGCAGAACCTCATCGCGGGCCGTTCAGGGGTGAGTGAAGTCACCTGCGTCAGAGGAGACCTGCCCGCGCGACTGGCAGGAGAGGTGAAGAACTTCGACGCGGCGAAAGTAACATCGCTTCCGCAGGCGTCGGCCCTCGGCAGGACTTCGCAGTTTGCTGCGGCGGCAGCGCGCCTGGCGATGACGGACGCGGGACTCGCAGGATTCGAGAGCCGGCGCGCTGGCGTCGTACTCGGCACGACGACCGGAGAGCAACAGGTGGTCGAAAGCGTGCTGGAAAGTTTGCTTGAGGAAAAAGAATGCGATCCGAGGCTTATGACTCAGATGTCGGACGGGGTGATTGCAAACAACGTCGCTGATCTTTTCGGGCTGGGCGCTTGCAGCGTCGTTTTGCCCGCCGCCTGCTCGGGGGGAAATTTCGCCATAGCTTATGCCTGCGAGCTTCTGCGCGCGGGCCGTGTGAGCCTCGCTCTTGCCGGAGGCGCGGATTGTCTGAGCAGACATTTCTTCTACGGATTTGCGCGGCTGGGCGCGCTTGCGCCCGAAAAGTGTCAGCCGTTCGACAAAAACAGGAAAGGGATAATTCCGGGCGAAGGGGCCGGAATCATCGTGATGGAAACCATGAGGTCGGCCCTCGACCGCGGGGCGCGCGTCTACTCCCAAGTCCTCGGCTATGGATTGAGCAGCGACGCTCATCATCCGGTAGCGCCCGACCCGCAGGCCAGAGGCGCGATCGTGGCGATGAAGGACGCTCTCTTTTATTCAGGCATAGCGGCGCAGGAGATAGATTACATCAGCGCGCACGGGACAGGGACTCCCATCAATGATCGCGTCGAGGCTGCGGCCATCAGAGAAGTCTTAGGCGGGCGGCGCGTGCCTGTGAGCTCGATCAAATCCATGATCGGACATCCAGCCGGGGCAGCCAGCGCGCTCGAAGCCATAGTGTGCAATCTGGCGATCGAGCGCGGAATTATTCCGCCGACCATAAACTACGAGGAGCCTGATCCCGATTGCGATCTCGACTGCGTTCCGAACGTCGCTCGAAGGGCGGAGGTCGAAACGGCTATGAACAACTCGCAGGCGTTTTTAGGCAGCAACGCCTCGGTCATATTCAGAAAGGTCAGGCATTGAGATGGGCTGTGTAATCACAGGGCTGGGCGTCATCTCTCCGGCTGGTCTCGGCGCGGAAGTCTTCTGGGAATCGCTGCTGCGCGCTGAAAATCCGGCGGGCATGTCTGAGAACAGGGTTTCACAGATCGAAGAATTCGACGAGCGGGCTTATATCGATTCCAAATCGCTCAAGTACCTTCAGCGGGCCGAAAAGCTCTCTCTGGTTTCATCTCATCTCGCCCTCTGCGATGCGGGAATCGATGCTCGCTCGATGGAGGGGATGCGCGCGGGAGTTGCAATGGGGTCTACGGCTGCCTGTCTTCGCGCGCTTGCCTCTTTCGACCGCCAGGCGCTTTACGGAGAGGCAAGTTACATAGACCCGTCGCTCGTGCCTTCGGGGATTCTGAGTTCTCTGACCGGCAACATTTCGATTCGAAACCGCCTGCGGGGATTTCATGCGCCGGTTTCATCCGGGGCGGCTTCGAGCCTGCAAGCGATTCATGTGGCTTTGACGTGGATCGAATCGGGCCGGATAGATGCGGCGCTTGCTGGCGGAGTAGAGGAGATTACCCCTGAGCTTTACCTGAGCCTGATGGCGAAAGAAAAGATTTCAGGCTCCAATGCCGGACAGTTGGCCGAAGCTGCTGCCGTCGTGTTTATTGAAACCGCCAGTCAGGCAGCCGAACGAAAAGCCGAGCCTTATGCGGAGTGCGCAGGCGTGGGATTCGCCTACTCGCCCGGAGGAATCCGCAACAGAAAGAGAAGCGCAGCCGCCGCAGCCAGAGCCATCAGCGATGCATGCATCGATGCCGGGGTCAGCCCCGATGAAATTGATCTGGTGTGCGCGGGAAGTAAAGAGGGTGTGATCGGCAACGAGATCGAGCGATCTGCGATGAAACTGGTTCTGGGCAATCGCAGGAGACCGTTGCCGATCGCTTATGCAGTCGCCGACAGCCTCGGAGCGTCAGGCGCGTTGCAGGCAGTCGCGGCGGCTCTATCGATCAAACGCTCGATGATTCCTCCATCTGTCGTATGCGATTTCACGCGCGAGGAATTCTTTTCCGACCCTCCGCGTCAGGCCAGCGTCGAGCGCGCGCTGGTCAGTTCATTTTCTGCCGAAGGCAATATGAGTTGCCTGATTCTGAAGAGCCGAAGATGTACAACTGTCGGCCAGACAGTTGACACTCTGGAAGGATGAAAAAAGGATGAAAAACGGTTCGTAGTACCGGCCTTTAGCCGGAAGCTTACGCTACTGCAACCTTCCGCCTGAAGGCGGGACTACAAACTTTTTCTGAGGAAGCCGGGTTATGAGCGGACGTATTTTCAGAAGACATGCGAAGCGAGCGACGGCAATATTTTTGATCGTCGTCTCGTACTGGTTTGCGAGGCTGCCGGTTTTGTCCTGGGCAGAGCGCCAGTCGCTCTCCGCCAGGTTCAGTTTCGTCAGCAGCCAGTTGCCGGGGGTCGGAAGTGAACGCCGCCGAGTGCGATCCGTCCGCCGCAGCCTGGAAGGCATATCCGCATGGATTTCTTCGGTGGGCGCGTCCATAGCTCTGAGCGACCTGGACGGAGACGGGCTGCCTAATGATTTATGCTACATCGATCCGAGGAGCGATCAGGTGATAATCACGCCCTCGCCCACCTCGTCTGCCCGCTTCAAACCGTTCGCTTTCGATCACTCTAAGGCAGATTATGATCCGCGCGCGATGGCTCCCATGGGCATCGCGCCGGGCGATATGAATGAAGACGGGCTGATGGATGTGCTCGTCATCTATGCCGGTCGCGCTCCGCTCCTGTTCCTGCGACGCGAAGGGTCGGCTCGGCTGTCGAACGATTCTTATGCAGTCCGCGAAGTCTGTCCTCGCAACGAGGTCTGGAACAGTTCATCGGTCACGCTCGCCGATCTGGACGGAGACGGGCATCTGGACATCATCGTGGGGAATTATTTTCAGGACGGCGCCGCAGTGCTCGATGTTACCGACCAGGGCGCGCAGGAAATGCAGGCGTCTTTTTCGAGAGCTTTCAACGGCGGGCGCAACCGCGTGTTGAGATGGGAGAGCGCGAAGACGGGCGAAAATCCTTCGGTCAACTTCCGCGAAATCGAGGGCGTGTTCGATGAAGAAGTGGCGCGCGGCTGGACTCTGGCCATCGGAGCCGCCGACCTGGATGGAGACCTGCTGCCTGAAATTTATTTCGCCAATGATTTCGGGCCTGACCGCCTGCTTCACAATCGCTCCACTCCGGGAGAGATGCGATTTGCGCGGCTCGAAGGAAGGAAGAGTCTCACAACGCCTTCCTCCAAGGCTCTGGGCAGAGATTCGTTCAAAGGCATGGGAGTGGATTTCGCAGACCTCAACGATGACGGCTTCCTCGACATCTACGTCAGCAACATCGCCGATGAGTATGCGTTGCAGGAAAGTCATTTCGTCTTTATCAGCACGGGCGAAATCGAGTTGATGAAAATAGGCATCGCCCCCTACGTGGATCGAAGCGAAGAGATGGGGCTGTCGCGCAGCGGGTGGGGATGGGATTGTCGCTTCGGGGATTTCGATAACGATTCTGTTATGGAGGCGATTCAGGCTACAGGATTCGTGAAGGGAGAAACGAGTCGCTGGCCGGAGTTTCATGAGCTTGCGATGGCCAACGATGATCTGATTCACGATCCGCGACTGTGGCCGCGATTTCAGCCAGGCGACGACCTGAGCGGACACGGACACAGCCCGTTCTTTGCTCGCGCTTCAGACGGACGCTACTACGACATCGCCGAAGACACAGGTTTGGGCGACGCGCAGTTGGCCAGAGGCATAGCCACCGCTGATGTCGATGGCGATGGGTTGCTGGATTTGGCCGTCGCCAATCAATGGGGGCCTTCCCGCTTTTATCGCAACCAGAGTCAGTCGGAGGGTCGGTTTCTGGAATTGAATCTGCTGCTGCCCGTCAGCGACGATGAGAGCGCGACTACAAAAGTTTTCGACCAGTCTGATTCGGGCTCTCTGCGCGGGCGGCCTGCGATAGGCGCTCGCGCCACTGTTCATCTGCCCGATGGCAGGCGGCTGACGGCTCAGGTCGATGGCGGGAGCGGGCATTCAGGAAAGCGAAGCCCCCGACTTCATTTCGGTCTGGGGAAGATTCCTGCCGAAACAGTTTTAACAGTCGAGTTAAGCTGGCGCGATTCGCGCGGGCAAATCAGGGAGAAGACTATCGAGACTCGTCCCGGCCTGCGCGCTGTCCTGCTCGGCTCAGGAGTTGCCAGGTAGAACAGGCTGCCAGCCTGTTCACATCCTGAAAAGTACGAAAATTGTTCATAGTGCGGCCTGAGCCGGAAACTAGCGTTATCTTCACCTTCCGCCTGGAGGCGGGACTACGAACTTTTCATGAGGAGACATAATGACCAGCGACATCATGCTCGAAAAAGCGAAGCGGCTAGGGGGGCTGTGGCGCTTCGCTATGGCGATAACTGCATTCAACATTCTGGGCCACGCGGTGTTCGGCTTCGAACAATCCTGGGCGCAGCCGGTCGTGGCTCTTATCACTGCCTACGCGGTCGAGTTGCTGCTTGAGTCCGTCGATGCATGGGCCGCCGGGCGGCGGCCTGGCTTTTTGGGAGGGCCGAAGCGCGCGGTCGAGTTTTTACTTTCGGCGCACATTACGGGGCTTGCCGTCGCAATGCTGATTTACACCAATGATCGGTTGTGGCCTACGGTGTTCGGGGTCGCGGTCGCCATCGGGTCGAAGGCCATTTTTCGCGCGCCGGTCGGAGGCCGAAGTTGTCATTTTCTCAATCCGTCGAATTTCGGAATCACCGTCGTGCTGCTCGTGTTTCCTTCAGTAGGCGCGGCTCCTCCTTATCATTTCACTGAAAACCTCGCAGGCGCGGGCGACTGGATACTGCCGGGGCTGATCGTCGTGTCAGGGACTTTCATCAACTGGCGGTTCACGGGCAAGCTGCCGGTGGTGGCCGGCTGGCTCATTGGGTTCGCATTGCAGGCAGTGATCCGAAGCGTGATATTTGACACGCCAGCGATCGCTTCGCTGCTTCCGATGACCGGTCTGGCCTTCATACTTTACACCTTTTATATGGTGACTGACCCGGCGACCACTCCCGCAGGAAAGACGGCGCAGTTTGCATTCGGGTTGTCGGTCGCCGCCGTTTATGCGCTGCTGATGCTCTCTCACATAGTGTTCGGACTCTTCTTCGCCCTCACCGCCGTGTCGGCGATGAGAGGGCTTGGGCTTTATATTCAGGCGGCGCTGGCTCAAAGATCGCGCGTGGAGATACCGGCCCAGGCAGCCATAGGCGAGCGATGAAAAAGGAGGCAACTTTGAAAAAGATCGTGCGTCGCGCGCTTGCGCTGTTGATAATCGCAGCCGCCCTTCCCTCTGCGCCCCGCGCTGCTTCGCGCCAGCCTGTGCGCGCGCGAAATGGAATAGTCGTTTCATCGAGCGAACTGGCTTCGCGCGTAGGCGTGGAAATCCTCCGGCGCGGAGGCAACGCTGTTGACGCAGCCGTCGCCTGCGGGCTTGCGCTGGCTGTCGTATGGCCATCGGCGGGCAATCTGGGCGGCGGAGGCTTTATGCTGATCCGCCGCGCTGACGGCTCCAGCGAAGTGATCGATTACCGCGAGCGCGCTCCGCTTTCTTCCACCCGCGATATGTACCTCGACGGCGAAGGCAACCTCATCAGGGATGCTTCGACCACAGGCCACCGCGCTGTGGGCGTGCCGGGCACGGTCGCAGGATTCGCGCTTGCCTTGAAGCGACACGGCAAACTGCGCTGGGCCGATGTCCTGGAGCCTGCCAGAAGGCTTGCCGCCGAAGGTTTCACGGTGAGCCATCAGCTTGCCCGCAGCCTAGAAGAAAGCGCGAAGCTGCTTGAAAGATTTCCTGACAGCAGGCGCATCTTTCTGCGCGAGGGCGAATTCTACCGGGAGGGTGAGCGGTTCATTCAGCCTGAACTGGCCGCTTCGCTCGCGCGGCTCAAACGCGACGGCCCGCGCGAGTTTTATGAAGGCAGGACGGCGAAGATGATCGTCGCCGATATGCGAGCCAATGGCGGATTGATCGGCGAGCGCGATTTGAAAGAATACGAGCCGACCATCCGCAAACCTCTCGAAGGAACTTATCGCGGCTATGAAATAATCACCATGCCTCCGCCGTCTTCGGGCGGCGTGGCTCTGATAGAATCGCTCAACATGCTTGAGCATTACGACATCGCACGGATGGGATACAACTCTTCGGAATCACTTCACCTGTTGATCGAGTGCATGCGCCGCGCGTTTGCCGATCGCGCGGAATTTCTGGGCGATGCCGATTTCGTCCGCGTTCCGGTCGAGGGATTGATTTCCAAGAGGTACGCCGATGAGCTTGTGAAAACGATACGGGATGATCGCGCGACTTCGAGCGAGAAAATTCGCGCAGGCAATCCCGCGAGTTATGAGCATCAGGAGACCACGCACTTCACCGTAGTGGATTCGGAAGGCAACGCCGTATCGAACACCTATACGCTCAACGGCAACTTCGGCTCAGGGGCGACCGCCGTCGGCACGGGCATTCTGCTCAACAATGAGATGGACGATTTCACATCGAAGCCGGGAGCAATCAACGCCTACGGATTGTTGCAGAGCGAAAACAACGCCATCGCTCCGCGCAAGCGGCCTCTTTCGACTATGGCTCCGACCATGGTTTTGAAGGATGGAAAACTGCTGCTGGCCGCAGGCTCTCCGGGCGGGCCGACGATCATAAACACGCTGCTTCAGATCATCGTCAACATAATCGATTTCGGGATGAACCTTCAGCAGGCAATCGATGCGCCTCGCCTGCATCATCAGTGGATGCCCGATGTGGTTTTTCAGGAGCCGATGGCGATCGGCGCCGATACGCGGCGCGCTCTGGAAAGGCGCGGCCATCATTTTTCGGAGCGAAGCGGCTATTTCGGGGACGCGCACTGCGTGATGATCGAGGCTCCTACGGGCCTGAGACTCGGAGCTGCCGACCCCAGGCTGGGGGGCGCGGCGGTGGGATATTGAAAGTAACAACCAATCCGCATCGCTGGTTGAATGATACAGAGCTTTCTTATATCGTTTCGCGTGAGGCAGGAGTCGCCGCTGACAACCTGCTGAAAACTGAAAACTGTTTGAGGAGAGATGATGAAAAAAATCCTTTTGGCATTGCTTCTGGCCTCGTCGCCCGCGTTTGCGCAGACAGCCAACAAACCGGATGTGTGGGAGCCTTTCCGTTATTTCATCGGAACGTGGGAAGGAACCTCGAAAGGCCAGTTCGGAGAGGGTACTGTCGAGCGCGAGTACAGGCTGACGCTCAACGGCGCTTTCATCGAAGTCAAAAACAAATCCGTTTATAAGCCGCAGGAGAAAAACAAAACCGGCGAGGTGCATGAAGACGCGGGCTTCATCAGCTACGACCGCATGAAGAAAAAGTATGTGTTTCGACAGTTTCACATCGAGGGATTCGTCAATCACTACGCTTTGGACAAAACTGCTGCGGACACCAGGTCATACGGTTTTCAGTCCGAGAGCATAGAAAACATCCCCGAAGGCTGGCGAGCCAGAGAGACTTACAGGATCATCAGCAACGATGAATTCGTGGAGGTCTTCGAACTGGCCGCTCCCGGAAAAGATTTCGAGGTCTATGTTGAAAATCGCTTCAAGCGGAAACGGTGATAAGTAAAAAGGCAAAAGCAGCTTCCTGCCTTTTTCCTTTTTACTTTTGCCTTGCGTCGTGGATTCTCGTCCCGCTAAGAGTCGCTATCGACGATCACTCTTTTACCCAAAGGCGCAGGATCGGCCTTGAGAGCCTGTTTCAACCTGGCGAGATATCTGGCGCGGGAAATTTCCTCGGCGCCGAGCGACCGGGTGTGATCTGTAAGCACCTGAATATCGAGCAGTGAAAAGCCCGACTCTCTGAGCAGTTCGACCAGATGGAACAAGGCTATTTTGGAGGCGTCGGTTTGTTTATGGAACATTGACTCCGCTGAAAAGAATCCGTTTATCGCCACTCCGAAAACGCCGCCCGCCAGATGGCCGTCCTTCCAGCATTCCACGCTGTGAGCACGTCCGAGGTTGAAAAGCTCCGTGAAAGCGGAGATGAAATCTTCCGATATCCAGATTTCATCTCCCGGACGGCGAGGCAATGCGCAATTACGAATCACTTCTTCGAAGCCGTGATCCATCGTGACTCGAAAAGTTTTTTTCCTGATTTTTGCTGCAAGGCTTCTTGAAACATGGAATCCATCGTGCCTGATGATCGCGCGAGGATCGGGCGACCACCAGGTTGCCGGATCAGACGACCAGGCAAACAGACCTCTCTCATACCCGTTCAGCATCAGATCGGGAGTCAGATCATAGCCTATCGCCACAGGATAATTTTTGGGGCCGTAGGCCGGGTCGGGAAAATCTTCTCCCGCTTCCAGTATCGCAATCCCTTCCACATATTTCATTTCGTCTCTTCACTTCTTCATCTCTACAATGGTCGCGCCCTGCCCGCCTTCGTTTGCCGGAGCAGAGCGGAAACTCTCTACGTGAGGATGACCGCTCAGGAGCTCGGCCACCGCGCGGCGAAGCGCGCCTTTTCCGTGCCCATGCACTATGCGCAGAGAATCGACTCCGGCCATGAACGCTTCGTCCAGAAACTTGTCGACCCGGTCGGTCGCTTCATCGACTGAAGCGCCGATGACGTTTATCTCCGAGGTGAAATTCGCATCGACCGTGACCGATGCGCTCACCCCGCGCGGCAACTCGCGCTCTCTCCTGGACACGGCGGCAGCGGATTTGACCAGTTGCAACTCTTCGCGCTTTGCGCGAAACCTCAGCGAACCGATCAAGACCGTGTAGGTCTCTCCGCTGATCGCCTCGATCACCCCTTCTTTTCCGAGGCTCTTCAACACAACGCGGTCTCGCTCGCGCATCTCCACTGTCTCTTCGACAAGCGAACCGGTCGCAGGCATTGCGGCTTCCGCTTCTGCCGCTATCGGCGCGTCGCCGATGGCCTTCCTGAGTCGCACGCCCGCAGAGCGGCGAAGGTCGGAGGCGCGCGACTGCGCGTCTCGTTTGAGACGCGCCGCTTCAACGCGGTCTTTTACAGACTGAAGCGCGCGCTCGCTCTCAGCCGAAAATTCGCTGATGACTCTCGCAAGCTCGCTTTCGAATTGAGCGCGGCGATCCATTTCCCGCTTCGCAAACTCGATGTCCAGCCGCGCGTATTTTTCAGCCGTCGCCTCCCGCTCTTCTTCCAGAGCGTGGCGCAAGGACTCCTGCTCATCGACGAGCGACTTGAGCCTTTTGAGATACAAGCTTGACTCATGGTGCGCGGAGTCGAGGAGCGACGAAGCGTGATCGATTATTTCCGCAGGCAGATTCATGCGTCGAGCTATCTCGATGCCTGAAGACGCGCCCGCGACTCCGGTTATCAAACGATAAGTCGGGCGAAGCGACTGCTCGTCGAATTCTACTGAGGCGTTTAACACGCCTTCGGTCTGCGACGCCCACACCTTGATGGGGTTGTAGTGAGTGGTTGCGATGAGGGTCGCGCCCTGGCGTCGAAAGTGATCGATTATGCCGAGTCCCAGAGCGGCTCCCTCATCGGGGTCTGTGCCGGTTCCGACTTCATCGAGCAGGATGAGAGCGGGCGGGCTGACCGATTCGGCCATCTCGGAGATGTTTCGCATGTGCGCGGTGAAGGTCGATAGATTTGCCGCAATCGATTGCTGATCGCCGATGTCGGCCAGCGCCTGATGGAATACGGGCAGCGCGGCCTGGCGCGCAGGAATGGGCAATCCCATCTGAGCCATCAGAGCGAGCAGACCGACCGTTTTCACAACGACGGTTTTTCCGCCAGCGTTCGGGCCGCTGATGACCATCGTCTGATGCGCCTCGTCGAGTTCCATCGAGATGGGCACGACTTTTCCGCCTGATTGTTTGAGCAGATGCTCAAGCAGCGGATGGCGGGCATCAACGAGCATCAGTCCTCGGCCCTGATTCATCTGAGGCCGGACGCAATCGAACTCGATCGAGAGCCGCGCTTTGGCCTGAGCGAAATCGATTTCAGAGATGGCATCGATTACGGTTTCGATTTCGTGAAGGCAGGCGCGGAGCGTCTCAGTCAGCGAAAAAAGAATCTGGGCGATTTCTATTTCTTCCTGCTCGCGCAATCGGGCAAGCTCGTTGTTCTGATCGATCACCGAGAGGGGTTCGACGAAGGTGGTCTGCCCCGATCCTGAAAGCCCGTGAATGACTCCGGGAATCTGGCTTCGCGCATCGGTTCGCACGGGGATGACGAATCGCCCGTTTCTCACGGTCACTATCTCTTCCTGAACACTGGGCGCGCGGTCTCGCATGAGGGATTCGAGGTTGCGATAGACCCGCGCGCGACGTTCGTTGATTTCGCGTCGAAGCCGTTTCAGTTGCGGGCTAGCTGAGTCATCGATTTCGCCATTGGGAAGAATCTTTCCGTGCACCGCGCCGAGCATTCGTCGAAGGTCAGGCATTCGACCGGCGATG
>CAZPQE010000044.1:0-21596 GCA_964588615.1 uncultured Clostridia bacterium | reverse complement strand
GGGTCGAGGAGAGGTCCATTTTTTCTTTTTCCAACTGCACTATGCGATAGCGCAGCCTCTCGTTTTCCCCCATCAGTTCTTCAGTGAACGCTCTGCCCTTGCGGAACATCTCCAGCAGTTCTTCGCTTTTGGAGAACAGAGTCAGTATTTCATCAGGCTTGTCGGCCATCGTTGATCCCCCTCTCACTTCAAATCCTGTATCGTAATATTCACCCTGACCTCACCATAGGCGGTCTCGACCGGAGCCACGAGAGTTTCGAATCCGTGATCGTAGCTCACCAGATTGGCCCCGCTGATTACGGTCGGAGGGCTCATCTTGAGCCTCACTCCGCCGTCGTTGATCTCCGAAATGGCTTTGCCTGTGGCCATGGAGGCTAGTTCGGCGATTGCCGACCGCACCATCGGAGTAATATCGTCGAACGGCTCTCCGGTCATGTGACAGGCAAGCTGCAATGCCGTCTTCGAGTCCATGTCGAATATCACGCGCCCCTGCGCATCTCCCATCAGGCCGATGATGGCCATCACCCCGCCGCCGGCCTCCGGCGAAGGTCTCATCCGCATCCTGGCGACATCGATCTGCGGGCCGACGACCTCGCGGAAGAGATCGGCGGTCGAATCGATGAATTTTTTTACGAAGTCAAGCCTCATCTCTTTCCTCAGTTTGCCGGAGCCGGCTCCATGACTTTTTCAATCGCTTTTTTCAACTCTTCGGTCGTCACCGGCTTGGGTATGAAACACTTCGCGCCCGCCGCCAGAGCCTCTTCGATCTTGTCCCGATAAGAGACGGAACTGATCATGATGACGCGGGCCGAAGGGTCGGCTTCGCAGATGCGGCGGACGGTCTCGACTCCCTCAAGCCCCGGCATCACTATGTCCATGAAAACGATATCGGGGCGGAGCCGGTTGTAGGCCGAGATGGCCTCGTTGCCGTTGGCCGCCTCTGTAGACACGCAGTGATCGAGCGAATCCATCAGCCTTCGGAGACGGAAGCGAGCAAAGGCCGAATCATCGACGATCAGACAATTGAGCGGCACTTGCTCTCCGGCTGGCGCTCTAGTTTCGTTATGCACGACCATTACCTCCTGTTGGCAGAAGCTCCGACAGTCGAAATCAGATAAGAAGCCATATCATCGAGCGGAACTATCTGCTCCACGTATCCTTTGTTGATCGCCACACGCGGCATGCCAAAGATAGTGCAGCTATCCTTGTCCTGGGCTATCGTGTGGCCTCCTGCCCTCTTTATCGCACCCATGCCTTCGGCTCCGTCCGATCCCATTCCGGTCATAATCAACGCCGCTGACTGGTCGGCGTATTCCTGGGCGACCGACCGGAACAGCACATCGACTGAAGGCATGTGACCGTTGACAGGCCCGGTGCGTTCGAGTTTGACCTCGGCCCCTGCGGGGCGCCGACGAACTGTCATGTGCGAGTTGCCGGGAGCTATCAGCGCGCAGCCCGGAGCGGCCAGCGAGCCGTCGCGCGCCTCCTGAACCTTTATCTCGCAAATCTCGTCGAGCCACCTTGCAAACATCGAAGTGAAACTCTCCGGCATGTGCTGGACGATGACTATCGCCGCCGCGAAATCCGCCGGTATTTTCGGCAACATACTCCTCAGCGCGTTCGGCCCTCCCGACGAAGACCCTATGGCCAGAAGCTTGACCGGTCCCTTGCAGGTGGCGTCGCGCGGAAGCGTGAGCGGACGGGTGATCCTCAACAAACTTCCGGTGTCGCCGTTGTCCGACACTGCGCGGCTTCGCGCAGCCGCCTTGACCTTGAGTATAAGCTCGTCGGCTACTTCGCCCAGGTGAGCCGTCCCCTTGGGCTTGCAGACGAAATCCATCGCGCCCATCTCAAGAGCCTGAAGTGTGAGCCTCGCTCCCCGCTGCGTCAAAGAACTCAGCATAACGACCGGGATCGAGTAGCGGGTGACGATCTGCTTGAGCGCCGTCAGCCCGTCCATCCTCGGCATATCGACATCGAGAGTCACCACGTCGGGGCGCAGTTGATCGACCTTGTTGAGGGCGAACGTCCCATCGATGGCAGTCGCTATGACTTCTATCTCAGGGTCTCGTTCCAGCAGGTTCGATACCAGCTTTCGCATCACAGCCGAGTCATCGACCACCAAGACCCTAATGCTTCTCGCATCAGCCACCATAAGCTCCTATGCCGCTGCCGCGGACCCGTTCATATCTGACGGCTTTACGCACCATCGCTCCCGCATCCAGTATCAACGCCACCCGCCCGTCTCCGAGCACGCTGGCTCCGGCCAGCGCGTCGCTTTGAAGCCACTCGTTGTCGAGCGGCTTGATGACCAGTTCCTGGTCTCCGAGAAGAGTGTCGGCCACGACCCCGAATCGCTTGGCCCCCACTTTGACCACCACCACGAAAAATCTCGGATTCTCGCCCCGCAGCGCAGAACCAATGCCTCCCTTGCGCCGCTCATATCCGAGAACCGCTCCCGGACGTATCAGGTAAATGAACTGGTCCCGCAGGCGATAGCTCTCGAATTCGTCGAGGTAAGTCACCTCCGAAGTCCTGGCATAGGCTATCTCGGCTATCGAAAGCAGAGGGAGCGCATAGAGGCGTCCCGACGCCGAGAACAGAAGCGCGCGGATGATGGCCAGAGTGAGCGGCATGCGAAGCACGAAGGCCGTTCCTATCCCCGGCTCGCTCTTGATCGATATCGTCCCGCGCAACTGCTCGATGACATCCCGGACGGCGGACATCCCGACCCCCCGCCCGGAAACCAGCGTTAGTTCTTTCGCAGTCGAGATGCCCGACTCGAATATGAGATCGAATGCTTCTTCATCAGACATCGCCGAGGCCTGCGCTGCGGTGACGATCCCTTTTTCGACGGCCTTCTCCCTCAGAGCGCGCGCATCGATCCCGCGCCCGTCGTCGGCCACTTCCACCACTATCTGATTCCCCTCGTGATAGGCGCTCAACATGATGGAAGCGACCGGATGTTTGCCCGCTGCTTCTCTCTCTTCAGGAGTCTCGATGCCATGATCGATGGAGTTTCTCAGCAGATGCAGCAGCGGCTCGTAGAGCAGATCGACCAGCGTGCGATCGAGCTCGGTGGTCTCGCCCATCGTGACCAGTTCTATCTGCTTGCCGCTTTCCAGAGCGAGTTCGCGCATGGGGCGCGAAAATCTCTTGAACACGTTCGAGATCGTGACCATGCGCATCTTGAGCACGCTCTTTTGAAGCTCGGCGATGAGCTTGCCCATCTGAAGCGTCGCGCCGCTGAAACGTGTGAGTTGATCGCTGCGCGGAAGCAGCCCTTCGAGTTCGTGGCCCACCTGATTCATCATCGAACGGGCGACGACCATTTCTCCGGCCAGGTTCATCAGCGCATCGATGCGCGAGGCTTCCACCCGCACATAACTCTGTCGGCGAGCGACGCTCTCTGCGCGCCCTTCTTCGGCTTCCAGCGGCGCAGCTTCCTGATGCTGATCGAGTTGGGCGGCTTCGCCCGCTTTCAATGAAGCCCCCGTCAGGTGCTCGGAAAGTCGAGCCACTTCCTGGGGAGTTATATCGCAGAGTTCCTCGCTCGATATGGCTGCCTTTATCGCGTCGAGGCTTTCGAGTATCAAATCGACTACGGCAGGCTCGAATTCGAGGTTGCCCGAGACGACCGATTCGACCAGGTCTTCTATGCGGTGAGCGATCTCGGTCACGCCCGTCAGATCGACGCAGGCCGCGTCTCCCTTGATAGTGTGAGCCGCGCGCCGCACCCTCTGGATGATCTCCGGGTCGAGCCCGCGCGATTCCAGCGTGAGCAGGTCCTGATTCATCTCGTCGAGAATCTCAAGCGACTGATGGCGGAAGACCGCTATCAATTGCTCCATCTCTTCTTTTCCGAATTCATCCATAGCGCCTCACTCTTCGAGCTTGTAGGCTATCCCCTTGTTGTGATGGATCATCGTGAACCTGTTGGACAATGCCTGCAGGCTTTCCGCATGGCCTATGAAGAGGTATCCGCCGGGAACCAGGCAGCTAACGAACCGGTTGATGAGCCGTCGCTGCTCGTCGAGGTCGAAATAGATCATCACGTTGCGGCAGAAGATGACGTCCAGAGCGCGGAGGCCGTTGTCATTCTTGAGATTGTGATAGTCGAAAATCACCTGCCGCTTCACGCGGTCGGTGATGAAATAGCTGCCGTTCTCCTCTCGAAAATATTTCTTCAGATGATATTCATCGACTCCCTTGACCTGCTCCGGCTTGTACATTCCGCTCTGCGCGCGCTCAAGGGCGGTGAACGAAAGATCGGAAGCGAAAACTCTTATCGACCACTGATCGAAATCGGCGATGGCTTCCATCAGGGTCATCGCTATCGTGTAAGGCTCCTGCCCCGTAGAGCATCCTGCGCTCCAGACTCTCAGGCTGCGCGAGCCGGTCTTCATCTTCCTTTCCACTATCCGGGGCAGAACGGTGTTGCGAAACACATCGAACTGCGGTTGATTTCTGAAAAACGATGTTTCGCATATCATCAGCATATCGAGCAGGTATGAAAGTTCCTGAGATTTGCCCGGATTCTTGACCATCTGGTAGTACTCGTAAGCCGATCTGATGCCGAACTCTTCCATCCGCTTTCGGAGTCTGGATTCGAGGAAGGTGCGTTTTTCGACTCCGAGATGGACTCCGCACTCCTCGTAGATGAGGTCCTTGAACAGGCGGAATTCGCTCTCGGAGAGGAAGGGCAGCCATCCTCTGCCGGAGATCAACGGCAAGGGCATTTCAGAACGCATTTCACCCATCTGACAATCCTACACAGCCTGGGCTGTGATATCCCTGGTCACTTTCGACAATGCGGCGATCACTCCTTCAAGCTCGCTTACCACTTCTTCCTTCAACGCCTTCTTCAGATCGATGAGAGTCACGAACCGGTCTCCGAGGTTGATGATGCCCTCGACATAGGTGGCTCCGATCTCGGAGATAATATCGGGAGCCGACTCGATGTTGTGCTCATCGACGCGGATGACCTGAGAAGCGCGGTCTACGATCAGGCCGACGAGTTTTCCGTCGAGGTTGGCGATGATGATTCTCTCCTCATCCGAGCTTCTGGCCGCCGACCGCATGCGCCTCCTCAGATCGAGCACCGGAACGAGGTGGCCTCTGAGGTTCATCACCCCTTCGACATAATCGGGAGTTTCAGGCACAGGGGTGATCTCGCGCCTCTGCACCACCTCTTTGGTTATCATGATGTCGACGGCGAATTCGCCCGATCCGACGTTGAAGACAACGAGTTGCTTTTTCATAAACGCCCTCCCTACTAATCGCGCGCCGCTCCGATCCCCTGCCCGCTGGGCGGAGGAGGCCCGTCGTAAGAGAACGGATGCACATAATCCTGCGTGACCTTGAACTGCGAGATGGCCTTGTTGAGGTGTTCGCTCAATTCGACCATGCCCTGTAGGGTCTGAGCGGTTTCGTGAGCGCCAGCCGATGTTTCAAGGGTGATGGAAGAAATGGTCTGCATCGCTTCGGCAAGATTGCGCGTTATGCGCGCCTGCTCTTCGGAGGCGGCGGAAATTTCTTCGATGAGTTCGGCTGACTGACGGACGGCGACCGAGATGTCGCGCAGCGCGCCGCTCGCCTCCGAGGCCACGCTGCTTCCCTTCTGCACTTCCGTAAACCCGTACTCCATGGCCGAGACGGCTTCGGCGATTTCGCCCTGAACGGTCTTAATCAAACTGCCCACGTCGCGGGTGGCGCGGGCGGAGCGTTCGGCCAGCTTGCGGATTTCTTCGGCCACCACGCTGAATCCGAGTCCGGCCTGTCCGGCGTGAGCGGCTTCTATTGCGGCGTTGAGCGAGAGCAGGTTGGTCTGAGCGGCAATCTCATCTATCAGGTTGATGATCTCGCTGATTTCGGTGCTGCGCGTTCCGAGCGTGCGCATCTTGTCGGAGGTCTGCTGAACGGCTGAATCGATCCGTCCCATGGCTTCGGCGGTGAAGCGGACTGATCGGTCGCCGTTTTCGGCCATTTCGAGAGCGCGGCGCGCGGCTTCGGCTGAGGCTTCGGCGTTGCGCGACACCTGAGTCATGGATGCGGCCATCTCTTCGACCGCCGAAGAAGTGTTGGTGATTTCATCGGCCTGCCGCTGCGAGCCTGCCGCGATCTGTTCGGAAGCGGCAAGTATCTCGGTGGCGCTGCTTGAGACCGAAAGGCCGATCTGCTTGACCTGAGTCACCATGCCGGCGAAGTTGTCCAGCATGCGATTGACCGCCCCAATGACTTCGCCCAGCGTGTCGTCTCCCTCCTCAACGCGTCGCGTGAGATCGCCGTCGGAGACCATAGAAGCAATAGTCATGAACTCGGCCAGACTCTTTTCAAATGCGGCTTCGGCAACCTCGCGCTCGGTCACATCGCGCAGTATCCCCCGGAATCCGACGGTTTCTCCCTCGCTGTTTTTCACCAGAGTGATCGAAGTTTCGACTATGCGGCCCTGCCCATCCTTGCGATTGATCTGATAGGCGAAGTTCTGCTTCGATTCTCCCGTGCGGAAGACATGGTTGAAGACTTCCTTGACCCTGGGGAGTTGATCCTTTTCTATATAGTCCTTGTAGTTGAGTCCCAGGAGTTCTTGCGGCGGATAGCCGAATATCCTGACCATTGCGTCGTTGAAGAAGGTGACGCTGCCGGCAAGATCGATTTCGTAATAGCCGTCTTCGATGTTCTCGATGATGTTTCGATATTTCTCTTCGCTCAACTTCAGCGCCTCGCTCTGCTCCTGCGCTTTGAGAGCGGTCTCTTCCAGCCGATCCATCATCGTGTTGAACCCGTGTCCCACTCTTTCGAGTTCGTCGCCGGTCGAGATATCGACGCGGGCCGCGAGGTTGCCGGAACGGACTTCCTCGGTCACAAAGAGTATTTCCTTGATCTTGCTCGACGCGCTCCTGGCAAACAGAAACGCCAGGCCGCCGAATACTGCCACCAGCGCAAACCCCGATCCGAGTATCCAGCCCAGCATGCGTTGAGCCGGAGCATGCACTTCGTCCCTGCTGTTATCGATGACGAAAGTCCAGCCGAATCCCGCGAACTGATAGTTGTTGCCTTTGTACCCTTTCGATACCTCATAAGAAAGTATGCGCTCGTCGGCCTTGTTGCTGGCGCGGTTGATGCCGTCGCAATAGAGCGTCCCTCCCTGCGCGTCGTCTCTGCTCGGCTTGAGTTGCGCGGCCAGCGATTGCCAGTCGGCGAACCTCAACCGTCGGAGAGCTTCCGCAAGGTCGAGGTTGCGAAGTTCGGAATCCGGGTGAAGGACTATCTGCCCGTCGCGGGTGAAAGCATAAGCATAGCCGGATTGATACTGCTTGAATCGGGAGATGAATTCCTGCGCGTCCGAAAGGTTGTACTTGGCCTTGATGACCCCGTTGTAGCCGCCTGAGCGGGAAGGAATTCCTACGCAGATTTCGAGGCTGAAGGTCTGGGTGGGTTTATCGAATTCGATATCTTCGAGGTAGACTCCGCTGCGCATGGCTTCCTGCCACCAGACTTCATCGCTTTGAACGAAATCTTCGGTCAGGGTGGTCATTCCGACGACCATCCCGTAGCGGTCAGTGAAGAACATACGGTCGAATACGCCTTTTATGAGCCTCTTCTCCTGAAGGAAGCGGTTGACCGATTCATCGACCCGGAAGGTGTGAGTGTCTTTGAACCGCTCCTCAAGCTGCGCTCTGGTACGGTCATCGGGAGCCGCGTTTACGCCTGCGCTCTGAGCCTCGCGGGCTCCGCGCTCGGCAGCATCGACCACGACATTATCGCCCGCTATCGAGCGAATGAACTGGATATTTTCATAGACGATCAGGTCGACGCTCTCGGCCGTCGCGCCTGCTGCATGGCGGAGGTCGGCGCTTGATTCTATAGCGCGATCGAATCCCCAATAGGCCACGCTGCAAACGATGGCTATCGAAAAAACTGTGAGAAGCAGGATGACCAGAAACAGTTTCGCCCGCAGCGTCCTGAGTCCCACGTTCCCCAATAATGACAATACGTCGAATCGATCCGCATCTCCGCCGCGCTTAGGTGTTGATTTTATTGCTTCGCCCATAGTTTGAATTCTCTGCGCCGCTCACAGGCATCCGGGAGAAAGAGAGTGGTGAGGTGGCCATGCCTGGAGTCGCCTCTGAGCAGCCCGTTGTACTGTTCAACCTTGATAGGGTCCTACTTCAGTCTGGAGGGGCCTGATGCAGGGGCAAACAAGCGGCAGGGCGATTCTATTATCCCCGTCGCAAGGGTCGAGTCAATACTAATTTCTCCTCAAATTTTAGCAGCAGACGGCCCTATTATGACCGCAGCGGGGGTGGAGTCAATACAAATTCCGTGAAGGGATTCACTCCCGATCCTGCGCGCGAAATCGACGAAGTCGAAGGCTGTTTGTAACTACTGAAACGCTCGAAAGCGACATAGCTGCGCTGGCCACGATGGGCGAAAGCAGCCACCCTGTCAGGGGATAAAAAACTCCGGCAGCTATCGGAATCCCTATCGCGTTATAGATGAATGCCCAGAAGAGGTTCTGTTTTATCGTTCGCATGGTGGCCCGCGAAAGACGGATAGCTTTGACCACTCCCTTGAGGTCGTCACCGATCAGGGTTATGTCCGACGCTTCTATTGCCACATCCGTTCCCGTACCTATCGCAATCCCTACATCGGCCTGAGCCAGCGCGGGCGCGTCGTTGATCCCGTCTCCGACCATCCCTACTGTCTTCCCTTCGCTCTGAAGCCGCCTGATCTCTTCGACTTTCCCACGGGGCAGAGTTTCGGCCAGCACTCGTTCTATCCCCACGGCGCGGGCCACCGACTGCGCCGTGCGATGGTTGTCTCCCGTCATCATTACGACCTCGATGCCCAATCTCCTGATCGCATCGATTGCCTCTTTGGCATCCGCCTTGATCGTGTCGGCAACTGCGATGAGTCCGATGAGTCTCCCATCAACAGCCGCAAACATCGGCGTCTTGCCGTCAGACGCAAGCTCTGCGGCTTTCGCTTCCATTTCATTCGACATCGCCGCGCCGTCGCCCATCAGTTTTTCATTGCCGAACAAAACCTGCCGCCCTTCGACCACAGCCTCCACCCCATGCCCGGCAAGAGCCTTGAACCCGGACGGCTCCGCAAGTGAGACGCCCTGCAATCGAGCCTCTTTCACGATGCATTGGCCCAGCGGGTGCTCGCTCCTCCGCTCGGCTGACCCGACCAGACGCAGTAGTTCTTCTCGACTGACTCCGCTGACCGGGATGATGTCTGTCACCGAAGGCTGGCCCGAAGTGATGGTCCCGGTTTTGTCCAACACCACAGTCTGGAGGCGGTGCGCGATTTCGAGGCTATCGCCGCCTTTGATGAGCACTCCGCCTTCAGCCCCTCGCCCCGTCCCGACCATAATCGCCGTCGGGGTGGCAAGCCCCAGTGCGCACGGGCAGGCGATGATGAGAACCGAAACGGAATTCATCAGCGCCATCGCCAGTCGCTCGTCTGCGGGCGCAACCAGAAACCAGGCGATGAAAGTCGCCGCTGCTATCAGAATCACTATGGGAGTGAAGATGCCGCTCGCTACATCGGCAAGTCGGGCGATGGGAGCTTTCGATCCCTGAGCTTCTTCGACCAGCCTGACTATCTGGCGCAACACAGTGTTTCTGCCCGCGCGGGTGGCGACCAGTTTGAACGAGCCAGTTTTGTTTATCGTCCCGGCAAAGACTTCATCGCCGTTTTTCTTTTCCACCGGCAGGCTTTCGCCTGTGAGCATCGATTCATCGACGGTCGAGAATCCATCGTAGATGCGGCCATCGACCGCAATCCGCTCTCCCGGCCTGACGATGACGCGGTTGCCCGGCGCGACTTCATCGACAGGCATATCCGTTTCTTCGCCGCCTCGAATCACTCGCGCAGTCCGAGGCTGAAGCCCGATTAGTTTTCTTATCGCTTCCGAGGCGCGCCCCTTGGCTTTCGATTCGAGCATGCGGCCAAGCAGTATGAGGGCGATTATCACGCTGGCGGCTTCGAAATACACCGGCGGCATCTGGTGATGGCCCGCAGCAAACAAGCTCGGAACGATGGTCGCCGCGACCGAATAGATGTAAGCCGCGCCCGTGCCTGTCACAATCAGCGTGTTCATATCGGCGCTGCGACGCCGCAGGGCCGCCCACCCGCCCAGATAAAACTCAAGGCCCGAATAAAATATCACAGGCGTGGTGAGAACAAGCTGCAACCACTCGACGCCGCGAAAATCGAGAAAAGCGATTCGGCCATGCGACATCGCGATGACCAGCACAGGAAAAGACAGAGCGGCGGCAAGGATGAATCTCCGTTTCAGATCGCGGTATTCCGATTCGCGCTGCGCCCCCTGAGCGTCTTCGAAAATTTCTTCGTCGCGCGGAGGGCTTGCCGCATAGCCGAGTCGTTTTACTGCATCGATAAGCTCCGGGATGTCAGTCACAGCGGCGTCATACTCGACGGTGGCGCGAGCGGTGGCGAAATTGACTGCGGCGCTTAGGACTCCTGCGGCTCTGCCGAGACCCTGCTCGATCTGGTGAGCGCAGGAAGCGCAACTCATCCCGGTGATCGGAAGATCGACGCGGCTCGATTGAGCAATCTCGGTCGCGCGCTTGATCGATCCCAGCGTCACCAGAATGGGCATCGCGTTCGGGGCCTTCGAGTAGAGAGATGGATCGGCATCGAATTTCTGCTTGCAGGCTGCGGCGCAGAAGTAGAAAGTCATCTCTTCGAACTGGCTCTGGAAGGCAGCAGGAGCCGGTTCGATCATCATTCCGCAGACGGGGTCGCGCACAGGGTCGTTCATTTTTTCTTCCTCTTGAGTTTCTGCGTCGCAGGCCGGGCGTCTTTGATCGCGGCGCTTTCGATGAGGCCGCAGACGTGGCCCTTTCGGTCTCCGATTTCATCCCATTCCGAAAGAGCCTGAGCGAGAGCGTTTCGATGGCGGCGCATTTCCTTCATCCGCCGATCGAGTTCCACGAGTCGGCGGCGGACGATTTCGCGCACATTGCGACAGGGGCTCTGACCGGATTGTTTTTCGGCGATGATCTGAGCGATCTCCGAGAGGGTGAATCCGAGCATCTGCGCCCGACGGATAAACTCAAGCCGGTCGAGCGCATCCGCATCATAAAGCCGATAGCCGCTTGCGGCTCGCACAGGCTTGCCCAGAAGTCCGAGCCTCTCGTAAAACCTCAGCGCCTCCACTCCCACGCCGCTTCGCTTCGACACCTCTCCGATGCGAAGTCGACCGGTTTCTTCTTCTTCGATTGCTCTGATCGTGTTTTTCATCGATTGATATTGTAAACCCTGTAGTCGGATACAGAGTCAAGGCGAATTTGGTCGGACTGATTTTTCACCAGCAGGCTGAGGATGCGCGTCTTCGAGTCGCAATGATAGGATAGCGGTCGATGAACAAAGACGCGATCATAGTTGGAGGCGGAATAATCGGCTGTTCCATCGCTCTGAGGCTTGCCCGCGCGGGACTCAGCGCAGCGATTATCGAGCGCGGAAAGACAGGCTGCCAGGCGAGTCGCGCCGCCGCAGGAATGCTCTGCCCTCAGACGGAAGGGCTTGAGCCTGGGCCATTCTTCGACCTGTGCATGCGCAGCCGCTCGATGTACAAGGATTTCATCGCGCAGATAAAAGAACTCTCAGGCATAGACCCGCAGTATCGCGATGAAGGCACGATCTTCGTCGCGCTCGAAGAGAGAGAATGCGCCGAGTCTTTGCGATGGACTGAGTGGCAGAAGGAAGCGGGGCTTTGCGTGGAAACGCTTTCTGCCGGCGATGTGCGAGAAAAGGAACCTGCCGTCAATCCGACTGCCGCAGGCGGAGTGTTCGTTCCAGAGGATCATCAGGTCGAGAATCGTTTGTTGATGGACGCGCTCTCGATAGCCGCGCGCCGCGCCGGGGTCGAGATCATCGAAGGCAGAGAAGTTTCTTCGATAGCCCGCGACGGCGGGAAGGCGAAAGGAGTGGTTTGCAGCGGCGAGACCATCGAAGCGGGCGTGGTGATTCTGGCAGCCGGTTCGTGGTCGAGCGCGCTTGCGGGCGAATTCGCCCCGACTGCGAAAGTGATTCCTGCGCGCGGACAGATGATCGCGCTCAGAGGCGCTGACAATCCGATCAACTGCGTTCTGCATTCGCATGGCTGCTATATCATTCCGCGACTCGACGGTAGAATCCTCGTCGGCGCAACGGTTGAATACACAGGTTTCAGGAAAGCAATCACTGCCGCAGGCATCAGTTCGCTTCTCACTGCTGCTATAGAACTCGTTCCCGCGCTCGAAGACTTCGAGATAGTTGAAACGTGGTCAGGGCTGAGGCCGGACACTGCGGATCATTTGCCGATCATCGGTCAGAGCGGAATCGATAATCTGCTGCTTGCGACGGGCCATTTCAGAAACGGGATACTGCTTGCTCCCATCACAGCCGAACTCGTTTCGGAAGCGGTAACAAGCGGGCGTTTCTCTGACGACGCGAAGCCGTTTTGTGTAGAGAGGTTCGAGAAAGCGGCGGGCGTTCACTGAGGCGCGACGCAGAGATTTACGATCCGGTCGATGACTTCGCCGACGAGCCGGTCCGGGGTCGAAGCCCCTGCCGTTATGCCAATCCTCACATCGCCCTCCGGGAGCCAGTTTCGAGTCACGGTCTCTTCCTTCTGGCCGAGCGGCTTGTGTCTGATCTCATCGGCTGAAAGTATGCAGCTTGCGTCGAAGAGGTGATAAGCGGGTTTGTGGAGAGTGGAAATCTCCAGCAGGTGAGTTGTGTTGCTGCTGTTGTAGCCGCCGATGACTATCATCAGATCGATATCTTCGCGGACGAGTTTGTTGACCGCATCCTGGCGATCCTGGGTTGCGGTGCAGATGGTGTCGAAGTGGCGGAATCGCGCATCGAGCGATTGCTCTCCGTATCGTCGCCCGATGGCTTCGCGGAACATATCGGCGATTTCGAGCGATTCGCTCGAAAGCATCGTGGTCTGATTGGCAAGCCCCACGCGGGCAAGGTCTGCGTCGGGGTCGAAGGCGGGCGAGCAGGCGTCCCTGAATCTGCTCAGAAATTCCTGTCGGTCTCCGCCGTTGACAATGTAGTTGCAGACGTAATCGGCTTCCTGTCTGTCGAGAACTATCAGATATTTTCCGCCTTCGTATCTGGAGGTCTGCGAGCTTGTGGCTTTTGTTTCTTCGTGGGCGTGCTTGCCGTGAATGATCGAAGTGAAGCCCTCGCGGGCGTACCGCTCGACCCGCTTCCAGACGGTTATGACCGAGCCACAGGTCGTATCGACGACCATGCATCCTTTCTGCTGAAGCTCGCGGTACTGCTCGACGGGAGCGCCGAAGGCGGGGATCATCACGATATCATCACGGGTCACGTTGTCGAAGCGAGCGGGGTTTTCAATCGAACAATCGATGAACTCTATGCCCATATCGCTGAGTCGAGTGTTGACACGCGGGTTGTGAATGATCTCGTTGGTCAGAAATATGCGCTTGTCAGGAAACTTTCGGCGAGTTTCATAAGCGAGGTTCAGGGCGAAATCCACCCCGTAGCAGAAGCCGAACTCTTCGGCCAGTCGAAAGGTCAATCGTCCGACTCTGAGGGTGTGGCCCTGCGATTTGATCCGGTCAACGATATCGGAGTGATAATCCGTACTCAGCACCTCGCGGATTTCGCCCTTGAGTCCGAAGCCTCTTCTGATGACGTTGCTTCTGGGGTCGGGATTTGCGCTCATTTCAGTTGGAGTGTATCAACCGCAATGGGGCATTGCAATGCGGCGCGCAGATGCAATTGAAGTGTTTGCCGCGCGCTTCTGCTCCTGTATAATCTCAGCCTGCGGACGACGCGATTTTCAGTCAGGCAAAAAAGATGCCGTCACGAGAAATTCTGCAACTCGGCAACCCGGTTCTATGGGAAAAATCTTCGCCCGTCACGGACTTCTCCGCGCTCGGCTCTCTCATCAGCGACCTCAGCGACACGCTTGCCGCGTTTCGTCAGGCAAGCGGATTCGGGCGCGGGATAGCCGCTCCGCAGACAGGCTCGCTTCAACGAGTGATATTCATTCGCATGCAGCCTGCGGGTTTCTGCGGGCCGCTGATCAATCCTGAAATAGTATGGGCAGGAGATGAGATGATCGAATTATGGGACGATTGCTTCAGCCTCCCCAATCTGATGATCCGGGTGAGGCGCAATCGAATGATCCGGGTATCTTACAGCGATGAGCGGGGCCAGCGACAAGTGATCGAAGCTGAAGGCGATCTGTCGGAACTCCTGCAGCACGAAATCGATCACCTCGACGGCATACTGGCCATAGAGCGTGCTATCTCACCCCACGCGCTTTCAACCCGCGCGGAATGGGAGAGGCAGTTGAAAAAAGTTTCCGCCTGACGTATTTTTCCGCCCCCTGACCTCTCCGCTCTGTCGGGGGCATAGCCTCCATCGCCGGGGAGGCGGATTTCCTCACGGTCTTGAAACACGAAGAGAGATTTTTTCAGACTTTTGACTGGAACCGGGAGTCTGAAAAGCCGGTATCGTTCCCCATCAAGCCGATATTTGCTGCCCAGACTGTCGTCTGAGCTTCCGGCGATGGGTGATTGGATGACGGCGGCGCTGTCCGCCGATCAATCTAAGGAGGAGAGCAATCTATGGCATTCACCTACGAAGATGCGGCCCATCTGCTTCGCCGGATGGGATTCGGCGGCAACCCCGACGAAATCTCAGACCTGGAATCGCGCGGAAAATCAGGGGCGGTCGATTACCTGCTCAATCATCAGAACATCAATAATCAGCCGCTCGACGACCTGCTCACAGCCAGCTTCAATTTCTCAGACCCGCGAGACAACACGAAATTCAATCAGGGCGAGATACGTCGCTGGTGGTTCACCCGCATGGTTCACACTCGCCGCCAGTTCGAAGAGAAGATGACTCTCTTCTGGCATAACCACTTCGCTACGGCTCTTTCTCAGGTCGCGGACATTTACATGTACGTCCAGAACCTCAAGCTCCGACAGTACGCTCTTTCGCGCTTTGACGACCTGCTTCTGCGCGTGTCGCAGGACGCGGCGATGCTCATCTGGCTCAACGGCCTCCAGAACGTATCGGGAAGCCCGAACGAAAATTTCGCCCGCGAGCTTCAGGAGCTCTTCACCATGGGCATAGTCGATCCGGTGACGGGGCAATCCAACTACACCGAAGACGATGTGAAGCAGGTGGCTCGCGCTTTCACCGGCTGGAAGTTCCGCATCAATCGGCAGGGCGGCGATCCTTATGCGATAGAGTTTTTCGTCAACTCCCAGCAGCATGACAACGGGTCGAAGACCGTCTATCGCGGCACGCCCTATGAGCGAACCGGAAACCTCAGCGGCGAAGACATCATCACCATCGTCTCAGCCCGCCCTGAAACCGGTCGCTACCTGACCAAAAAACTCTTCGATTTCTTCGTCTATCCGGTGACTTCAAGCGCCGAAGACAGAGCCACGATTGATCGCTTCGCCGCCATTTACGCCAGCAGCAACCATTCGATCAAAGACCTGGTACGCGAGATATTCACTTCCGACGAGTTCTTCAGCGAGCGCGCCCGCTACGGGCTTATCAAGCAGCCGGTCGAGTACATAGTCGGCGCGGTTCGCATGCTCGGAGCCGATTACCGACCGGGAGCCAATGTCACCGGCGACCGCAACCCGACATCGAATGCGCTGGCCGGGGCCTCGCGCAATATGACTCAGGATATCTTCAACCCGCCTGACGTTGCCGGGTGGGATTTCCACCTCGGATGGATCAACACCGCGACTATGCTCGAACGGTTCAACTTCGCCAACGCTCTCGTCGTCAACCGCAATCACACCACTCCGGGCGTGTCGGTGACCAACGATCAGTTGCGAAAATACACCAGGTCGAAGGCTAAAAAAACAGTCAGCAAATTCCTCGATGTGCTCAACGTCTTCGGGCTGCCCAAGTCGGTCAAGACCGTTCTGAGAAATTACCTCGAAACCAACGACCAGGGGAGCCACCTCGATTGGACGGTGAGCGATGAAACGATAGACAAGAAAGTTCGCGGCCTTGTCCATCAGATATTGTGCATGCCGGAGTCTGAACTGAACTAGGAGGAGAGCCATGCCGATTACCAGAAGACAATTCGTAAAGCGCAGCGCGGGAATGGTGAGTCTGAGCCTGTTGATGCCCAGAGTGTTGCTCACTGATGCCAATGCTCAATCCGCAGACCGTCGCATATTCGTGGTCATCCAGCTTGCGGGCGGAGACGACGGACTCAACACCCTCATCCCCTACACCGATTCTCGATATCTCGCCCTTCGGCCCACGCTCGGCTTCCGCGACACCGATTTGGTCGATGCTCAGGGCAAGACGATGATCCTCGACAGCCAGTTCGGGCTGCACCCGGCGCTCACGCAACTCAAAGACCTCTACGACGCGGGACGGGTGGCCATCATCAACGGCGTGGGCTATCCGAATCCGAACCTGTCGCACTTCACCTCGATGGACATCTGGCACACTGCCAATCCGACCAACCCATCAGGGACGGGATGGCTCGGACGCTATGCAGATCAGAAACTCGCCGGGCAGTCGGGACTCGTCGCCGCCTCGATAGGAGGCTCGGCGCCCAAGTCGTTCTTCGGCAACCAGGTCGTCATCCCCAACATATCGAGCTTCGCAAACTACACCTATCAGACTGACCCGCGTTTTGCGGGCGACCGCAACAACCAGATCAACACCTTCAACGCAAACAACAACCGCGTGTTCGACGCAGGCTCGTTCGGCGAAGCAGTGGCAGGTATCTCGGTAGATGCCGTAGCAGGCGCAGCGGAAGTGCAGACGGCAGTCGCCACCTACACATCGCCCGTGACTTATCCGGCAGCGCCCAATCCGCTGGCGCCCGTGATGAGGATGGCCGCGCAGATAATCACCACCATTCCGCAGGCCAATCTTCTCTACGTGCAGATGGGTGGGTTCGACAATCACTCGGCGCAGATTCAGGTTCCGCAGGGCGGCGGCGCTCCGGACAAGAAGGCAGGCACGCATTTCAACCTGCTCCGCTATTACGCCGAAGCGGTCAAAGCTTTCTATGACGATATGACTGCGCACGGGCTTGCCGACAAAGTATTGATGATGGAGTGGTCAGAGTTCGGCAGGAGGCCAAACGAGAATGCTTCGTTTGGGACCGATCACGGCACGACGAGTCAGATGATGGTCATAGGCAATCCGGTGACGGGCGGGCTTTACGGCCAGCAGCCTTCGCTCACCGATCTCGACACGGCTGGCAATATGAAGATGAAGGTCGATTTCCGCGAAGTCTACGCGACTATCCTCAACAACTGGCTTGGCGCAAACGCGCAGTCGATACTCGGCGGCTCGTTTGCTGACATGGGATTTTTGTGATGAAACAGAGTGGGCCATCAAGAGCGATGGCCCACTCCTTGATTTTGCAGAATCCCTTCTCTCGCCTTCTCCCTCCGATTGATCGAGCAGGCAGGGGTGTATTGAATAATGTCGAGGGGCGGAAAAACCTAATGCTGATATCGACACGAAAAAAGAAATTGAAGACTGTGATACTCACGCTGTCGCTTGTGGCCATCGCTTACGCGAATTCATTCGGGCCGGAGGCGCGATACACCGGAGCGCCCGGCGACATAGGGACATGCGTCAACTGTCATGACACTTTCGAAAATGTAAACGTGGGACCTGGCAACGTGACAGTAGGCAGTGTGCCTTCGGTTTACACTCCTGGCCAGCAATACACATTGACTGTTACCGTTCAACAGGCGGGCCGCTCCAGATTTGGATTTCAGCTAACCTCTATTGATTCGAGCGGCAATCGCGCCGGGACTCTTGCGCCGATCAATTCGGACACTCAACTCAACGCCCTGACCGGCACAGGCGACAGGCAATATATCCAGCACACCGAATCAGGCACGACGCAGACTTCCGCAAGTATGCGCATCTGGCAGATTCGCTGGACTGCGCCTGCGACGGACGTGGGCACGGTTACTTTTTATGTCGCAGGCAATGCAGCCAACAACAACGGAACCAATCAGGGCGATTACATCTACACTAACCGCGCGCTGACTGAATCCGCGACATCGAACGTGACGGTGGCGCTTGTGTCGAATCCCGGCGATCAGACGCTTGCCGCAGGGTCGCAATATCTGATCGATTGGACGGCGACGGGGCTTTCGAATGTCGATAGCTACGAGGTCAGGTATTCGACCGATGACGGAGCGACCTTTCCTATAACCAACCTGATATTTGCCACGACCGATGCGAATACGACGCAGTTCAACTGGACAGTGCCAAACACTCCGACCAGTCAGGGGCGACTCCGCGTGCAGGCATCGACGAAGGCGGGAGCGGCGGTCGAGGTGCGCAGCGGGCGGTTTACTATCAGCGGCACGGGAGGCCCACAGATTCCCGCGATTACCGGAGCCGAAGTCATCGGCAAGCATCTTTATGTTTACGGCAGCAATTTCAAGGACGGAGCCGATGTCGATATGAACGGCGCGGATCAGAAGACCTCGAACGATGCGGAAAACCCGACGGGCAAGCTCAAATGCAAAAAGGCCGGAAAGAAGATCAATCCCGGCCAGACAGTCACGCTCGTGGTCAGAAATCCCGATGGAACACAATCGGCGTCGTTCCTCTATCAGCGGCCATTGTAGCGCGCAGATTTTTCTCGATGCTGTTTTCGAAGCCGGTCTTCAGCGACCGGCTTTCGTTCTCGGCCCTCCCCGGTTTCAAAAAGCCTTCCCACAAATACATAGCCATGTATAATGGCATTGGTTCCTTAGCGTTGCCCCTGAAGCCGTAGAGCCATTTTGAGCAGGTAGCGAATCAGGATATCCCCTCAGGCATAAGTCCTTCAGAATTTCTCGCTGTCTCCCCAGGTTAAAAAGCCGGCAGCATTTCCCCGTCCGCTTTATGACAGGTGTATGCTCTGTCGGTTTCGCCTTTTATCTTACAGGTATTCATTTTATGGCCAGAATCAAAAGGGAGAAAAGCATGGCCTTTTCATCGCTGGCCCTGCTCTCTTTGTCGCCGATGCCGGGTCTCGCGCATGAAGCCGGAGCTTTGTTTCAGACCTATCCTGAGCCTCTTTTTTACCAGTCATACTGGTTTTATGGATTGTGCGCGCTTGCTCTGATGCTCGTCTGGCACTGGTTCCGCGCAAGGCAGTTGAAGGCTCTCCAGAGAGAGTTGGCGCGGCGAGTCGAAGAGCGCACCCGTGAGTTGCAGCAGCAGAAGGCTCTGTTTGAGCAACTCTTCGAAAACTCTCCGGTCGGCATCGTCCTGCTCGACGGCCAGGATCGCATCGCGCGAGCCAACCGCAGCTTCGAAAAAATATTCGGCTACAGCGATGAAGAAATTCTCCGACGACCCATCAACCAGGTCGTAGTGCCTGAACACCTGACAGACGAGGCGTCGGATATATCACAACAGATACTCGACGGTCAGAGCCTCAACCGCGAGACCGTAAGGCGGCGAAAAGACGGAAGCCTCATCAAGGTTGAAATCTATGGCGTGCCGATCATAAGAGACGGGCGCATAGAAGGCAACTATGGGATGTACCTCGATATCGACGAGCGCAAGCGGGCGGAAGAAGCTCTGCGGAGGAGCGAAGAGCGATACCGCACGATCATCGAGAATATGACCGATGCCTACTGGGAAACCGATCTGGCCGGAAATTTCACTTTCTTCAACAATCAGGTGGCTGCGGGGCTGAGAAGACCGAAAGAAGAACTGATGGGGAAGAGCAACAAGCGGTTCATGGATGAAGAGTCGGTCAGGATCGTAGGAAAGGCTTTCAAGCAGGTATATCTGACGGGAGAGCCTAAGAGAGGCGTCGCCTACCAGATGATCCGCGGCGACGGGAGCATCTATTACGTGGAATCGAATGTTTCTCTGCGCAGAGATTCTGAGGGGAACCCGGTGGGGTTTTGCGGAACCGCGCGTGATGTTACTGAGCGCAAGCTTGCGGAGGAGGCTCTGCGCCAGAGCGAGGAGCGATACCGGACGATCATCGACACGATGGAGGACGCTTACTGGGAACTCGACCTGGCGGGGCGTTTCACTTTCTTCAACAATTACACTCAGACTCTTCACGGGCGCTCGAAAGAAGAACTGATGGGCCTGAGTTATAAGGACTACATGGATGAAGGAACCGCCCGCGAGGTGTTCCGCAGGTTCAATCATCTGTATCAAACAGGAGAATCCGCGCCCGGATTCATCTGGGATATAACCAGAGGAGACGGCGCGAAGCGAATGATAGAAACCAACGTTTCTTTGATCCGCAGCGCGGAAGGAAGAGCGACAGGCTTTCGAGGCATATCGCGCGATATCACCGAGCGCCGTCGGACGGAAGAGGCTCTGCGACAGAGCGAAGAGCGATATCGAGCGATCATCGAAGAGATGGCCGACAGCTTCTGGGAAACCGATCTGGAGGGTAACTTCACCTTCTTCAACAATCAGGTGATGGTCGAGCAGCGTCGCACGAGAGAAGAGATGTTCGCGTTGAACAACAAGGCCAACCGCCTGCATATAGACGAAGACAATTCAAGAATAGCGGGCGAAGTATTCAGAAGGATTCTACAGACCGGAGAGGCAGCCAGAGGCGTGACCTACGAGATGATCCGCGGCGATGGAACCCGCTATACGATCGAATCGAGCATCTCGCTCATCAAAGACGCCGAAGGAAAACCCGCAGGCTTTCGCGGCATATCCCGCGATGTGACCACCCGATTGCAAGCGGAGAAAGAATTGCAGCAAGCCAAGGAAGCCGCCGAAGAGGCAACGCGCGCAAAGTCGGAATTCCTCGCCAATATGAGCCACGAAATCCGCACGCCCATGAACGGCATCATCGGCATGACGGAGCTTACGCTCGGAACCAATCTGACATCGGAGCAGCGCGAATATCTTGGTATGGTCAAATCTTCGGCTGATTCTCTGCTCTCGCTGCTCAATGACATTCTGGATTTTTCCAAAATCGAAGCCGGAAAATTCCTGCTCGATCCGACGGATTTCTGCCTGCGCGACTCCCTGGCTGCTGCGATGAGAACGCTCGCCCTGTGCGCTCACGAAAAGGGCCTCGAACTGGCCTGCGATATCGCGCCCGATGCGCCCGATTATCTCATCGGAGACGCGGGGCGTTTGCGACAGGTCGTGGTCAATCTCGTGGGAAACGCCATCAAGTTCACCCAACAGGGCGAGATAGTCCTTCGCGTCGAGACGCAGAGTCTCTCTGCGGAAGAAGCCGTTTTGCAATTCGCAATCTCGGACACAGGCATAGGCATAGCTCCCGAAAAGCTCGCGCACATATTCGATCCCTTCGAACAGGTCGATGCCTCGACCACTCGTCGCTACGGAGGCACAGGGCTGGGGTTGGCTATAAGCTCGCAGCTTGCGCAGATGATGGGCGGCGACCTCAGGGTCGAAAGCGAAGTGGGGCGCGGCAGCACGTTTTATTTCACCGCGCGATTCCGCCTGCAAACCCAGCCTTCTGCGAAGACTGCGCCAGTAATTCCGGTCAATCTGCATGATATGCGCGTGCTGGTCGTACCTAATATGAAAGGGCGCCCCGTTGGTGGTATTTTCAATCTCTTGTGGCC
>CAZPQE010000043.1:1204-21936 GCA_964588615.1 uncultured Clostridia bacterium | reverse complement strand
GTGGGGTTTGGAACGATCAAATTTCTCCTTTGCCATATATCTCCTGTCTTCAGCCTGTGTTTATGCTCTCGGCACACGGCCTGGCGAATTTCCAGAAGCAACTGGAGCCGGCGACGAGGATTGAACTCGTGACCTCATCCTTACCAAGGATGCGCTCTACCACTGAGCTACGCCGGCCCTCGCCGGGCGACGATTATGGAGCGGGCGACGGGACTCGAACCCGCAACACCTAGCTTGGAAGGCTAGTGCGCTACCATTGCGCTACGCCCGCCCAGGACGGAAGCGACGCGGCGAAGGGGAGACGCGCAGACGCGGCGAAACCGTTCAGGTTGATATCGCCGTGTCTCCGTGTCACAACGTCCCTGTGTCGCTTCAAAGCTGGTGCTGGGGGTAGGATTCGAACCTACGTAGAGCCTGAGCCCGCCGGGTTTACAGCCCGGTGCCATTAGCCACTCGACCACCCCAGCACTCGCGGCCCGGTCAACGAAGACCGGAGCCTGTCAAACATCAAACAAATCCTTCGTGGGATTGCAGGGTGGCGCACCACCCCCTAATCGAAAAGGGTTATATTATCCGAAGAGCTTTGCTCACGCAAGCGCGATTTCAACGCGGCATTATGTTTTAGGGAAATTTTCGGCGGGCGAGGCTCTAAGATCAATGGCTCTTGCCTGCGGCGTAACGGGTTCTTCTGTAGAATCTCCCCCTGCCCATGTTCCGGTTCTTGTAGGTCAAGGTCTGCGAGTGGCAGTTGGGGCAGATCAGGCGGAGATTATCGAGGTCATTATTGAACGGATTGCCATCCTTGTGATCGAGTTCCAGAGGCGCAACGCGTCCCATCCATTCGGTTATGCCGCACACTTCGCAGCGATGGCCCCGAAGGTCGAGGAGATGACTTTTCAGCGCGCGTGTAGAAACGTGTTCAAAATCATTTTCGATTCTATGTCTTCGTTTGAACTGAAACTGACAGGGTAGCGAGCAATACTTACTATACCTGTGTTTGACAGGCGCTCCGCAATTCGTGCATGGAGGCATCGGTTTGGGATGTTTGCGTTCTCTTCCCCTGCGAGTTTCCAGACCAAACTTTCTGAGCCAGTAGCGAACAGACGTATTGGCTATGCCAGCGCGAGAGGCAATTTCATTCAGGCTCAAACCCTCCTCAACAAGTTTTTCTAAAACTTCCTTGTTCAATTCATTACCTGTAATGGGGGATGAAAGGATGAAAAGCCGGTGGAGGGATTCGAACCCACGGCCCTCTGATTACAAGTCAGATGCTCTGGCCAAACTGAGCTACACCGGCTTACATTGCAAGGAATCGCGCAATTGCGACAGGCTCATATTAGGCAAAGCGGCGTGTGATTTCAAGGTTTCGTTTGAGAAGACAATTCGAGGGGCGATGTGAATTCAGAGAGCCGCATATCGGAAAGGATTCAAATCGCAGAACACAAAGCAGAGGGAAATCACTGCGCAGCCCCGGCGATCTGAGGTGAACCTGTCTCCATTGGACCAGCCCTGCACTTTCATCACTGCCGAGGAAAGAATCAATTCGTCAGAGACAGGGCGAATCGCCCGGCATCAGGAACTACTGCGGCGATCAGGCGCATGTCGTTTGAGCCAGCGAGTCAAATCATCTTTGGTTTTGAAATCGAGCAGGGCTTCGCACAACCCTTCCAACTGCTTCAGGTCGAGATGCTCGATGTGTCGCTGCGCGGTTCGCGACAGCTTGCCAAACCTTAGCTCAAGCAGTCGCAGAGCCACTTTTCTCGCTTCCTGCTGCGCGCCTTCCTGCAAGCCGCGCTGCTCGCCCTTCTGCAAAATGTCCTGGTAGATGACCGATTCTTCCAACATATCGCTCTCCTTCAGAATTCTGGTGATCAGGTTCTTATCATACCGCAAGCCCGCCAGGACGCGCGACCAGTTGAGCGTCTCGCGCCGCTGCTCGCGCGACTCAATGCGCCTTATCCGCGCCGCCACTTCAGATAACAGTTTCTCGCCCGACTGAGCGCGGCAAAGCGTCGCAAGCGGCAACAATCCTTCGTGATCGAGAAGCTCCGCAGGGTCCTGTTCCCACAGCCTGACGACATCGTAGCTGTGCGATGTCCGCTCGTCTTCGTAGCGGTCTGGAATCGCTTCGATGGTCGGCTTGAGAACGACCAGCGATTGTCGCACGCGCCGGTCGGGATTCTTGCGCTTGAAGCCGACGTAATAATCGAGCATGCGCAGAGGGACGGGAACATCGCTCTTCATCGAGGTCTGGAATTCGATGTGCAGAGCTTCCATCTCTCCGCGAGAGAATATGACCGAATCGGCGCGAATGGGTTCGCGGCTCATCTCGGTCTTTTCGACTTTGACCTTGCCTCTTACGCCGAAGAGCCAGAGGGCGAATTGTGCAGGGTGTTCTTCAGCGAGCCGCTTGCAGAGATTATCGCTCGCACCGCGCACTGGATGGCTTGGCGATTGCAGGGTCTTGATAGAGGTTCTTTTCATGGCTGGTCTGACAATAGAGATGAAGGCGATTGAGTAGCAGCATACCAACTCTCAATTTTTTTCGGCGCTCGCTCGCCAAGCTCGCTCGCAAAAGTGCAAAGCGCAAGAGTGTACCTCACCGTGTCCGCACTACTACAACAACACGAAAGCCATCATAGAAGTTGCGGTCGCCCGGCCTAAGGCTGAGGCGGTTGGCGGCGCGGCAGTTCCCTCCATTGACGTACCACGACCCGCCGCGCAACACCCGAAGATTTGCATCGCCACCTCCCCATACGCTTCCATCCGTCGGCGCTCCATCATAATTGTGGTGCCAGTTATCCATGCACCACTCCCACACATTGCCGTGCATATCGTAAAGTCCAAACCCGTTTGCTAATCCAAGCTTGCCAACTTCGATAGTTTCTCCTCGATATGTTCCTTTGGGGGCCGACGCATACGGATAGTTCCCATCGTAGTTCACGATCTCCGGCGTTATCGTCTCTCCAAAGGCAAAAGGTGTCGTCGTGCCTGCGCGGCATGCGTATTCCCATTCGGCTTCGCTCGGCAGTCGGTACGTTTTGCCGGTCTTGTTCGACAACCTCGCGCAGAATTCAACGGCGTCTTCCCACGACACCGTTTCCACTGGCCTGAAACTTCCTTTGAAATGTGAAGGGTCAGGATTCAAATCGCTATTCACTTTCGGCAAGATCGCCACTGCGCGCCACTGCTCCTGCATCACCTGAAACTTGCCCATGCAAAATGATGGCACGCTGACCTGATGCTGCGGGCCTTCATTGCTGCTTTGTTCCGCTTCGCCTCCCGGCGATCCCATCGTGAAAGAACCGGCGGTTATCTCGACCATTTCGAGTTTCACTCCTCCGCCGAGGTCTTCAATGAAATACTTTGCCCGTCCCTTGCGACGATTCGTTATTTTGCCTTTGACATCAAGCGTGACGGTTTCGAATTCGAATGTCGGAGACGGTGGCTCTACGATTGGCGGCATCACTATTATTTTCGGCTCATCATGGATCTGCGGCGCTGCGATTATCGTTGGATCATCGCTCGCCCGACGCGCGTCTCTCAATGCCTTGCGCATCGCAGACGCGCTCGCAAACCGCCGATCCCGGTTCAATGCCATCGCCTGTCTCAGAGCATCAGCCACCAGCGACGGCACACCCGGATTCAATTCGTTTGCCGGTCTCAGCGGATCAGGCCGCTCCTCAGTAATCGCATGAGCGCGCGTCATGGCGTCAACCAGTCCCACGCCGGTGATCAGTTGATAGATGGTCGCGCCAAGCGAAAACAGATCGCTGCGCGGATCAGTCCCTGCCTGATTCATCTGTTCAGGCGGCGCGTAGAGCGGTGTGAAAGCAGGCACACTCTTGCCCGTCATCAGCCGGGATTTCAACCATGCCGCCCCTTTCGCCAGTCCGAAATCGAGAAGAACGATTTGACCTTCTTCAGTCAGCTTTATATTCGCGGGCTTGATGTCGCGGTGAATCACCGGAGGCTGGCGAGAGTGCAAATACTCCAATGCGCCGAGCAACTGGTCTGCCCACTCCAACACTTCATCAACCGAAAACGCGCTGCCTCTCTGCTTGAGCATCTCCATCAGATCATCGCCCGGTATGTACTCCATAACGAGAAACTGGCCTTTGTCTTCATTGAAATGATCGCTGACTTTCGGCAGCGCGGCATGTCGAAGGCTGGCAAGCAGGCGGGCTTCGCGCTCAAACGCGCGGCGCAGACTCTCATCATCGAAGAAAGTTTCTTTCAGGGCGACATCGCTGCCGAGGCGTTCGTCTTTCGCCAGATAAACCGCGCCCATCCCTCCCTGAGCGAGCAGCCTTACGATTCGATAACGATTTTGCAGAACCGAGCCGGGCGAGAGCATCCGCTTTGCCTCCGTGTTGAATCAGCATCGAAGAGCAGGCATAGAATACATCATCGTTTTGTTTAGTCAAACGAGCGGGTCATTCTTTATGAGTCGCTGCGGAGAGTCGGTTGATGAAAGTTGCGTGCTCATCGGAGGCGAGACCTTTTTGCAACTCGGCCAGCACGCGAACGAGGTCTCCCGCAATGATGGCATTCATATCCAACCTGAGTCCGGGAAAAACCCGGCTCTCAGTGACGCCATCAGCATTCGGCGGCAGAGATATGTACTGTTCATCTTCAAGGTGGAACCAGTCTATTTTCCGGTCATAGACTCGCCACACCAGGTACTCCTGTACGCCATTGCGACGATAGACTTTCAATTTATCATGCAGATCATAAGAGGCAGTGCTGGCTGCGATTTCGACAACCAGTTCGGGAGCGCCCTCAAGGTAATCGTCATCGCTGATGCGAGCGCGCCCGCCCGATGCCTCATTGATCCAAACCGTAGCATCCGGCTGCGGCTCGTTGTCAGGGTCAAGGCGCAAGGTCGAGTTATCAGCAAAATCAACGCCAGGAGTCGCCGCGCAGTAGGTGAAGATCAAACCCATGATCTGACCGTGCGGCTTTCCGTGACTTCTCACTCGCACAGGTGATGGCATATAGACCACTCCTTCGATCAGTTCTGCTTTCTTGACGTGAGGCATCGCATCAAAGCGCCGCTCGAATTCGCGCCGCGTCAGATGGTCGCCGTTTTCGAGCGGCGGCAGAGTTTCAGGCGTCGGAGTCGCCGATTGATTCAAGGTGTCGGTCAATACTTCCGTGCTCATCGCATCACGCTCGCTTTCATTCGATCTGAGATTGATCGAATTATAGTCCTTCAGCCAATACCTGTTCCAGAGCGGGTTTCAAAGGCGAATGAAACAATCTGCGTGACCAATGGTCGTCTCGAATCAATATTGTAGAGATCGCCCGGACATCGTAGTATCAAGCGTGATTATGGTTGATATTCACAGTCATGTGCTTTCAGAAATCGATGACGGCGCGCGCAGCCTCGAAGAATCTCTTGAGATGTGCCGCGCGTCGGCCAGCGATGGAGTGAGCGTGATAGTGGCGACTCCGCACGCGCACGACGGCGTGCATAAAACTCATGACCCGGCCCTGCTCCGACAGAAAATCGATGAACTCAATGCCCGGCTCGGTGGCAACCCCCGGATCGAGATCGGATGCGAACTGAGATTCAATCACGATCTGGTCAGTCAGATATGCAGCCGGAAGAGTGCGCCAACGCTTGCCGGCGGGCCTTACGCGCTCATCGAATTCCCCCACGCGGTCGTGCCGCCTTACAGCGAGCGGCCTTTGTTCGATCTTCTCAACAATGAGATACGCCCCATAATCGCTCATCCCGAGCGCAACCTCATGCTCATCAACGAGCCTGAGCGGTTTTACGAACTGATCGAGATGGGCGCTTTAGGTCAGGCTGACACCGGCTCTTTCACGGGTCAGTTCGGCAAGAAAGTGCAGCGGGCGGCCCGCGTTATGCTCGAACACGGGTTGCTGCACATCGTGGCCAGCGATTGTCATAACACTCGCAACCGGCTGCCGGGCCTGTCGAAAGCGGTCGCAGAGATCGCTGAGTTGATCGGCTCGGATTATGCGCGGGCGATGGCCGAAGATAATCCCGCTGCGGTCGTGCGAGGCGAAAGGATTCCCTACAAGCCTGTGCCTGAGTTTCCCAGGAAGAAAAAGCAGTGGATCATTTTTTAGTGGTCAGTGGTCAGTGGTCAGTGGTCGGTTGCCGCCGGTTCCGACGCGCGCGTCATCTTCTGTTCTGCCTGATCGCGCTCGTCCCCTTTTCTGCATCGGCGCAGCGCGTCGCGCAGATTCCTTCCGACGCGAAATCGCTTTTTGCCGAAGCCCTGCAGTGCGAGGCTCGCGGAGACTGGCCGCAGGCCGAGGCCGCATACCGCAAAGTAATATCTATCGCTCCCCGCTGGGCCGGAGCTCTGGTCAACCTCGGCGTCGTCTGCAACCGTCAGGGCAAGACGGATGAAGCGATCAAAGCATTCACCGCTGCTGCGCGGGCAAATCCACGACTCGCGGCGGCGTTCGTCAACCTGGGCATAACTTATTTCAAACTCGGAAAGTGCCTTCAGGCCATAGAGCCGCTTCGCCGCGCCGTCAGACTCGACAGGGGAAACCAGCAGGCGCGGCAGTTGCTCGCGCTTTCGTTGATCGCGCTCGAAAGATTTCAGGAAGCGGCCAGTGAGCTTGAGACGTTGCGCGCTTCAGCGCCTCACGATGGGGCCGTGCTTCTGGCGCTTGGCGAAAGTTATCTCCGATTGAAGCTTTATCGCAGGGCCGCCGAGCGATTCGAAGAACTCGTCCGCCTGGCTCCCCGTGAAGCGAAGTTTCATCTTCGACTGGGTGAAGCCCTTGATAATTCGGGGCAGCCTGAGCGGGCGATTGCGGAATTTCGTCGCGCAATCGAGCTTGATCCGAAAATGGGCGAAGCTCATTACGCGCTCGGCTACGCATTGCAGAAGCGCGGCGACACGCAGGAAGCGGCGCGCGAGTTCGAGCTTGAGCTTGAGATCAATCCTTCGCACACGCTTGCAAAATTTCATCTCGGAAAAAACTATCTGAGCCTCGGTCGCGTGGACGATGCGCTGAGGATGCTCGAAGCTGTCTGTTCGGAAGCGACGGATTTTCGCCCCGCGCTCGAAGCCCTCGGGCAGGCGTTGTTGAGAAAAGGCGACGCCCTGCGCGCGGTCGAATCGCTTGAGCGCGCAGTGAAGATTGATCCCCGCTGGCCTGACGCGCGTTTTCTGCTGGGCAGGGCTTATCAGGCAGTCGGCAGAACTGTAGATGCCCGTCGAGAATTTGCCGCAGCCGAGCGGTTGAGCCGTGAGTCGCGCGAGAAGCTCGAAGAAAAAGTCAGCGCGCCCGGACAGAAAAAACCCGCGCGGCGTTAGGGTTCAACAGCGCCCGGAGCAATCAAACTCGATGGGCTGTTTCTGCCGATGAAGAAAAACCCTTAGACTTGCTTCGGCGACTTCAATAGAATTGCCGTGCCTGGAGGCAATGGGAATGCCTGAGGATCGGGAAGTCACTCAACTTCTCATCGACTGGAGCCGGGGCGACCGTGAGGCGCTCGACTCTATGATGCCGCTCGTTTACTCGGAACTCCGCCGGATGGCAGCTTCTTATCTGAGCCGCGAGCGCCGCGATCATACGCTTCAACCTACCGCTCTTGTAAACGAAGCTTACCTGCGTTTGATCGATCAGCAGAGAGTCAACTGGCAGAACCGCGCGCAGTTTTTCGGAGTGGCCGCCCAGATGATGCGGCGCATACTCATCAATCACGCCAATGAGCGCGTGGCCGCCAAGCGCGGAGGCGGCGCGATGAAAGTTTCTTTGAGCGAAGCTGAAAACGAAATGGAAATCACTGACGCAAGCCTTCTTGCGCTGGATGAGTCCTTGAATCGGCTCTCAGAGCTTGATCCGAGGAAGAGCCGGATAATCGAATTGAAATTCTTCGGCGGACTCAGTATCGAAGAAATCGCCGAGGTGATGCAGCTCTCTCATGCCACGATCGAGCGCGAATGGACGCTCTCGCGCGCCTGGCTCCACCGCGAGATGCAGAGGTAGAGATGACTCCCCAACGATGGCAACGGGTCAACGATCTCTTTTACGCCGCGCTTGAGCGAGACCCTGAAGAGAGGCCAGCCTTCCTCCTCCGGGCGTGCCCTGATGATGAGGAAATCATCAGCGAAGTCGAATCTCTTCTCGCATCCCATCACGAAGCAGACACTCTCACAGGCAGGCCCATTTTTCAAAAAGCCGTCCGCGTCATCGCTGATGAAGATATCTCTTCGGTCGAAGGGAATCGAATCGGCCCGTACCGCGTGATCCGCGAGATAGGTCGCGGAGGGATGGGCGCAATCTATCTGGCCGAGCGCGACGACGACGAGTATCACAAGCAGGTCGCAATCAAACTTATCAAACGAGGGATGGACTCGGACGCCATTCTTCATCGCTTCCGCGCCGAGCGGCAGATTCTCGCCACTCTCGATCACACCAACATCGCTCGAATGCTTGACGGCGGAACGACCCGCGAAGGGCTGCCTTACTTCGTGATGGAATACATCGAAGGGCTGCCCATTGATCGCTACTCGGATGAGCGCAAGTTATCGATCAACCAGCGGCTCACGCTCTTCCTTCAGGTCTGCGCCGCCGTCCAGCACTCGCATCAGCATCTGGTAGTTCATCGCGACATCAAGCCGAGCAATATAATCGTCACATCAGACGGCGCGACGAAGCTTCTGGATTTCGGAATAGCCAAGATAGTCACGCCTGACACAGGGGTCGCTGAAACTATGTCTGCGCGAGGGTGGATGACGCCAGAGTATTCAAGCCCGGAGCAGTTGCGCGGTCTCGGCGCTACGACCTCAGATGATGTCTATTCGCTCGGCGTCATACTTTACGAGTTGCTTGCCGGTCGTTCGCCTTATCAATTCAAAGATCGTTCGCCAGTTGAAGTGGCCGAGGTAATATCGAGCACCGATCCTGACAGGCCGTCGACGGCAGCCGTGCGTATAGACCGGGCAACGGTGCGAGAGGATGCGCCGACCGCACTTTCGCCCGATTCGATAAGCCAGGCGCGCGAAGGGACGCCTGAGAAGCTGCGCCGTCGTCTGAGCGGAGACCTCGATAACATCGTGCTCAAGGCGATGCACAGAGAAAAGGATATGCGCTATCGGTCGGTGGCCGAACTTGCCGAAGACATCCGCCGTCATCTCGAAGGCCGCCCGGTGATGGCGCGAAAGGGAACGTTCAGTTATCGCGCGTCGAAGTACATTCGGAGAAACAAAGTTACAGTTGCCTCAGCCGCAATAATCGCTCTCACTCTGATCGGAAGCACTATCGTGACTGCGTGGCAGGCTCGCGTCGCTCGACGTGCGCAGGCGCAGGCCGAGCGCAGTTTCAATGATTTGAGATCGCTGACGCAGTCGGTCTTCTTCAATTACCACGACCGAATAAGCAATCTGCCCGGATCGACTGCCGTGCGCAAAGAGATGGTCAGCGACACGCTCGATTACCTCAACTCTCTGGCTGAACGCGGCAAAGAGGATCCATTGCTTCAGGCGGAGATAGCTTATGCTTATGAAAAGCTCAGTTCGATTCAGGGAGGCCGCGGGCTTGCCAATCTGGGCGACACCGCCGGGGCGGTCGAAAGCCTGAGAAAATGTTTGCAGATTCGTCAGTCGCTTCTCGCCGCAAACCCTCACGACGCCGGCCTCAGATTGGACGCTGCAAGTGCTTATCGAAATCTCGCCGAGTTGCTCGGACAGAGGGGCGACTCAGAAGGCGCGGCGGAGAGTTACCGCAACGCCGTAAGCCTATCCGAGGCGCTCTTATCTATAGATGCCGCGAAGACCGAATATCAATATCAGGCGGCGATCAGCTATGGCTCGCTTGGAGATTTTCTGATTGCTGCGGGAGACTGGAAAGGCGGTCTGGAAAACCAGCAGAAGGCTCTTGCTTTATTCAAGGCGATTCCCCGCGACCATCCGCGAATAGAAGAGATAGATCGCTCGATAGGGATCAATCATCTGCTCTCCGGCATGGCGATGAAGGGACTCGGCGATCTGGCCGGGGCTGTGGAGAGCCATGCAAGAGCCATAGAACTTTTCACCGAGCTTTCGCGCAAGGATCCGACCAACGCGGATTATCGTCGTATGATCGGGGTTTCTTACCTCTATCAGGGCGACGCGCTCAAAGCCGGGGAGCGAATGAATGAAGCGATGGCGAGTTTCCGACGTTACGCAGAAATAGCTGAGGAGATTTCGGCAGCCGATCCACAGGATGCGAGCGCGCTCCTTGATCGCGCGACCGCTTATGGCCAGATCGGCGCGATACTCCTCAAGACCGGAGAGAGCCGCGAGGCGCTTTCCTATATTCGTCGCTCGCTCGGCATCAGCCGGTCTATTCATGATGCCGACCCTGGCGATTTAGACAAGCTGGCTATTCTGATAGATGGCATGGGTCTGATGAGCAAGGCGCTCGCCCAAACGGGGAACATCCCAGCCGCGGTGGATGAGAGCCGAAAGACAATAGCCGTCCTCGCTCGCGCGGATGAGAACTCAGAGCGCGCCGACCTTCGAGGCGTCTGCGCGGCGACTCGCATGAATATAGCAGAGGCGTTCGAGAGAGCCGCCCGATCTTTGACCGGCAAGAGGAAGCCAATGGGCGAAGAAGCGCGTGCGCAGTATCAGAGAAGCCTGGACATACTGCTCGATATGCAGAGCAAAGGGACGATTTCTTCGTCTGACGCGCCGTTGATCGAAGAAGCGCGTCAGGGCGCTGCGCGATGTGATCTTTTGATACGATAAAGCGCTCGATTCGACCGTTGACGGCACTCAAAAAAATCAGCCAGAGACAGCGCGACTGCTGTCTCAGGCTGTGTGAATCGAGCCGCTGTGATCTTCGGCTTTTCGATGAAAAGCTCTCTTCGCTAATTCGTGATATTCACCTCGCCCGTAGTCCCCCATCTCATCAAAGTCACCCTCTTGCCGTCGAGGGGGCTGTTTTTTGACACGTGATTGAATGCGGGCTTGATGAAGATGAAGTCTCCATCCTGGGCAACCTCAACCGCCTTCCTGATTAACTGGCACGGAGAGTTGTAGGTGCATTCCTCATTGCTCGGACTTGCGAGCGGGTCGACGTATCGCGCCCCTTTGGTTATCAGGTTCGGTCGCTGGTTGCGCAGCGAGTACAATGCAACTTCGATCTGTTTGGGAGTGAACTGAGTGGAGCACACCGGTAGTGAGTAGGACATTACGTTCCTCGTCGGCGGGTTATAAGGGGTGTTGCCACAGCCCGCCGGGCCCATGACCGAGCCGGTGTAATTACAACTGGCGTCCACCTTGCCATCCAGATTGGGATCAGCCGGAGTGTCGCATAGGAGGTCGCCTGCTGCATCGCAATTGCTTCCGTCCGGGCACTCCAGAGGGATGAGATTTCCGTCCTCATCCTTAAAGCGATGGTGGGTGTGGGGAATATCGAAGTAATGTCCTATCTCATGAGCGAAAGTGGACGGATCATCCTCACGTTGGGGGGTGGACGGATTGTCCACGACTCCTGCCGTTTTGTTGTCCATCAGCACTCCCTGAACTGGGTCCGTCGAAAAGGTCGATTCACCCAACAGCCCTGCAATGTTCGTGAAATAAACATTGACCGTGTTGGGGTAAGGGTTGGTCAACCGCAGTGCGTTCCTTGCGGCCACCTCTGCGGCGCTATCGCCGCCCGGCAAATAATAGAGAGCAGTATCGTTGATGTAGTCGATGTTTCCATAGATGAAGAACTGAACGCCGACCGGCTGCCATATCCGGTTCAAGTCCTCCATCGCCCGGTTCAACGCGTTGAGCGCAAGCCCGCCATTCCCCTGACTGTTCCGCACGATGTGAATCGAGAGCGGTATGTAGTAAGGCGCGTCGGTCGGCGGATCGAGCGCCTGAGCTTCGAGATTGAGATCGCGGTTCTTTCGAATCTGTCTCATTCGAGCCATCGCTACTTCGTAGTCCTTCGCCGTAGCGGTCGTCCCGCACCTTCTCGTTTCCCTCTGCTTACGCAAGCTTATTTCTTGGGCCTTAGGTGCTGGCAAATATGCCAGCACCAGAATTATCAAAAGGATGAAAGTTGATAGTGTTTTCATGATGGTCATCTCCTTTTACTTTCTCCCAGACCTCATTACTGAAGGGTGACAAGCACCAGCACCAAACCTCGGCCTGACTTCAATCCAGTCATCGCCTTGCCGATGATCGCGCCCTGCGCCTTCGCCCCGTCGCTCGCCTTCATCGCATGGCCTGGCGTTGAGGAAGTCGTCAGCAAATCGCCCGGCTTGATCGCTCCACGCGAAGCGTCTACCCAGCAGTAGACTCGCCCGCTCAACGCAACCGGATGTTTGCCGTCGGCGAGAGTGCCTTCCTGGCCCATCATCATTCCGGGATTGACTCCGCCTGCGCCGCTGATGATGCCTGCAACGCGACGGTCATAAGCTCGCGTGCTGAGTTTCAGCTTGCCGGGGTCGGCCAGGTCAATCGAAACCACCATGCCCGCTTCAACCTTCGTCCTTGTCACAACTCCTGTCGACTCCGCCACGTTGACATCGAAGTTCTCGGCGAAGTCAGAGCCGTTGATCTTCAAAGCCTTCACAGAGACGAGACCATCAGCATCGATAGTGAGCCGGGCCTTGAAAGATGTGCGGTCGAATATGGCAAACTTTCCAGCCTCGCCAAAGACACCGTTTTCCAGTGTCCATACTTGATTATTCCCGCCGATGGTGCTGTCCAGGCTCAGAACCGCTCGTTCGTCGGCGCTCTGAATAGATGACTCAACCATTCCTGTGCCTGTAACGAGAAGATTGCTGCCGATAACAGTCCGCCCCCAATCCCTGCCAAAATTCACGACCAGATCATTGCCGTTATCCACTAAGGCGCGACCCGGAGCGCCGCGACGGCCCGCGTGACCCAACCACAGATCATGGGCGCGGATGATCGTATTGCGACCGTCGATCACCATCGTATCCTCATCGTTCACTCTCAAGACCAGCGGGTGAGCCGATGTGGTTCCGATGTAACCGCCTGCGCCGGATGCCTGCACCAGAAGATTCACGCCGCTGTTCTGAGCTATGGCTATACCGGCGTCTGGATTGTTACTGGCGATCACCGCGTTGACGCGGCTGTTGCCTATCGAACTGGTGCCGGGGCCGATATGAAGAAGGTTATCTGCATATACCCTCCCGATCCCGACGTGGCCAAAGGTATTGACAGTTATTCCACTTGCTGGAGACGGAGGCCCGCCGTAGTTGTGCGCCACTAATTTTAATGTCGAACCGTCGAATCTGATGTCGGCTCTCGGCCCATTGGTCGAGCCGTCCTCGTTGCGAGGGCTCGACGTTATCGCCATCCCTAATTCCCCGTTGGGCGTGCTGAACGAAATATCTCCTCGGTCTCCTCCTGGTGTCAGGAAGGTAGGGCCGTTGACGTGCAAACGGAATCCGCTCTGGGGAGTCGTCGTCCCGATGCCGACGTTGCCATCGACTTCGGTGATCTCCGAAACGCCGATCTCTTCCTCGGAGATGAACTTGACGATCTGTCCTGCCACGCCGGTTCCGGACAGTGACAATTCCGCTGATCCTGACTTCTTGTCCTTCTTCGCCTTGTCATTCTTCGCTCCACTTTCGCCGCCGCGCTCCGATTCGCTGCCTCGCTCCGTCTCGCTTCGACCGCTTTCCTGGCGGCTCGGCGAGCTCACTCCGGCGATGGTTGCAGACTCGTCGCGCGCTACGGTCAATTCTGTGCCGACGCCATTGTCGTTCTGGCTCGTCACCCACAGCTTGTCCGTGTCACGGTCGCGGTCTCTGGTGCGATCTACTATGAAATGGCCGCGCCGAACGCGCGCCGATTCCGCTCCGGCTTCTTTGATCGAGAGCGTGTAGGCATACAATCCGCTTTTGATTGCTTCGCCGCTCGCCGTTTGCAGCGCCCAGTTGATTTCCTGCTCGGTGACGGCTCCGCTGTCGTAGACCATCTCTCCCGTCTGATCGAAGATTTGCAACTGCATCTCCGAGACGGCCTTCTGCGCCGTGAAGCGCACTTTTTCCTGCTGAATTATTATCATCACATCCTGTGATACGGTGTTTGCCTGATGCTGATTGTCCTGCGCCTGCCGGGCTACGGCCATAGGGGCGCAGAGCAGCAAGCAAAGCATAAAGGTAATGAATCGTTTCGTGGTACTCATGGTTTTATCTCCTCAAAAAATGTACAGCAGGCTGCCAGCCTGCTGGTTCTTCAAATTTTCATTCTTTCAGGGAGTCGCGCAGCGACATGAAGGCTCCTCAAAAAATGTACAGCAGGCTGGCAGCCTGCTGTTGTTCAAATTTTCATGCCTTCAGTGCGTCAACAGGCTGGCAGCCTGTTGTACATACCTGACTCTTTCGTTAAACCTGCGATCATTTATCAAGTTCACCCTCGGCGCATGCCGAGAGCAGATGTCTAAACTGGTGAGCAGTTGTTCGCTCAATTAGTAACGCAGGAAACGAGAGCGAATTCCCTCACGCTCCTCGAACTTTTTTTCGCGATCGCTCAGGCGAGGCAGGCAGACAGGACTTGAATATGAAAAGGGAAGAATCTGCTCAGAGCGTGTTTGCAAACTCTGGAAGGTGAGGCTGTGTCAGTAGCCCGACCGCCAGGCTTGCTTGCGATACCTTGCTCACGCGCGGGCTACCGACATGTCCCTCAGTTGGCAGACACCCTTTCAACGGGGCATGAAAAAATGCCGCCAGAGTCGAGGCTGCTCCATCTCTGGCGGCTTTGAGTCTCACCTTTGGAGGATTACATCAGAAATTGAACTTCAATCCGAACTGAACCTCGCGCGGGCGTCGAGTCGAGGTGAACAAGCCGAGATTCGACCCAGTAGTCAAAAACGACTCGATGCTGTTGAAGATCGGATCGTTCGGCAATCGGTTCGAGGGCAGCGTCTGACCCACGCCGTCGAAGATCGCGTTGTTGAACACGTTGAAAAATTCCGCGCGGAACTGCACGCGGTAATGCTCGCCCCATCGCCAGTTCTTGCCCAGCTGCAAATCGGTGAACACCTGTCGCGGCAATCGAATGATCCCACGACCTGAGTTCCCTATCTCGCCCACAGCCGGAGGACGAAACGCCAGCGGGTTGAACAGGTAGGGAGTGCCGTTGCCGACGCCTCGGGGAATGTTCGACAGCGGATCGCTTACGAGGTTCGCCCGGTTGCCGCGCGGGCCGGGCGTTGTGTCCTGAATTATGCGCGAGAGCGGAAGTCCCGTCTGCGCGGTCGTGATTCCGGCTATTTCCCATCCGCCGAATACATGCTTGAGCGCGGGGTTGGCGAAGAATCCAGACTTCGCATAAGGCACTTCGTAGACATAGCTGGCCACGAAGATGTGCGTGCGGTCAAGCCGCGACACGGCCCGCTCAAGCGCGAAGTTGTTGCGCACCTGCGGCAGGTCGATTGCATCGCGGTCGTTGGTCGCGTCCGTTATGTTCTTCGAGTAGGTGTAGGAGACCTGCGCCGTCACGCCTCGCATATCGAACATCTTGAAGGAACTGATCAGCGCGTGATAGCGCGAATTGGCTGTGGTCTGACGATCAGTGATCGCGCCATAGCCCCGGAAGGGTCGCGCAGCGTTGATGCAGTTGTTCGGGTTGTTGGATGCCGCAAGCGCCGGGTCGCAGAGAGCGACACCCCTCGATGCTGTGAGTATCTCCTGCGGAGTCGGCGCGTTTATATCTACAGGGCGCGTGAGGTGATTGCCCGCCGATCCGGTGTAGCCGACCTCGAAAGAGGTCTTCTGAGAGAGTTGCCTCTGAATCGTCAGGTTCCACTGCTGAACTATCGGCGTGACGAAAGGGGCGCTGGTCGTGATGAGATTCCTCGCGCCGATGGTTGTCGCCGCCGCGCCCGCCGACGGGTTGTCGTAGGTGATAGGCGCTGCGACTGTCCCTGACAATGATACCGAACTGTTGAACGGCGGATTGACGAACGCATTCTGCTCGACTATCCCCACGAGCACCTGATCGTAGTAGATGCCGTACCCGCCGCGAATGACCGTGCGCTCAGGCCCGCCGGTGATTTTGGCCACCCATCCGCCGTCACTCGCCGGACTCCACGCAAACCCGAAGCGCGGCCCCAGGTCGTTCTTATCAAGCTCCTGCACCCTTCGCCCGAACGGCGAGTTGCCGTCTGCGACGATGATGCCGTTGAGCAGATCGCCGCTCAGAGGATCGAAAGCCGAACACCTCGGGTTTATGCACCTGAGCGCGGAGGCCGGATCGAACCGTTCGGGAAGGAAAGCCGTCAGCACGTTTTCCGTGTCTTGCGGCATGCGGAACAGGTAGTAGCGCACTCCGTAATCAAGCTGGATGTTCGGCCTGATCTTCCAGGTGTCCTGAACGTAGAACTCCGTCCGCCCGAATCTCAGGTGATTGGTTATATCGATCTGGGCTTCCGAATAGCTCGAAGCGCGACCGAGCAGGAAGTCAGCAAAGGCGATGCCGGTTCCTGAGCCGCTGCGGGTCTGAGTGCCGTTGAAGGTGAAGCTGCCCTGAGTGGCGTTGGCGGCGTTCTCGTTCTTCTGCTCCCAACTCAGATCGGCTCCGAATTTGTAGGTGTGCGTGCCGCGAATATAGGTCAGGTTCCAGCGCGGGTTGTAGTTGTTGTACTCGATGTTGTAAAGCTGGCCCGCGCCCAGCGTGCCGAGTCCGGTGTTGACCGTAGGCGGCAGGTTCGAGTTGTTCTGCTCAAAGAGCTCCCTGTTGTTGACCGTGACGTTATCGCGGGTGTAGCGGCCAACCAGATCGGTGGTGATGCGGTTGCCCGAAAAGTTGAACGAGACCTCGTTGATGATGTTCTGGCCGAAGGTGCTCAACAGCGACACAGCCAGCACGTGGCCAGGCACGGCGGTGTCGGTCGTGGCGATGTCGGGGATGGCCAGGTTGAAGAAGAGCCCGCCAATCTCTCGCGTCTCAGAGAGGTCGTGCGTGTAGCGCCCCGTGAGCCGGTGATTGTTGGTCATCGTGTGGTCTCCGCGCACAGTCTCCTGCCGGGTGTTCTGGATGTTGGGCGCGGTGACGGCATACCGGTCGGGGTCGCGGCCCGGCGTGAGCGATGCCACATTCGGCTCAGGGAACAGGGCGGCAAGCGAAGCCGAGCTCGGATCGATTCGGTTCGAGGGAATCATGTTGCCGGGAAACTGGCGGCCCGTAGTCGGATCGATTATGCGAAGCTGCCCGGTCTCTGAAAAATCGCCCGCCCGCTCTTTCATCGAAGGCACGCGAATTATGCTTTCGCCCGGCGCGCGAATTATTCTCCTCCATTCCTGAGAGAAGAAGAAGAACGTGCGGTCGCGCTGCTCGTAGACGCCGGGAATGTATACAGGCCCTCCAACGTGATAGCCGAAATTGTTGTAGCGAAGTTTGGGTCGCGGGCTGCGCTCCTCGCCGCAGGTCGCCCCAAGCGGCGCGGCCTCTCCGCGGTCGCAGTGACGGCCTGCCGCGTTGTTGAAGAAGAAGTTGGAGTTGAGCTTGTCATTGCGAAGGAACTCATAAGCTCCACCGTGAAGATCGCGCCCGCCCCCGCGAGTAATCAGGTTGACCACTCCTCCCGCAGCCCGCCCGAACTCAGCAGAGGGGACTGAGGTGATTACCTTGAACTCCTGAATCGAATCGACGGTCGGGACCGAAAGCAGAGTGATGTTCGATCCCACGTCGGTGTTCGACACGCCGTCGACAAGCCAGTTGATCGAATTGCGGCGCGTTCCGTTGATCGAGAGGTTGACCACATTGGTCAATCCTATGCCGACTTCGGAATCTCCAGAACTGCTCACGCCCGGCACGAGCGTGACCAGTTGCATGAAGTTGCGGTTGTTGAGCGGAAGCTCGACTATCCGGCGGTTTTCAACCACGTCGCCCACCGTCGGCGATGATTGAATGATGGGAGCGTCGGCATTGACCGTTACGGTTTCGCTGATCGCTCCCGCTTCCAGAGCGACATTGATAGTCTTGCGGTCGTTGACGAACAACTCGATTGATTTGTTTTGATATTCCTTGAACCCCTGCACGCGGACCGAAAGGTCGTAGATGCCGGGCGGAATGAGCGAAAGCGTGTAGTTGCCGTTGTCGTCGGATTTGACTTTTCGCTCGTCGCGGGTCTGCATATTGGTGAGAGTTATCTCAGCACCAGGCACAGCCGCGCCTGACGAATCGGTCACCTGCCCCGTGATGCGGCCCGTCGTCTCCTGCGCGAAGACGCTTGAGGCGCACACCAATAAAAGCAGAGACGCAAACCAGACGAGAGGCTTTCTCAAGTTTGCCATTTCGGACTCCTCCTCAAAGTGATGGAATGATGCCATACTGGTGACAGGTGACAGGGAACAGGGGAGATGGGATGCAGGGGTGCAGGGGAGCGGGGGAGCAGGAGTGATTGGCGTTCGTGTAATACATCACATCTGCGCTCCTGCTCCCTTTCTCCCCTGCACTCCTGCTCCCTTTCATCTCTTCACCTCTGCAACCTGTCTCCTGTCCCCTAATACAACAGGTACTTCCTGCGCGTTCGCGCAAACTCTGCAAGGCCCGACTGCCACGTGGCGGCTATCTCCGAAGGCGTCCTGCCCGCTTTCAACGCCGCAAGCGCCGCGCGATTTGCAAACAGCCGCAGGTAATCGTCCGCTTTCCACGCGCCCGCGTGCAGACGATTGAGTTGATAAGCTATCTCCAGCCCTGCCGCCACAGGCCGAAACGACCCGCGATCGGTGATGATGATATTCACTCCGCCGCATTCTTCGTTTGCGAACTTCGACGCCTTCGGCGTGAATCTGACAGGCACGAACCGCGCTCCCGCAATCGCCGCGCGATTCAGCGCCTCGGCTAGTTTCTGCCCATCGACCCACGGAGCGCCGATCACCTCGAAAGGCGTGTCCGTCCCTCTCCCCACTGAAAGATTTGTCGTCTCAAGCAAACCGATTCCGGGATAAAGCAGAGCTTCAGTCAGGCTTCGCATGTTGGGCGAAGGGTTGATCCACACGAGCGAAGTGCCGTCATAAAAATCAGCCCGCCGCCAGCCTTCCATTTTTATCACCGTCAGATCGGCGTTCGTCTTCCGCTCCGCGTTGAACATCAATGCAAGCTCGCCGATGGTCATCCCGTAGCGAACCGGTATCGTGTGATAAGCCGTGAATGTGTTTGCAAGCTCCGCGTCGGCAACCGGGCCTTCGATCTCGTATCCGCCTATCGGATTGGGGCGGTCGAGCACTACGAATTTGATGTTGTGACGAGCGGCTTCTTCCATTGCGTAACCACACGTCGTGATGTAGGTGTAAAACCGCGCGCCGATGTCCTGAATGTCGAAAACTATCGTGTCGACTCCTGTGAGCATTTCCGCCGTCGGGCGACGACGGTCTTTGTCATAAAGGCTGTAGACCGGAAGGCCCGTTTTCTCGTCGCGCGAGTCGCCGACCTGCGCGTCTTCCAGACCGCGCAATCCATGCTCAGGAGAAAAGAGCGCGACCAGTTTCAAATTCTTCGCCGCTGCCAGAACGTCTATCGTAGAACGCCCCTCGCGGTTGCGCCCCGTGTGATTGGTGATGAGGGCGACTCGTCGGCCTTCGAGTTGTTTGAAGTTATCGCGCTCAAGGACATCGATCCCAGTCATCACCGGATGAAGCGGCCCGACGGGAGCAGTGCGACTGATCGCCGCGCGCGGAATTTCGACGTAATCCGTCTTCGCAAGCGAAGAGAATGTTTTTTGAGTCGGCGATGTGATCGCCGATGCGACTATCGATGCCACGAGCGAGCGGAGTCGGGTAACATCGCCCTTGCCCGAAGGGTGAACCCGATTTGTGAGCAGCACGACGAAGGTCTCGCTCATTGGATCGATCCACACGCTGGTTCCGGTAAACCCGGTGTGGCCGAACGTGCCTACAGGAAAGAGGTCTCCGCGATTGGACGAAAACGAAGTGTTCACGTCCCACCCGAGCCCGCGCATCTGCGACGCCGGAAGCGAGTGCGCGCTCGTCATTCGCTCGACGGTGTAAGGCGCAAGAATGCGAACTCCTCCAAGCTGGCCTCCGTTGAGAATCATCTGACAGAAGGCAGCCGTGTCATCAGCCGTAGAAAACAATCCTGCATGGCCTGCAACCCCGCCCATTTCGTAAGCTCGCGGGTCATGAACCTCACCGCGCATCCACCGGCCCTCGCGCATCTCTGTAGGGGCTATTTTGTCCGTTGTTCGTTGTCCATTGTCCGTTGTTTTTTGAGCGCCTTCCGACCACTGACCACTGACCACTGACCACTGACGAAACGACGTGTCTTTCATTTCAAGCGGCGCGAAGATGTTTTCATGGGCGAACTCATCGAGCCGCTTGCCCGAAACCCGTCGGATGACTTCTGCGGCGACGATGTAGCCGACATCGGAATAAACGAACCGCGTGCCCGGCTCGTAACTCGGTTGCAGGGCGTAAATCTTCTGCATCGGGTCGATGGTGACTCCGACGTAATCGGCTATTTCGTTGTCGGGGACGAAGCCTGCGCGATGCGTTAGCAACTGCTCTATGGTGACGCGCTCTTTGCCTGCGCGACCGAACTCAGGGATGTAGCGGGCGACGGCATCAGCGAGGCTCACCTGCCCGCGCTCGACGAGTATCATTATCGAGGTGGCCGTCGCCATAACTTTAGTGAGCGATGCCATATCGAAAATGGTGTCTGCGGTCATCTGCTGGCGTCGCGGTTCGATGGCCCGCAACCCGAAAGCTTTTCGATAAACCACCCGTCCTTTGCGGGCGACCAAAGCGACCGCGCCCG
>CAZPQE010000043.1:0-1194 GCA_964588615.1 uncultured Clostridia bacterium | reverse complement strand
CCGGAGTTTCTCTGCGCTCGATTGACGCAAGAATGGCTTTATCGATTTGCGCGAGCCGACTGCTCCGAATGCCGACGGATTCGGGGCTTGCTTGAGCGAGCCGCTGCTGCGCGCGAGTCTGAGCAAATGAAGCGAGAGACAAAAGCAGAATTGCTGCTATCGCAACCGCGCGTCTGATGAATTTGAATCGATGATGTTTGATCGTCATCCTCTCAATCCGCCGCCTGTTCTGCCGGAACAGGCCCGCGCTCGAACACTGCGCTCGCCACGTATCCCGCTAAGAATGTCGCCGTCGAACCCACAAGCGCGTACCACTGCCACGACAGTCTTGTCCCTGCCCACACGAAAATCATCAGCGCGACGCCGAATATCACTCCCGTGAGCGCACCGTTTTGTCTGACCTTTTTCGTAAGGCTCCCCATAAAAAACAGCCCCAGCACAGGGCCGCTCGTGAATGACGCTATTCCGAGAACCGTATCGACTATGCGCTTGTCTCTCCCGATCACCAGCAGCGCCGCTGCTATCTGCGCCACGCCCCAGAACGCCGTCAGGTAGTGCGAGACTTTCATGTAATGCTTTTCCGAGCGATCAGGAGCAAGCAGCGGCTTATAGAAATCGGCAAGCGATGTCGAGGCGAGCGCATTGAGCGAAGAGGACATCGCCGCCGCAAGCATCGCCGCTATCACAAGGCCCACGACTCCGGCGGGAAGCTCGTTGACTATGAAATGCGAAAACACCCGGTCTCCGCTTATGCCTTCGGGCAGCCCGGCGTTCTGCTGATAGAAGACGAACAGCAGCGCCCCTATGAACAAAAACATGATGAACTGAGCAAACACCACGACGCCGCTCGTAAGCAGAGCCGTCGAAGCCTGACGCGCGTTCTTGCCGCAAAGGTAACGCTGAACCATGTACTGATCCGTTCCGTGTGTGGCGGTGTTGAGGAATGCGCCTCCGATGATGCCCGCCCAGAAAGTGTAGCTGCGCGTCAGGTCGAAGGAAAAATCGAGCAAGCGGAATTTGCCCGCTCCGTTGCCCGCCGCGATGACTTCAGTCCATCCGCCTTCGATCCTGTCGAGCAGAATCCAGGCGGCGACTATCGCGCCGAGGTTGTAGATGGCAAGCTGAACCACTTCGATCCAGATGACTGCGGTGATGCCGCCCAGATAAGTGAAGAAGATCATCACCGCTCCGATG
>CAZPQE010000042.1:0-22238 GCA_964588615.1 uncultured Clostridia bacterium | reverse complement strand
GTCAGCACGCCGACTGCTCCGACTGCCAATGCCAATCAGCCTGCCGAGATGAAAGCGGAAGAGAAAAAGGAAGAGACGAAGCCTGCCGAAAAGAAGGTCAACGCGGCAGCCCTCTACACCGCGCAGAAATGTGGCGGATGTCACGGCGCTGACGGCAAGGGCAAGGTCAAAAACTCGCCCAACTTCGCCGACCCCGCGTGGCAGAAGAAAACGAGCGACGCTCACATGATCGAACAGATCAAAAAGGGCAAAGACCCGGTGATGCCCGGATATGCCTCCAAGTTGAGCGATGCTGAAATCAAGGCGCTGGTCGGATTCATTCGCTCGTTCGCAAAGTGAGGTCGGTAGTCAGTGGTCATTTGCATCTGTATTCAACAACTGACCATGGGCCACTGACGACTATCTGTTTCTTTCATCCTGCCCCGTTTTTTTGAGCGGAAAAAGGGAACCTATGAGTCGATTTGTGCTTGGGTTTGATCTCGGCGGAACGAAGGTCAGCGCGGCGGCTTTCGATCCTTATAACAACATCCTCGCCCGCGCCAAAGCCATGACGCGCGCCTGGCGCGACGAGGAAAAAATCTTTCAGACCATCGTTTCGACAGGCCGCCGCGCCCTTGAGCGCGCGGGCACGGGCGGCGACAAGCTCTGCGCCGTAGGCATCGGTTCGCCCGGCCCGCTCGACCCTGAGACCGGGGTCATAATCGAATCGGCGAACCTCAACTTCAGGAATTTTCCGCTGGGCCCGCGGCTGGCCGAAGAGTTCGGTTGCCCCGCCATAGTCGATAACGATGTCAATGCAGGAACCTATGGCGAGCTCATTGCGGGAGCGGCTCGCGGCTCGCGTTACGCTCTGGGCGTCTTCTGGGGCACGGGCATAGGCGGGGGCGTGGTCATCGATGGCCGCCTCTATCACGGCTTCAGCAAGAATGCCGGTGAGATCGGTCACATAATCATTCGCGCCGGAGGCCCGCTCTGCGGCTGCGGCAAGCGCGGATGCATGGAGGCTCTGGCCAGCCGCACCGCCATGACGCGCAACATTCAACAGGCCATCAAACGCGGCAGAGAGTCCGCGCTGGCCAAAGCGGTCGGAGCCGGCAACGAACTGATACCGAGCGACCTGCTCAAGCAGGCTTATGACGCGGGCGATCAGCTTGCCGTATCGACGGTCAATCGCGCGGCCAAATATGTGGGCATAGGCATAGGCAGCCTCATCAACGTTCTCAGCCCCGAGGTGATAGTGCTGGGCGGCGGAGTGATCGAAGCCTTCGGCCAGGAGATGATCGAGCGAATCGACAGGACAGCGCGCAAAACGGCTTTCGATTTTGCGATCAAGGATGTCAGGATGGTCAGGGCCGAACTGGGCGACGACGCGGGCATGCTGGGGGCCGCGCTCCTTGCCCGTCAGTCTCTTCAAATGAAATGAATCGCAGGCATCGGATCGAAATATTGCTGCTCGTTTTTTTCGCGCTCGTTTGCGAAACGGCGGCGCAGAAGAAGCCCAGTAATTCCGCGATCAAACAATACAACCAGGTCATACAACTCTCATGCGCGCGATTGGCCACGTAAAATAACGGACGCGGTGACGCGGTGAGACCCGCGTCGCCGTGTCCCCGCATCCCCGCGTCGCCAAAAACACTGGCGCTTACTTTCTGCCTCTCTTGAGCAGATGCGCGGGCGGAAGGCGCAAGTCCCATACTATCCCGAACCACGAAAGAGCGCGCAGTATGTAGTAGCTCGTATCGATCTCCCACCAGAAGAAGCCCTGCTTTACACTCGCCATGTAATGATGGTGGTTGTTGTGCCACCCTTCGCCGCCGGTGATCATCGCAAGCCAGAAATTATTGCGGCTCTGGTCCGTAGTCTCGTATCTGCGATTGCCCCAGACGTGAGCCAGCGAGTTTATGAAAAAAGTTCCGTGATACAAAATCACCGTGCTGACGAAATATCCCCACACGAGGCTCTGCCATCCGCCTATGAAATAACACCCGACTGCAAGAACGATGGCCGGAACTGCGTGCCAGTTATTGAGCCATCGGAGTTCCGGGTAGCGCGAGAAATCCCGGATCGCGTCAAAGTCGGTCGCTTCAAATCTGGTGCTCAGTATCCATCCGAGGTGCGACCACCAGAAGCCGTCTCGAACCGGTGAATGAACGTCTCCCTCCTGATCCGAGAAGCGATGATGGCGACGATGATGAGCCGCCCACCACAATGGCCCCTTCTGAGTCGCCGAGCACGCAAGCGACGCGAGTATGAATTGAAATGCCCGGCTGGTTTTGTAGCTGCGATGAGAAAAATATCTGTGATACCCGGCCGTCAGCGCGAACATCCGAAGGAAGTACATCCCCAGGCACAACGCGACGGCCTCGAAGCTGACGCCGGTGAGCAAAACGGCGAAACAGGCAAGGTGCATCAGAGCGAAAGGAATGCTTTTAGCTGAAAGCTTCTTTTCTGGTTTGGCTGTAGGAACCGGAGCGACGTCGATTGTCTTGACTGCGGCTGGATACTCGGTCATTGGCTCTCCTGAACTCGAAATTTTTATACCGGCTTCCAGCCTAAGATGAGCGCATAGAAAAAACAATGACCCGGCCCCTCTGAAAAAGAGGTAATACAAAAGTATTACATTCAGGAATCGATGAGAGAGACACTTGCCTGTGACAGCGGCCTGCACATGGATCAACAAGTTGAATGAAGGGTTTGAGCGCAACCTTATTATTAACACCGTGATTGATCGCGGTGAAAAGCGAAAGACCTCAACCGGAAACTGTTTTAACAGTTTTTCTGCTGAAGCATATATCAATCTCGATCACACCTGCGCGCTCTGCGACCTGCCGATGAATTGCTGGTGATAAGTCGGGCATGCGGGAGCGGGCTTGAAGCGGAGCAAGCGGAAACTGTTAAAACAGTTCCCATTCATTCGGTCGCTGTTTTCACCGCGATCAATCGCGGTGTTAATGAGGGAGCTTCCCCTGCGCGCATCTGAATGCCGTAATAACCAGCGGGCGCAAGCAACCCTTCCCAATCTGAGAGAGGGCCATGACTAGACCTGCTTTCAATCGGTCTGTCGTTCAGAGAGGCATCCCGGTTTCTTTTCTGCCGCCCGTTGCTATACTCTATCGACTCGCTATGACCAAACGCTACGTGATAAAGCGCGACGCTCCGCGCCGGTTCCTGGTCAATTACCGAGCCGACCTCAACGACGAGCAATACCAGGTCGTAACCGCAGGCGCAGGGCCGCTGCTGGTCATCGCCGGGGCAGGGTCGGGCAAGACGCGAACCGTGACCTATCGCGTGGCCCGGCTCGTCGAATCCGGCATAGACCCGGCGCGAATTCTTCTGGTCACTTTCACCAACCGCGCCGCCCGCGAAATGCTCCACAGAGTCGAGAGGCTTGCGCAATCAGATGTCCGAAAAGTATGGGGCGGCACTTTTCATTCCATAGCCAACCGCATTCTGCGACGACACGCGCAATCAATCGACTACCTTCCGAACTTCACCATCCTCGACGCCGAAGACGCCCGCGGGCTTATTGAGCTTTCCATCGCCGACACCGGCATCGATATAAAAGCGCGTCGCTTTCCAAAGGCTGAAGTCCTCAGCGATATCATCAGCCTGTCCAACAACGGCGATATGATGATCGGCGACTGCCTCGCCCGTCACTACCCCCACTTCGAACACCTCGCCCGCGAGATCGAGCGCGTAGACCGCATCTATCAGGCCCGCAAGCTTGAGCGAAACGCCATGGACTATGACGACCTGCTGATGAACTGGAAGCGACTGCTTGCGGAAAAAACCGAAATAAGCGATTACTGGGCCGATCACTTCGAGCACATACTCGTCGATGAATATCAGGACACCAATCGAATTCAGGCCGAGATAATCGATCTGCTGGCCGTCCGGCATCGCAACCTCATGGTGGTGGGCGACGACGCGCAATCGATCTACAGTTTTCGCGGCGCGCACTTCGCAAACATCTACGCTTTCAAAGACCGCTACCCCGACGCGCAGGAGTTTAGGCTTGAAACCAATTATCGCTCGCGGCCTGAAATACTGATGGTCGCAAACGCTTCGATCAGTCAGAACCGCAAACAGCTTCCAAAGACGCTGCGCGCCATCCGTCCATCGGCGGGGCAGATGCCTGCGCTCATAGCCTGTCAAAACACCGATCAGCAGGCGGCTTTCATCGCGGGACGCATACTCGAACTCCGAGAAGACGGAGTGCCGCTCGATGAGATGGCCGTGCTTTATCGAAGCCACTGGCACGCCCTCGAACTGCAACTCGAACTCACCCGGCGCGACATCCCTTACACGGTTCGCTCAGGGATTCGCTTCTTCGAGCAGGCGCACATCAAGGATGTGGTTTCATACCTGCGGCTGGTGGTCAATCCCCGCGACGAGATAGCCTGGAAGCGCGCCCTCAAACTCATCCCTTCGGTGGGCAACTCGACCGCCAATCGAATATGGGAGCGAATCAGTTTCGCTCAGGAACCGCTGGCCCTCGTTCTGCGCTCTGATTTCGACGCCCGCCCGCGGGCGGCCCAGCCCTGGCAGGATTTTCTGCAACTGCTCGAACGGCTCATCAGCCCTGCGTTTCTGGACCACCCCGGCGCGCAGATCGATCTGATACTTTCGAGCCGATATCAGGAGCATATCGAAAACACTTTTGAAAACGCCGACCTCCGCGCCGAAGACCTCCGCCAACTGGCCAACTACGCTTCGCGTTTCAATTCGACCGAAGAGTTTCTGTCCGAGCTTGCGCTGATAAACACCGAGCGGTTCGGCTCGCCGCAGCCAACGACTGCCGAAGATGTGGTGATGGGCGGCGACGAAGATGAAAAACTCGTGCTCAGTTCCGTGCATCAGGCCAAGGGGCTGGAATGGCGCGAGGTGTTTTTGATCTGGGCCGCCGACGGAAAATTCCCGTCCGCTCGCAGCCTGCGCGACACCGACAGCGAAGAAGAAGAGCGGCGATTGTTCTACGTCGCGCTCACGCGCGCCAAAGACGAGCTTTACGTCTGCTATCCACTGATCGTTACCGACTGGTCAAGACAGACCGTGATTCAAAAACCTTCCCGGTTCATCACCGAAGTGCCGCGCGAGTTATTCGAAGACTGGTCGCTTGAAGAAGAAGCTATCGAAGAAATCGCGGACGAAAAACCCAGGCTCATCAACTGAAGTTCATCAACTGACGGCAACCCGATTCGTCGGCGATGAATCTGAAGCTTGCGCCCGGTAAATGGAACCGAGGAGCGGCGCAGGCGTTTTAGGGTATCATCGGGCGCTCCGGCTGCTCTTATAATTTTGGAAGGAGAATGGCGGAGGAGATTCCGCCACAGAAGAAAATGGCTGTCATACTGGAAAAAACCGCCGCCCCGAAAAATCAGTGGGAGTGCAAGCAGTGCCATCAACTGATCCCCGCCGATAAAACGGTTGCCTATCACCTGGTCAACAGAGTTCTCTATGGCTGGTGCGAGCCCTGCTTTGATCACCGCAACGAAGTCGCTGCCCTGGGAGATTGAATCAGCCCGACAGCGCCTTTTCTTTTTCGACCTCAAGCGCCTCGCCCACGCGCTGGAATTCCTCATCGAGCAGGCGCAACAAATTGCTGACCCCTTCGAGCGACCCTTCGCGTCCGATCTTTTCCAGAGTCTCGCATATAGAAGCCATGCGGTTGGCTCCCAGGTAGCCGCAACTTCCCTTGAGAGCGTGCGCGGTCTGAGCCAGCGCCTGAGAGTCGGTCTCTTCCCGCATGGCCGCCATCCGCTCTGAGGCATCCTTGAGAAAAAGCTCTATGAGATTGACCAGAGCCGCGCCTCCGCTCCCGCCGGTCAATTTGCGCAGACCTTCGTGAAGATCGAATTGAAGCGATTCCGTGTTCGATCCTGAAGAATTCATATCCTCGGAGGCCGTCCAGCGATCGAGCGCGGCGGCCAGTTCCTCCTGACTCAGCGGTTTGCTGACGTAATCATCCATTCCTGCTTCAATACATTTTTCCCTGTCGCCCTTCAAGGCATTGGCCGTCATGGCTATGATGATGGCGCGTCGATTGTCGCCTTCGCGCCGTCGAATCTCTCTGGTCGCCTGGTAGCCGTCCATCTCTGGCATCTGGCAATCCATCAACACTATCTGATAATCGCCCTTATCCATAGCCTCGACCGCTTCGGCCCCGTTGTTCACTATATCGGCGCGGCAGCCCAGTCTCTGAAGCTGCATCTGAGTGACTTCCTGATTGATCGGATTGTCTTCGACCAGAAGCACGCGCAGGCCGCTCGACGAGCCAGGCAAAGAGACCGCCGCCTCGCCCTGGCTCCGGCTCACAGGCGCAACCGGGCGCGGCTTTCCGCTCACGGCTTCCTTGAGGCAATCGATCAGGCGCGAGAGGCGGACGGGTTTTGTGATGTATGCATCGATTTCTGCTCCGTCCGATTCATCTCTTCGCCCGAACGGTTTCATCATTATCAACCGGGGGGTGGAAATCAGGTCATCGGATTTGATCCGGCGAGCCAGCGTAAAACCGTCCATCCGATGAGTGCGGAGGTTGATGAAGACGAAGTCGTAAGGCTGTCCGGCTGTGGATTGTCGGCGCAGGGCTGCAAGCGCGCCCGCTCCGCTCGCGCAGTCGTCCGAGCGCAGGCCGATCATTCTGAGGTAGCGCCGCAGCGCGCGACGGCTGGTCGCGCCTGCATCGACTATCAGAGCGCGGGCGCCAGGCACTCGCGCCTGGGAAACCTCTTCGACGCGGGGCTGTCGCTCCAGAGGCAGCGCGAACCAGAAAGTCGAACCTTCGAGCGGCTGGCTTTCGACTCCTATCTCGCCGCCCATCAGATCGACGAGTTGCTTCGAGATTGCCAGCCCCAGTCCCGTGCCGCCGTATTTGCGGTTTATCGACTCGTCGGCCTGAGAGAACGGCTGAAAGAGAGCTCTCACGGCTTCCGGCGCGATGCCGATTCCGGTGTCACTGATGCTGAAGCGGACGACCGCGCGCGCTTCCCGCTCCTCCTTGCAGTCGAGACGGACGACCACTTCGCCTTCTCTGGTGAATTTGATGGCGTTGCCTGCCAGGTTCATCAAAATCTGGCGTATGCGCCCGGCGTCTCCGCGCAAACGGTCGGGAACCTTCTCATCGATGAAGCAGACCAGTTCCAGTCCCTTGGCGTGCGCGCGCTCGGAGAGCAATTCGACAGTTTCTTCGACCGCCTCGCGCAGATTGAAATCCTCCGGTTCGATCCTCGTTTTGCCGGCTTCGATTCTCGAAAGGTCGAGAAGGTCATTGATGATCGCAAGCATAGCTTCGGCGCTCGACCGGGCGGTGCGCGCGAGTTTCATCTGCTCGGCGTCGAGCGAGGTGTCCAGTAGGAGGCTTATCATTCCGATCACCCCGTTCATCGGGGTGCGTATTTCATGGCTCATGCGAGCCAGGAAATCCGTCTTGGCGCGGCTTGCGGCAAGCGCCGCCTCGCGCGTATCGATGAGTTCGCGCTCAAGCTGCTTGCGCCTGGTTATGTCGCGCACGATGACCAGAGTTTCGGAAGGGCCGCTCGTCACTATTCGTATTTCATACTCGAGCCACAGGCCATCTATCATAAGTCCGCGCTCGAATATGTGAGCCGCGCCGTCTTCTGCGGCCTCCGTGACCGCCCGCTCGATCGGCTCGGCTATTTCGACGGGCATCGCTTCATAAATCGTTTTGCCCGCGACCTGCGAGTCGCGGGCGATGCCGAACCCTCGCTTGAGGCGATAATCGAGTATGACGCCCCGGCGGTCGATTTGAAGCATCAGGTCGGGTATGGCATTGAGGATGGCCTGATTGCGGGCTTCGCTTCGTCTGAGGGCTTCTTCAGCGCGGGCCAGGCGGTCGAAGTCGAGGCTCTTTTCCCGCGCTTTCTGCGCAAGCGGCTGCACCTCTTCGAAGTCGAATCGGAGAGGTTCTATCAGCAGTATTCTTCGATCACCCAGCAAAAGGGCTGAGGCTTGTAGATGAAACTCATTGCCTTCAGAGTCTGCCTCGTTCCAGGGGCCGGAGCGAAGTCGCCCCGAGCCGGTTTTCCAGAAAGATTCGGCTTCGTCGAGAAAATGATCCAGGAAGAGAAACGCGCGGCGGAGGTCGAGGTTTTCATCCTGCGAAGAAGGATAAAGTCTGACAAACCAGCGAGGCGGGGCGCAGAGAAATTTGAACAAGCCGTCCTGATGCTGCTCCAAAGCTGCCAGGTCTAGCGCGGCGAGCAGGTCTTCATTGATCGCTTTGGCTGTCATCTCTCCAGCATCCGCTCGCTCAGATTGAGAAAAGCTTCCTCGACACCTGCGCCGGTTTTCGCGCTGGTTCTGTGTAGCGTCCATCCCCGCGCGGCGAGGCTTTCCAGCCTCGGCTCATCGATGTCCCGCTCATCGGACAGATCGGACTTGTTGACAAGGAGCGCGAAAGGGAGTTTGCCTACTGTCGCTTCGACCCGGCGGTGAAGCTCGATTGCAGTGTCGAGGGTTGCGCGTCGCGTGGAGTCGGCCACGAGAAAATAGCCCGACGCTCCCCGCGCATAAGACATCCTCACCTGCATGAATTCATCTTCTCCGGCCAGGTCCCAGATTATGAGGGTCACATCCTGATCGCCCGCGCGCAAGACTTTTTTATCGATCTTGACTCCGACCGTCGTGAGGTATTTTTCAGAAAATATGCTCTTGACGAAGCGCGAGACCAAGCTGGTTTTGCCTACCGCAAACGCGCCGAGCATGCATATTTTCTTTTGTGTCATTATTCACTGTCCGTTGTCAGTTGTTCTTCAATGCGACGGACAACTGACTGGTGACCGATTTCATTTATTCCTGTTTGCGGCTTCGGCCAGCCTGACTGCGAAATTCACTTTGCGATCCAGGGCGTTGCGCGGGATGTTGGCAGTGTCGGCTCCCGCCGCCGACACCTGTTCCGGGGCGATGCCTCTTGAGACGAGGGCCGCGCGTATGTTGTCGGCGCGGAGGCTTCGTAGCTGGGCGTTTATCGTTTCGGTTCCTGTCGGATCGTTGTAGCCTGAAATATCGATATGAACCTCGCGGCCTATGGATTGCGCCAGCGCGCGAAGTCTTTCGACATCGGAAGCCAGTTGGTCGAGAGCCGTCGACTGGTCGGCTCTTATCTCGGCGCTTCCGACCTCGAAGCGAATCGTGCGGTTTTGAATCCTCTGCCCCACGCTTTCGATTTCATGCAGAACCGCGTCGGCATCCGTCAGCTTCGAGGCGTCGAAAGAGGCGACTCCGGGGATGAATGAGGCCAGCCTGTGCGCTTCTGTTATCCACTGGCGCGAAGCGAATCCTTCGGCGCGAAGCGCCCCGCCCTCGGCCTCGAAGGAGATGCTTTGAGGAGGGTCAAGCAGGATGCGCGCTCTAGCCGTGATGAACTCAGGAGAGGCGGCCTGATAATGCTCCCACCGGCCCACGACATCTTCCGGGTCGAGTTTGGTTTGAGCCAGCAGCGATGCGGGGTCAGCGGCCAGAGGATCGCGCAATCCGGTCACATGAAATTTTCCGCCCTCGCGCTCGGATGAAACCACCACTATGCCCGGCTGGGCCTTGAGCCTTTCGATGTAATCGCTCCAACGCAGGGAGTCGCGGATGTAGAAAAACAGCCACACTCCGAGCAGGGCGAGCAACAGGCCGGTGGTCGCCCACAGCGCGGGCGAAGGCTTTTTGGATTTCGTCTCCGCCTGCATCTTCAAACAGTTTTCGAGGTGAGGCCGCGCGGCTATGAACGGAGCCGGGTCGCCGCGAAATTCTTCGAGGGCTTCGGCCTCAAGGACGTGAATAGCGTCGCGCGCGTCCTCAAGGACGCGGCGATAATCGCGCGGGGCCGAGCCGCGAATGACTGCTGCAAGCGCGGCGTGCGCGCCCTGCTCGATCCACACGTTGAGGTCTCCGACTTGAAGAGATTCGAGCGCGCCTTCCTTCCCGGCGCGGAAAGCGTCATGCACGAAATCCTGAATCGCCGTCAGCATGCCAGACACCAGATCGGAGTCCTCGGTCGCCTCCGGATCGAGGGCCGCGTGCTGAAGCAGCAGGCCGGTCTGTTTGTGAATGAGAAACACTTCTTCCACGCGATAGAGCAGGGTGTGAGAGAGCACGACTTCGGCAAACGATTTTCCGGTGCGAAAAGCTTCCAGCCTCCACCTCAAACCCTTGATCGAGAGGCTGTGTTCAAGGGTCTGGTTGAGCGATTGAACCATTTCGCTGAATGCGTGCGCGATGGCCTTGCGAATGGCCGGCCCCATGACGGGGAAGATGGCATCGACGAGGCGATGAGGGTCTCTCTTCACCGATATGCCTATGGCCTCTTCGACCGTAGGCATCAGCGCGGTTTGCAGTTGCCGGTCTTTTCTGGTCCTCAGGGCGACGGCTTCAGGCAGAAGCTCCGAGACGTTTTCGGCGCGCGGCCTCGCCTCGTCGAGCCGTTCCTGAAGGCGCAGCAATTGGTTCTGTTCGGGGGCCAGCAGCAAGCGACGAAGCTCATTCATCTGCGCGTCGGTCGGCGCGCGGCTCTCGGATAAGCCTCGGTCGAGACCATCCCCGGTAGCCGCATCATTCATCGCCCGTATCCTCCGGGATGGGAATGACCAGATCGTTGTTCAATCGCATGGAGACTTCGCCCAGCATCGAGGCCAGAGCGAACCGGTCTACCTTGTCGAGCCTCAGTTCGCGGGCTTCGCGTTCGAGCGAATTGGAAATTTCCTTGTGCTTTTGCAGTATCTCGTCCATCAGGGATTTGTACTGCGCGAGCATCTGCTCACGAATCTCTTTGGAATCCGACGCCATCTGCTGATCGAGTTGAGCGGCGCGCTTTTCAAACGAGCGGGCGAGTTCGGTGACGACCTGCGAAAGGTCGAGGTTGGCCTTTTCGCGCTCGTCGCGCTCGGCAAGCAGGCGTGAGTTGATGAGTTCGAGTTCCTTCCTGATGAAGGATTCGAGCGAGTCGAATCGTTTTTTCATCTCGTCTCTCAGATCGAAAGTTTCTTTGATTATTCGGTCTTCGAGGCGGGAAAATCGGCGCTCGTAGTCGCGGGCCTGCGCGCCGAAGAGTATGTCCCGGATTTTTTCCAGGCTTCCGGTCGAAGCCAGATCGGTTGTCGGAGGTTGATCGCTGCTTCTCTGCATTTCTGCCGAAGCGCCTGTGGGTGTGCTTTCGTTGCTGTTCATTAGAGTTTCTCCCTGGCTGGATCGCTCTGTCGGCAGAGCGACGAGAAATCAACGGGCGCGCTTGTCCGACGGCGCGCCAGACGAGTGTAACTATAGCACAGGGCTTTTGAGAGAAGGAATGATTTGAAGAGAAATATTACGGTTGGAGGATGGGGCCGGTTTATTCGGCCCCTATCCCAGCGCGGGCGACTTTGAGTTGGCTGCTGCACTGAGGGCAAATCGAATAGGTGAACTGTCCCTCGGCGAGCATTTGATCGACCTCGCACCAGAGGTCGTCATCGATTCGCGCTTTCCTGCACCAGGAACACAGAGGGAGGAGGCGCTGGAGGCTTTTTCCCGCGCGAAGGTGAAGAAGGAACTCGGCCATCTTCAGATGGCTTTTCAACTCGCAGGCATCGACCGGCTTGCCGAGGTAGACATCCACCCCATCGCCAGGCTCCTGAAAGAATCCTTCCTTGCCGATCCTCGACGACAGCAATATGAAATAGCAATCGTTGTTGAGACTGGACTGGCGTATTCTCCGGCACAATTCGATGCCGTCTATTTCAGGCATCGCCCAGTCGGAGATGACCAGATTGAAATCTTCCTGGAGATAGCACCTCCAGGCCTGGCCGCCGTTTTCGCAGGCGGTCACATCATATCCCCAGCTTCTCAACACATTTTCCAGATACCAGCGCGAGAGGGCGTCGTCTTCTGCTATGAGTACTTTCATAACTGCATCCTGCTTGTCGCTTGAGGGCGCGACAGAAAAAGGTTCATGCTATGAGCCGTCGCGCTCCCTGATCGCTCACGCGCGAGAGGCCAATGACTTTCGATATGATGAGGCTCTTGACCCCGCTTCCGACCTCAAGATAAAAGAGCGCGCGAGCGCCGGCCCTGAGTCGGTCAGAGTCGACGGCCAGACTCCGGCAACTGTCTTCGAGCGAGCCGGTGAGGATTGCAACCCGTATCTGATCGCCAATCGCCCCTCCGGTGAGCAACCCGCGTCCGTTTGCCGGATCGATGAGAGTGAATCGGTATGTGCTGTTGAGCGTTTCTATGATGAGAGTGTCGCCCGGCTCTGCTTCTCTGAAATACAATGTTGTTCGATCTTCGAATGAAGAACCCGTTACTCCCTGAAACTCGTCTTCCATATTGCTCCTGAAATACTGGTTAATCATGATCATCCCCACAAAGCCTTTATGCATTCGCAAATAATCGATTGAGATTTTTATATGGAGGGTGCGGTCGTACCCAGGATACGACCGCACCCCGCAACCGCGCCCGAAACGCCGCCGGTCCCCTTTCCGACGACATCCTCGTGCCCACTCCCCCTGGGGCACTTGTAAAGATAGACTGGCTATCTCTATTCGGACGCAGCGCATCCCCTGGACTCAGCAGCCCCAACACGGTCGGTCGACCGAACTGGGGCTGTTCCTGCCCGAGTCCCGCTTTGGAAACCATCTATTGATCTTTCATCTCTTCACCCATCAGGAATTCGGGATCGTCAGCTTCTGCCCGACCTCGATGCGGTCGGGGTCGTCGAGCAGTTTGCCATTGGCCTCGAATATCTGCTGCCAGGTCAGCCTGCCTGCCGCGAGCCTGCGCGCGATTCCTGAAAGCGTATCGCCCGGCTTGACCTCGTAGATTCCGTAGATGTCCTCGCGCTCGACGGTGAGCTTGAGAGTCAGATCGCCATCCTTGAGATCGGGGTCTATCGCTTTCACTTTGTCCCACACCTGATCGGCAATGTAGCGGGTGGGGCAGGTGGCAGTGATGATGAGATGGCCGTTTTCTTCCACCGCGCTCAGATTGCAGCATCCGAGGCTTTGCGCCAGTATGTATGCATCGCCGTATTTATCGGTCAACTGCGACATCGCGTTCCTCCGTTCAATCGTTATTCGAGCAAGAGCGCGTCTGATGCAGGAGAGGGATGGAGTCTTTCCGTCATGCAAGAACTGACATCCCACGTATCAAAAAACGCGCTCTCGTCACGTTGAACATTAGACCACTTCCGCCAATGTGACGCATCGCACTGCGCGCCCAATTTCAGTAGCTATTCCCGCTCATTTTTCTTGCGACCTCAGTGGCCCGCAATGCGGAACGGGGTAGCACCTGAGTGGGATGAAAAGAAAAAGGGATGATCGCTTCTTAACTGCGAGCGGTCATCCCTTATCGAATCGATGGATGTGAAGTGTCCTGTGCTAACGAGAGCCGGGCTTGAGGGTTTTTATTATCATCTCGGTTCCGGTTTCCAGAACCAGGTCTTTGCTTCCCTCTATGGCCACAGTGCCGACTCCGGCTGCCCCGCCGATAATGGCTCCGAGCAGAGCGCCTTTGCCTCCGCCCGCTATGCCGCCGATTACCGCCCCGGCAGCCGCCCCGACCCCGCCGCGCACGGTGGAGTCTTTCGAGCGGGAGCCTGTCTCGATTCGCCCCTCCTCATCGATCTTCTTCACCTTTTCGGATTCGATGACACGGATGAGTTCGGCTTCCAGAGGCGCGCTCTGGTCTTCGGAGGCAAATATCCTGTCGAAAGCAAGGCCCAGTTCGGTTTTTCCCGTGACCCGGCCCGACTTCCTCAGCGTCGCAATGTGCCCCTCGACAGTCGCCCCCTCGTATTCCTGCGGTGAGACGACGGTGGCCGTGAACCGGTCGCCGACTTTGTTCTCCTTCGTGCTTATGGGCGAAGAGAGTCTTATTTGAAGTTCCGTGCCTCGCGGGATGTTGAGTATGGCGCTGATTCTCGACTGCTGGGCCTGCTCGCGGGCGTCGCGTCGGGCCTCGCGCTTTCGCTCCTTTTCGGCTCTGGCGATGGCTGCCGCCGTCGCGATCACCGAACCGTTTGCAGGGACGCTGTGGTTTGGCGCCCGGCCCAAATAGCCATCGTTGTAGCCAAGCTCAAGGCCGAGATCGTAGCCCAGAGTGTATTCATCGTCGTCTGCGTGTTTGGGATCGTAGGCGCTCTGGCGCTCTGTGTAAGCCTGCGAAGCCCGGTAGTCGCGGGGCTGTTTCCGCTTCCAGTCCGATTCTCCCTGCGCGAACCCGTCATCGTATCCTTTCAGGTATCCCTGATCGTAGACGGTGGGGGGCGCCTTGGGGGCGGCTTTGGCGGGCGCTTTTTTGGCGGTCGGGGTCTTGCGCTGGGCAAGAGCCGACCCTTCGAGCGCGGGCAAAACAGTGGCGGCGATGAGCGCGACTGCCGTCGCGCAGGAAAAGACGTATCGAATGAGTTTCATTGCTGTTCTTCTCCCTTCCTGTTGATCTTTCTTAGCATTGAACCATATTCGACTGTCGGGGTAAATCGCTCGCCGCTGCCTTTTTGATCGCTCCGCAACCCCATTTTTCGAGGGGTAGCGATAGCTTTGTCAGGCCAGTCGAAAAGCACCGGGATGCCGCTTCGCGCTTATTCAGTTTTCAAAGAGCCGTGAAAAGTTTTTATCGCTATGAAACTCGCAACTACCTGAGCTTCATCGTCGGATCGCCGAGCAGAATCCAGCTTCGACGAATATCGCCATCATCGATTGCCGCCTTCGCCTTCTGCGTGGCTTCTCCGATGGTCGTGGCGGTGAACAAATGACTGAGCACTTCGTAGTCCATCATCCACTGCCCGTTCGGAGAGGTCAGCCCCGAAGAAGCCCAAGCTGCTACGGCTCCTCCTTCGGATTTCACCATGCCTTCGGCGAGGCTATCGACAGCCGGATCGTGGAAATAGCCGTTGAGGCAGGTCATCGTCACCAGAACGGTCAGGCGGTTGCTGTTTGAGAGGCTGGCCGCGTCGGCGGCAGTAAACAGCCCGCCGCGCCAGGTGGCGACCGATCCGTGACCGGCATAATTGACCACCTTCTGCCCTCGCGTGATGGCAGCGATCAGACTGGTTTTGGCAGCCGCGTCATCGGTTCGGCTGCGATAGACCTGGTTTACGCTGATGCCCTGCGGCATCAACGCGCGTATGGAGTCGCTGGCCCGCTCGAAGTTGAATCCGTCGTTGCGGTCGGCGACAAGAGTGGCTTCCTGAGAGGGTTGAGAGGCATCGTAGGATACTATCTTCGAGACCATCAGAGCGGCTTCCTGAGCCGTTTTTGCGGGCAGTCGCCCCAGGGCCATTTCGGCCAGGCCGTCATCGTTGAAATCGGCGAACCAGTCGTCGCTGGCCGTTTCCAGAAAAGCGGTCTCGATGAGTTTGGTCGGAACCAGGTCCGAGCTTCCCGCGCCGAGATAGTTTCTGGGGTCGAAGCTGGCGTCTCCGACCAGCAACGCAAACCGGGGTGACTTCCTCCAGCCACTTCTAGTGTAAGACAGAAAACTTCTGATCGAGGCAGTGGATTTCTGCCCGTAGCTGAACTCGTCGTAGATGTCTTCGACATCGACTATGGTGACACTCAATCCCTGTCGCTGTCGAAGTGCGGCCAGCGGTTGAAGAGAAGAGATGAAATCGCGGTGGCTGATGATGACGAAATCTGCCGCCTGAGATTTGCTCTTGAGAGACGATGACTGATCGGCTCTGACCGACGCGGCGGTTCGCACGCGATCTTGGGTCAGCGCAAGTATGGTTCTTCGGCCCGCGCCGCTGACGCTGGCCGTAACGGCGTAGCCGTCCTGTCCCTGCGAAACAGCAGCGGCGACAGGTGTCGGATTTGCCGGATCGGTCACATCGATAACCCTGACCTGTTCCTTGCTGAATCCGGCCACTGTCACCTGTTGGCCGCCGCCCACTGTCAGACTCAATGCGTCGTCGTCAGCGCGCAGAGTGTGCTCATAGGTAAGGCGTATGTAAGAGACGAGGCTCACATCGCTTGCGCCGCCCTGCGATTGCAGGTTGACAGTGTTTGCGCCCTCTTTGAGCATCGAGTGAGGCACATCGAGCCGGGCAACGCCGACCGCGCGGCCCTCGAAATTAAGGGTTTGAATCTCGAAGCCGTTGATAAGCACTCTCACCGAATGCGGGAGCGAGGTCACGCCCTGGAGCGCGACTTCCAGCGTTGCGTTTTCCGAAGCAGACAGTTTGATGTTGCGGAGAGTGATCGCCTGATCGACAGGGGTCGAAGAGACTGCCGCGCCGAAGAAGTTTTCGGCCTCGCCATTGAGAAGCGATGGAAAATAGACCGTCCGGTCTCTTCGTTCGACAGTGTGCGAGAAGCTGTCGCGTCCCGTAAGGCCCTGGCTGGCAGATGATCGCCCCATGCGCATACCCATCTGAGGGCCGACCGTGAGCCAGTAGACGCGCGTGTCGGATGAAGGCGAGTCGAGTCCGACTCCGTAGAATTCAACGGCATCGGTCGTATCGAATCGATTGTCTTCTTCGCCCGAAACCGTGATCGATTGCTGACGCCCGTCGACATAAAGCTGAAGCAGTCGGGGGTTGATTTTGGAACTGAGACCTGCGGCAACAAGTTCGGGCTGAGTCACGCGGTGCCAGCCCGTTTGTTTGACTGCGATCTTGACGGCGGCCTGCGGGGCGGGCGATCCGGTTTTGGCGGCTGCTGTTCTTGGAAGCCTGGCTTTCGGCTCTACAGCGACGGTTCGATCCTCGGCGCTTTCCGAACCGAGGTCGCTGATGGTTTGCGAAAGCTGGAGGCGCGGGAGCAGTTCATCATCTGATGATCGTTCGACAGTTTGAGTGAAAGGGCCATGCCAGGTCGATTCTCCGTCGAGGTCCACGTCTTCGAGCCAGTAAACGGCGTCTTCTGCGGGAGAGGATTTATCGACCCAGGAATAAGATTTTCCGGCCGTCATCGGCACGCCTGCGCCTGCCGTCAGAGCCGAGCCTGCGACCAGATGTCTGTTGACCAGCGCGCGGGTTCCGTTTTGTTCTCTGTAGATATTGAATCCGAGGTTATCGACTTCGTAGCCGGTGTCCCAGTTGAGGGCGACCCGTCCGTTTGCGAGCCGGGTGGCAGAGAAATCGTTGAGCCGGGCGAGCGTCGGCCCCAGCACGTCGCGCAGCCTTATGGCCCCATAAGCCCATCCGTTCCCACCCCCGGTGATGCTGTAGCTGTGTCCCGATGCGGTGCAGATGGGTCCCGGAGTGCAGGTGTAGCGATATGTGCTTGAGGCTCCTCCGATCTTGTTCGACTGTACGCTTAATTTTTGATCCCATCCGTCAAGCACTCCCGGATCATCGTCCGTGCGAACAGGCAGTTCGGGATCAGCGTTGCTGGAATCGTTTCGGCCTACGATATCGATAATCACATCCTGATCGGCCACCGCGAAATCAGCCAGCGTGGCTATCGAGGTGCTTGCGTCGCCTTCAGTGTATTGCACATAGCTGGTCGGCAGACTTTGTATGCCCCCGGTGAAATGAAATGCCCCGGCAGTAAAGCCGGTGGCTGCCGAAAGGGTTATGGTGATGGTTCCGTTCGTCCCTGTGTTTGGAGCGAGCAGCCCCCACATCTCTATGCGAACGTTTTGAGTCGCATGCTGACGGGTATCGATTCGAGTGAAGCTTTGCGCGCTCGAAGAGGGCGCAGTCCAGGTGACGCTGCTGACTGTTGACGCGGTTCCCGTATTCGGGTTGGTTGGCAGCATGGCTATTCCGACGATCATAATTCTGTTGCTGCCGGTCGAAGTAATCGTCAGGTTCAGAGAGGATGCATTAGCCTTGTCCTGGGCTATCGCGGTGATAGAAAGCTGCGCGCTGGCCGACTGCGCCATCAACATCAGCAGTCCGACCAGCGCGAGGGGCCTCAGGAGGCTTGCTGCCAGAGCAAGGGGACTCTTGTCGGTGTGAAATAATGCTTGAATGAAATAACCGATTCGACCTGAGCGAAGGGACTGGGAGGAATTTGAAGGAGTCTGAGATTTCAAGGCTGCACCTCTCGGCTGTTGTTTTCTTGGGAAGCTATAAGGCGTTTTTTCGAGATCAGGGGCAATGTGAAACTCTTCGGGTCATTGTCCACGATCCTTCAGGCCCGGCAGCGAAAGGCCAATGTGCTTTTTAAGCTTGTTCTTATAGAATCGGGGCGCAATAAGGATTCAACCATGAATACCCTAAGCGCACATCGCACCGGGCTTCCTTTTCTGCTGGCATCGCGCGCCCAATTTTTGCGCGCACTGACAGCAAGGCGGTGCTACTGAGATGGCACTCAGGTGCTATGAGGAGTTGAGGGAACTAATGGCGGGGCGGAGTGGCCAGCCCCTGACGGTAGGCGTAGAGTATGAGCTCGACACGGTCAGAGACTTCGAGCTTGCTGAATATCGAGGTGATGTGATGGCGCACTGTCCATTCGCTGATGAACAATCGGTCGGCAATTTCCTTGTTTTTGAGTCCCTCGCTGATTAGCGTGAGCACTTCGCGTTCGCGATCGGTGAGCGAGGCGATCTTGGTTTCCTCCGGGTCGTTCTTCTTGTTCTTGCCGGTGGTCGAAACTTCGGACAGGACTCTGGCCGTGAGCGAAGGATCGAGCCATGCTTCTCCCGCATGCACTCTCTGGATGGCGTCGATCAATACATCGACGGCGCGCTCTTTTTGCACAAGCCCCATGGCTCCGAGCTTGACTGCGCGGTAATGGACTTCGGGGTCGCGGACGCCTGTAAGCACGATGACACGGCAGGGGCAGGCGGCCAGCAGTTCGGGTATGAAATCCAGCCCGTTTTCTCCGCCGAGGTCTACATCGAGCAGTATGATATCGGGGCGCTCGCGCGCGGCCAGATCGAGGGCCGCCGCGCTACTGCCCGCTTCTCCGACCATGGTCATTCCGGCCTGATTCTGTATAACCATTCGCAAAGCGGTGCGTATTACAGCATGATCATCGACGAGCAGTATGCGTATGACCTGTTCTTTCGTTTTCGACATAAGTTCCGAGTGACAGCAAGCGCCAATGGCCCGGCTGGCGATGAAAGCTTGTGGCCGAATGCGGCGGCGCATCCGAGGCCACGAAGTTTTCAATTATGCTTCAGTCGGATTTTACTTCACCAATCATCCGCTCAACAAGCTCAATGCATTGCACAGCGGCGAAAATAAGCCCGTCTTGACTGGCGCAGAGATAGACTGTAACTTACAGCCTGATTCACCTGTCAGGAGGCATCGTGGAGACGGCCAGAGGCAAGACTCGCGACGAGAGCATAACAAGGCTCGCCGAACTCATAGACAATTACGAGAAATACTCTCGCCCGCATTCGCGGGTGATGGCCGAGATGGCCGCGCTTCTGGCCCGCAGGCTGGGGCTGGCACAGTCGGACATAAACGCCATAGCCGAAGCGGCCATGCTTCATGACATCGGACTCCACTTCATGAGTCCCGCGTATCATTCATCACCCGGCCCGCTTTCCTTCGAGGATCGAATAGATTTGTGGCGGCACTCGGTCATAGGCGAGCAGCAGATGGCCAAACGCGGCTCGACACGCCATGCGCAACTGCTCGTCCGATGGCATCACGAATGGTGGAACGGCACGGGCTACCCGGACATGCTGGCTTTCGAGGACATCCCCATCGGGGCGCGGGCGCTGCGCGCCGTCGAACTCCTCAGCGCGCTTGCAGCCGACCGCCCCTATCGCGCCGCCCTCTCTGAGGAAGCTACGATCGAAGCGTTGAAATCCTCGGCAGGCATAGAGTGCGATCCTTACGTGGTGAGCGCGTTGATCGCCCTCCTCGACGACCTGCGCGCGGCAGGCCAGCAGGCAATCGCGCCGATCATCGAGCCGATTCCAATCGAGGAGCGAAGCGATCCACAGGGACTCGATCCCATGTCTCATACGCTCGAACTGGCTTCGCCCGGCCCGCTCGACTCGGCGCTCACTTCAGCGCCGGAGGCGAGCCTGTCGACTGCCTCGGCTGAGTTGATGGCGACTGCTCCTCCATCTGCGCTTCTGCCGCTCGACCTGATGATTTCGCGCGCGAAATCACAGGGATTCGCCCCTGCCGACCAGACCGTTTGGCATGACTGGAACAGGAGCCGTTATAACAAGAAATCTCTGCTCGGGTTTCAGGCCAGCGTGTTGCGTCAGATCGAATTCCGCTCCATAGCCATAGCAATCTGCGGATGGGCGCGGATGGAATGGTATCTCAAGACCTGGGGCAAGCTCATTTTCTCCAACGATCCGCGCGCCTGGGCCTCGGCGGCCTCTCGCGCTCTGATCGAGGCGCGGACGGCGCCCTCAGAAGAGCACATAGCCGAACTGCTCAGGGATGTTTACGTGCCGGGCAACAAGCTGGCCAATCCGAGCCTGCGTCGCTGGTTTGGCGAAACTGATGCCTGGTGGATGGACAATCTGCGATGCAACATCGAACGGGCGGGCGATGATCTGCTGCGCGCGCAGGCGATCTATCTAGGACTTCAGGTGGGCGATTACGCGCTGTCGTTTACCGACCAGACGCGCGAGTTGCGCCGCCCGCTGGCGACGGTTTTCTGGCGACTGGCAGGGCTGTTGATGAGCGGCCCGCAGGGGCATGCGCACAATCGCAGCTTCAACCTTCCTGTCGAGGAATTCGCGCGAATGTCGCGTGCCGATCTGTTTTACCTCAACCTCCCTGCGGCCCAGGCCGAGCGCGCGGGTTCGGAAGCGCGCTCGCAATGGCGCGAGTCCTGGACGCGCTCATCGGATCAGGTAGCAGGCGATGAGGTGATGAGACTCGTTTCGACGGCTCAATCCAAACATACCTACCTGAGCATGGTCGAAAGAATCCTGCGCGCCGCCCCTCACATAAAAACCTGGGCGATAGAATATCAGGACACAGGGCTTGCTTCGGCTCACGACATAAGCGAGTTGATAAAGGAGCATCGCCCGGTGCAGGCCACTTATTCGAAGGATTTGACGGAAGTGGCCGGAGGATTGAGAAACTACATATTCGTCGCGCAGAAAGCTTAATGGCTTGGAAAACACCTGATTCATGCCCGGGGATATGAGAAGCAGTCAGCCTCATTCCAGGACAAGGAGAGGAAATTCAGAATCATTGCGCTCTCAACCCACGCCCCGCCTGCAGGCGCAATCCAGTTCGAATGCAGATTTTCGCACAAGATCATGGCGCAGCGCATCTCTGCAATTTGCGCTGTGGACGGCTATCGCCCTGATCTCCGCCGGTCAGTTGTACTCGTTCTTCCGCTTTGAGAATCGTCCGCTTCCGGTGCGCGAAGCGTTGTTGGATATGGCCGGCTGGTATTTGTGGGGACTGCTCGCGCCGGTGCGGGCCAGCGCGCGGGCCTGCTCGAATCGCTTGCCTCAGACCGGGAGCAGAAGCTTTCGCCCAATGCTCCCGGCGCAATCAATAGAAACAGGAGGAAAGATAGGTGAACAGGATTTTGTTTTCGATGTTCCTATCGGCGGCTCTCGCCCCGATGATCGCTCTTGGCGTCCAGTTTCAGCACGACCATCAGAAGGGAGTCAACCGTCGGGGCGATCACGAGATGGGTTTTTCTCATGAGAAGACCACGCATCACTTTCGTCTTTATGAAGACGGCGGCGCGATAGAAGTCGCGGCAAACGACGCAGCCGACACTGCCAGCCGCGACCTTATACGCCTTCACCTGATGCACATCGTCGGTCTGTTTTCAGAAGGCGATTTTTCAAAGCCCGCAGCAATTCACGACCGGACAGTGCCCGGCACTCAGACGATGGCGCGACTCAAGGCGGAAATAGCTTACACATTCGAGACTGCCGAGCGAGGCGGGCGGATCCGCATCACGACGAAAAATGCCGAAGCTCTGGCAGCCATCCACCAGTTCCTGAGATTCCAGATCGAAGATCACCGGACGGGCGACAGCCTGGAAATCGAAAAGAAACACTGACCCTCCGCGTCAAATACGCAACAAACCGGTCGGCGGCTTCAGGCTGCCGACCGCCGTTAGCGTCCGGTTCGCAGCCACGGCTCGGGCCAGAAATTTTGCCCGCTGCGACTTCCGCATTCAGGCGGAACTAGAGCTATTTGCATTTGGATTCACCCTTTCGAAGATCGAGACCACAAGCCCCGAAGGGGCGAAATTCTTTAGCCCGTCGCGATGCGACGGGTGGGGCGAGCAGAGAGACTGAATGGGCGTAATAACCGGACCGATATTGCGCCCTTTCAGGGCAATGCCATTAAGTTAAGGGGGCGGCTTTGAATGGGGGTCGCTTTTTAAGGGCAAAAAAATGATATATTCTTCACCTCTTAA
>CAZPQE010000041.1:12338-22262 GCA_964588615.1 uncultured Clostridia bacterium | reverse complement strand
TTGCCTGTGGTGTTTTTCCGAAATCAGCAATCGGGCATATTGACGGAATTTGTAATCGCGCGCGTGACAATTTCCGGCAGTCAGATCAACGCCTGCTCCGGCTGCCTGCGGGTCTCGGCTCGGCGTTCGTTTCTTAAACAGCCGTCTACGGGGATGAAGCGAGGCTCTCGGCATGAGCCTATCTGTTATGAGGGCTTGCCTAATGGTCGCTCGCGCGACTGGCAACTGCTTGTTTGCAGTCGCGCGGGGAGATGATCCCGCAAAAGCGCGCGAATAATTGATTTGGCATCACCCACGTTGGGAACAGGCTTTGCAGTCGTCTGAGGGGCAGGCGCGGTGAAGGCGACTGCTGAAATCAGGTCTGGTCAGAATTTTCATCGCCGCTTGACGCGAGGAGGAGTCATGAATCGCAACGCTAACACGATGATCGAAGACAGGGAACGAGGAAGCTCGATGCTCGACGCCTTTTGCTCTCAGGAGTCGGACGACGCATCGGTGTTCGGACACGACGAACAGTTCATCGAGTCTTTAGATTCCGAAGATGAAGAAGATTCCGCCGAGCCGGGTTACGATGAAGAGCATATAGACCTCTCGCTCGACAACGTGGGGAGGACTGACGACCTGGTGCGAATATACCTGCGCGAGATGGCCTCAGCGCCACTGCTGACGCGGGAAGAAGAAGTGACCGTCGCGCGAAGGATCGAGCGCGGGCGAAAGCGAGTGCTCAGGACTATCTCGCGCTCGCCGGTCTGCATAGAAGAATTGATGCGAATGGCCAGACTCCTTCGAGCCGGCAACTTCAACATACGCGATCTGGTCAGCTTCAACGATCAGGAAGAAGTGACTAAGGAAGTAATCGAAGAAAAAATCGAAGGGACGCTCGAACTCCTCGACGCCATAAAGAAACAGTATGCGAAGGCTCTCCGTCTCTACGAACGCCTGGCGGCAGAGCCCAGACGAAGCCGCGCCCTGCCGCGCCTTCGCCGCAAACTGGCCCGCGCCCGCGTCGAACTCAGCCATCTGGTCATCGCTCTCGAACTGACCGACGATCAGTATCAGCGTATGATCGCTCTGATAAGCGAAGCGGCCAGTCAGGCCAAAAGCGCCAGAGCCAGTGTCGCCAGCGCCGAGCGCGCCATCGAACGGAACCGCCGCAAGAGAGACGAACTGCTTCTCAAATCCAATCTGAGACAGGCTCGCCGCTGCCTCAACCAAACAGAAAAGCGATGGCACATGAGCGCGGCGGAACTGGAGCGTTCGCTTCAATCGATCAACATCGGCCAGGCCGAAGCCGAGCAGGCCCGGCAGGAGATGATCGAATCGAATCTGAGGCTGGTCGTCTCGATCGCCAAAAAGTATACCAATCGCGGCCTTCAGTTCCTCGACCTCATCCAGGAAGGCAACGTGGGATTGATGAAGGCGGTCGATAAATTCGACTGGCGGCTCGGATACAAGTTCTCGACTTATGGAACGTGGTGGATTCGTCAGGCAATCACGAGGGCCATCATGGACAAGGGGCGCACTATCCGCATGCCTGTCCACATGATAGAAACCATCAACAAACAGATTCACACCATAAACCTGCTCAAACAGGAAAGTGGGCGCGAGCCGACTCCCGAAGAAATCGCCGAGAGAATGGATGTCCCTGTCTCGAAGGTGCGCTCGGCGATGGAAACGGTTTCCGAACCCGTATCGCTTGAAACCCCGATAGGAGACGAGGACGACCTTCGCCTCCGCGACCTCATCGAAGACAAGGGGGTCGTTGAATTCTCCGATGCCATCCTCAAGACAAAGCTGAAAGAAGCCACCGACGAAGCTCTTCGTCACCTCACTCCCCGCGAAGAGAAAGTCATCAAGATGCGCTTCGGCCTCGGAGCCAGCGGTCGCGAGCATACGCTCGAAGAAGTGGGACAGCACTTTGCGGTGACGCGCGAGCGCATACGCCAGATCGAAGCGAAGGCTCTCAACAAACTCAAACAGCCGTCGCGCTCGCGCAAGCTGCAACCCTTCCTCAACGACGCGCGGGCTTTTTCCTCATCGCCGGGAAAAGCGTTTCCCTCGTTGACGAGGGTTTGAGACGCAAAAGGTAACTACTGCGGCTAAGTCCAGGCGGCCTTTGTTGATGCGAAGGCCGCCTCTCTTTCTTTCAACAACCCGATCCATCCCATCTATCGACTTCCAGCAGGAAGTCCTGCGAATGAGACGAGCCGATACTTTTCCTTTTGCCTTTTTCCTTTTGCCTTTAGACTACCTCCGGCGCTTTTGATCGGGAGCGATGACTGATGACGATGGCTATATTTCTCGACCGCGACGGAACGATCAATCACGACACGGGATATGTCTCGCACCCCGACCAACTGATCCTCTACCCCTGGGCTGCCCAAGCCGTTCGCCTCATCAACGCTTCGGGGCGCAAAGCAATCGTGATAACCAACCAGTCAGGCATCGCGCGCGGGTTCTATTCAGAGGAAACCCTCGACGCGATACACCATCATCTGTCGCAGTCGCTTGCCCGCGATCAGGCCGTCCTCGATGCGATCTATTATTGCCCGCACCATCCGCGCGCAGGAGACCATCGCTATCGGCGAGAGTGCCAGTGTCGCAAGCCCGCGCCCGGCCTCCTTCATCAGGCGGCAATCGATCATCGGATCGATCTTGCCCGCTCATGGGTCATCGGGGACAAGGCCAGCGACATGCATCTTGCGCGGGCAGCGGGCGCGCGCGCCGCGCTTGTGCGAACCGGCTACGGAAGCGAGACGCTTGCGCGCCCTGATGAGTGGCCCTGCGAGATGGAGATCGTAGCCGACAATTTACTCGAAGCAGTCAGGGCGATCTTGACACGCGGCTGAAGCGAAGATAAGTTTCCGAGCGAAGCTCCGCTCTCTATGCTTACGCTGCTCAACATTTCGAACATCGCGCTCATCGATGACCTCCAGGTCGAGTTCGATCGCGGATTGAACCTGCTGACCGGTGAAACCGGGTCGGGCAAATCGATCATCGTCGATGCGCTCGGCGTGCTCATAGGCGGGCGATTCTCTTCCGATCTGGTCAAGGCGGGCGAGGGCCGCGCATTCATCGAGGGTCTCTTTTCAGTCGAGCGCAACACAGAGCTTGAAGCCCTTATGGAAGAGGCGGGCATCGAGATGGAAAGCCGCGACCGCGCTGAGATAATCATTCGCCGCGAGATGACCATCAGCGGCAAGAACAAAATATTCATCAACCATCAACTCGCCACTCAATCTCTTCTCCGCGAACTGCGGCCATTTCTCGTCGATATTCACGGCCAGGGAGACCAGCAGACGCTCTTCAACCCCGATACGCACCTCGAATTGCTCGACGCTTTCGCCTCTCTCTATGCGCCCTGCCAGCAGGTCGCTTCGCTCTACCGTCAGTGGGCCGCTTACAGGAGCAAACTCGAAAGCCTCAAACGCGACGAAGCCGAAAAACTTCAACTCATCGATATACTCCGATTTCAGATCGATGAACTCGAACGCGCTCATCTCTCCGACGGCGAAGACGAGCGGCTGGAAGAAGAACGCCGCAGGCTCAACAATGTTGAGAAACTGACCACGCTTTGCGCTGAAAGCTTCTCGCTGATTTACGAAGACACGGATTCAGCCATCGCCCGGCTGCGCCAGGCGCTCAAACGCGTGGAAGAGCTTTCGCAGTTCGAATCGAGCTTTCGCGGCTACATCGAAGGGTTGCAATCGTCCCGCGCGGTCATGGAAGACCTGGCTTTTTCGCTCAGGGATTTTTCAGACCGAATAGAGTTTTCTCCCGACCGGCTGGCGGAGATAGAAAATCGTCTGGCCGAGATTTCGCGCATCAAGCGCAAGTACGGCGGCTCGATTGCGAGCGCGCTCGAACACCTCGCGCGGGCGCGCGAACGATTGTCGAACATAGAGCGAAGCGACGAGCGCGAAAACGAATTGCGCGAGGAGATGGAAAAAGCGCGCCGTCGATTTCTCGAAACGGCTATGCTGCTTCATCGCCAGCGCCGGGCGGCGGCTGAGAAGTTCGACCGCGCTGTAGAGAGCGCGCTTGCTGAAGTGGCTATGGAGAATGCCCGGTTCGAAACGCGAATCGATTCGCCCGATGAGAGCGAACTGGAAAACGAAGAAACCGCTCAACAATTCACGCCGCAGGGCGTCGACCGGGTTGAATTTTATTTCTCGGCCAACGTGGGCGAATCGGTTCGGCCTCTGGCCAGAGTCGCTTCGGGCGGCGAGGCATCTCGATTGATGCTGGTGCTCAAGACCATAGCCAACGCTTCGGAATTTCCGCGCACGATAGTCTTCGACGAAATCGACACCGGCATAGGCGGTCGCGTGTCGGAAGCCGTGGGGATCAAGCTCAAAACTCTTTCGGAAACCAATCAGGTGCTTTGCGTCACCCATCAGCCTCAGATAGCGCGATTTGCCGATTCGCACATGCTGGTGCGCAAGGAAGTAGCCGCAGGGCGAACTGTCGTGAGCCTGGAAAAACTCGACCGTCGCGGCAGAGTCGAAGAGATAGCGCGGATGCTCACGGGCGCGGAGATAACCGAGACGGCCCGCCGACACGCCAGAGAAATGCTCAAAGCGTAAGACACTGCCGGCGCCTTCGAAGAAATGTCGAGCCTGGGAATGGAAAATTACGTTTTGATTTTGACTTGCCCCGAACAATGAATATAATCTTTCCGCCCTGAATCGAGCACTCGATAGATGGCTTCGGCTTCGATCCCGGATGAGCAGGCGAGAGCCCCCGCCAATCACTCACCTGAAAAAGGATCAGCATCGACTGATAAACGATTCAAATATTTTCGAAGGAGTCGTCAGGTAGAACAGGCTGCCAGCCTGTTCATGTCTGAAAGTGGAAAATATGGGAACAGCAGGTTGGCAGCCTACTGTACATCTTTTAAGGAGCCTAAGATGTACAACCGTCGGCCAGCCTGTTGACACCCTGAAAGGATGAAAATTTGAAGAACCAGCAGGCTGGCAGCCTGCTGTACCTTTTCTGAGGAGAAAGAATGATGAAGAATGATCGGACTTTCGATGAACGGAAAGATGAATCAATGGAATCAAAAAACTCAAAGAAAGTTTCTTCGTCCGACAGGCGAAAATTCCTCGGCCAGATAAGCGGAGTGACTGCCGCTGTCGCCGCTGTGGGCGCGATGGGACTTGAGCCGCTTATGGGATCGAAAAGTTCTCAGGCGCAGGCTTCGAACCCCATCAATCCAGGCGAGCGCCGAAGACAGTCGTTCAAGGTGAGACGCGACCAGGCTGCGTTTCAGCGAGACCTTCCTCTCCCGCGCAATCTCGTAAACGGCGACGAAACGGCATTCGCTAATCGGTTGGGGAGTTATTCGAAGGCGCTGCCGCACAATTCGCTGGGCGAAGTCGATCCGGCGGCCTACTTTGCGCTTCTGACCGCCTGCAGCACGGGCCGACCGTCGGATTTCGAAACGATCCCGCTTGGCGGAACCGCCCGGCTGGTCAACCCTCAGGGCGGACTTGCGTTTTCACTCGAAGGCGCAGACTCGCATCACACCGCGCTGGCCACCCCTCCAGCTTTTTCGAGCGCGTGGGAAGCCGGAGAGATGGTCGAAGTTTACTGGCAGGCTCTTACCCGCGATGTTCCTTTCGTAAGCTATGGCACAGACCCGATGATCGCTCAGGCGGTGGCCGATCTCAATCGCATGTCGGATTTTCGAGGCCCCAAGTCCGCCGGAGCGGTCACTCCCGCCACGCTGTTTCGCGGCGAGGCTCCGGGCGACCTCACCGGCCCTTATATCTCCCAGTTCTTATGGAAAGATATTCCTTACGGCATGACGACCATAGTTCAGAAATATCGAACCACGACGGCGGGCGACGATCACATGACCTCTTACGACGCCTGGCTCAACATTCAGCGAGGCGTCGCGCCGGCAACGGCGAACTCTTTCGACCCGACTCCGCGATACATCCGCAACGGGCGCGACATAGGCGAGTACGTGCATCGTGATTTCACCTACCAGGCGTTTCTCAATGCCGCGCTGATTCTGCTGGGGCTGGGAGGCGGAGCGGCTGACGAGACCAACCCTTACAGGAGCATTGCGAAGCAGGCCAGCTTTATAACCTTCGGCGGGCCGCACATACTCGACCTGGTGGCAAAGGCGGCGCTGGCGGGGCTCAAGGCCGCCTGGTACCACAAATGGTTCGTGCATCGAAGACTCAGACCCGAAGTCTTCGGCGGAAGAGTGCATAATCGATTGACCGGCGCGGCAAGCTATCCGATTCATGCGGACGTGCTGACTTCGGCGGCGGTCGCGGCGGTCTTCTCCAAGCACGGCTCATATCTTCTTCCGATGGCTTACCCGGAGGGAAGCCCGACGCATCCGGCCTATCCTGCCGGACACGCCACCATCGCCGGAGCATGCGCGACAGTGTTGAAGGCTTTCTTCAAAGAGGATTTCGTCATACCGAATCCTGTCGAAGCGAGCGCCGATGGATTGACGCTCAATCCGTTTGCCGGGACGCTCACGGTCGGCGGAGAACTCAACAAGCTTGCATCCAACATCGCAATCAGCCGCGACACGGCAGGCGTTCACTGGCGCACGGATGGAGTGGAAGGCGTGCGACTGGGCGAAGAGGTGGCTATGGCTTTGCTCGAAGACGAGCGCGCTACCTTCAACGAAGACTTCCTCGGGTTCACGCTGACCCGTCTCGACGGCACGACGGTCAACATCTGATCGCTTCCGCAAACCGCAGAGGGGCACGACTCCTCTGCGGTCTCCTCCCTTCGGGTTTCTTTCATCTCAAACCGGGAATTAACATTTTCTTATAGCGGCTACTGAGACCATCTCGTCGGCCTGCGATCCCAGCGATGATTTCTGAGACGAGAGTGAAGTTCATCGGGCAACGGGCCCGCGTCGCTTGCGGCGATGTTCGATTCCACGTGGTCGAGTTTGCGCATTCCAGGAATGATCGTGCTCACCGTATGATTGTTGAGTATGAATCGCAGAGCCATCTCAGGCATCGTCATCCCTTCGGGCACAATGGGTTTGAGCCTTTCTGCGCGCTCGACGCTCGGCACGAGATTCTCCTCCACGAAATAAGTATTGCGCCAGTCGCCTTCGGGCCAGCGGCTCTCTCTGGTCAACGTTCCTGTGAGTGTTCCTTCGTCAAACGGCACGCGGGCTATCACTGCGACATCCTTCTCAAGACAGGCCGGAAACAACTCATCTTCGGGATTCTGATCGAAGATGTTGTAAATCACCTGCACCGAATCTATCAAACCGCTGCGCGCCGCGCGCACTCCGTTTTCCGGCTCCCAGCGATTGATGCTTATCCCGATCGCATCTATGAGTCCCTGAGAGCGCAACTCGCTCATCTTTTCGACCCAGCGAACATCCTCGATCCATCCATCTTCCCAGGTGTGAAACTGAACCAGATCGAATCGATCCAGCCCGGCATTGCTGAGGCTGCTATGCACATATTCTTCGATGTGATCGGGCGGATAACAATCATCGAGCGTGAACTCAGCGCGGCTGGGCCAGCAGCGGTTCTTAGGAGGAACCTTCGTGGCTGTATAAATCTTCTTGTTGGTATTGGCGCGCACCAACTGGCCGAGCAGACGCTCGCTGCGCCCTTCGCCATAGGCCCAGGCAGTGTCAAAAAAATTGCAGCCGAGTTCTACGGCCCGCTGCAATGCCTTCATCGATTGCTCATCATCGGAGCCGCTCCATCCGCCCATGCCCCACATCCCATATCCCATCTCGGAGACCATCCATCCTTTTCTTCCGAACCGTCTGTATTTCATCCATCTTCCTCCGCAGTCGTGATAAATGCCCGACAGTATACCATCCGGCGGGCGAAACATTCCCGCTCAACTTGAGCGACGCGACAAAATGGAGTTAAGATTTGGCCGCTCGATGAGCCAAGAGGTAATCACATGAACAAAGCTTTTCAATTTCATCCATCAATCCTGCCGCGAACCCTGTTTTTATCATCGCTCCTCATCCTGTCGCTCTCGCTTCCGGTCGCGGCGCAGAAAGAGGACAAGGCCGAGCGGTTCATCAAACAGGGAAATGAATATTACAACAATAAGGATTATCGCTCGGCCATAGATCAGTATGATAAAGCCATCTCGGCCTCGCCCAACTCGGTCGATGCTTATTTCGGCAAGGGCTATGCTCAATTCGCCTTGCAGCAGTACAATGAGGCTCTGGCCACTTTCACCCGTCTGGTTCGCATAGCCCCTTCGAACGCCGAAGCGCATGCCGCGCTGGCTGACTCCTACAGGTTTCTGCGGCGATACGATAATGCCGTGATCGCCTATCGCCGCGCCATCGGCCTCAAGCCTGATTATCCGGAAGCTCATCTATTCCTCGGCCATACGCTCTCGCTGATGAAGAATTACCGCGAGGCTCTGGCGTCTTATCAGAAAGCCGCTGATCTCAAGCCCGATTCTACGGACGCTCATGAATCGATCGGAATCGCCTACAGCAACCTCGGCCTCTACCCGGAGGCGATAAACGCGACGAGACGAATCATCAGCATCGATCCCAATCATCCGACCGTGTACGTCAACCTCAGTTGGTACTACAGCCTGTCGGATCAGCATCAGGCATCGGCTGAGGCGGGAAGGATGGCCATCAGGAACGCGCCCGACAATTACATGGGCTATGCCAATCTCTGCCGGGCATACAATGACCTGGGGCGCTATCGGGATGCGATTGCAACATGCAACAAGTCGCTCACAATCAAGCCCGGTGACGGCGAAACCTATTATTACATGGGCCGCGCTTATTCGAGCCTCAAACAGACCTCCAACGCCGCCGCCGCTTTCCAGAAAGCACTCACCGGACTTCTGGTGTTCGTAAAGGAAAGGCCCGATGACGCCGACAGCCACTACCTGCTGGGCAATGCCTACAACGAAACCAAACAACCTGAGCAGGCTATATGGTCTTATCTGAAGGCCATCGAGCTAAAGCCGAATTTCGCTCAGGCTCGCTACAACCTCGGCGTGACCTGTCACCTGGCGGGCAGGAAGCAGGAAGCCCTCGATCAATACGCCCAACTCAAAACGATTGACCCGAAAAGAGCAGCCCGGCTTCTTCAGATCATCAACAGCCGATGAGCCGACTCCGGCTCGCGCATTTCAGACGGCGGGAATATCATTGATGAATAACGGGATGATTTCTGCGCGAGCGAAAGAATGAGAAGGAGCGCCGGTTATGCCAAACCGCGTCTTGCATCGATCATTGAGTTTCATCCTGATACTTTTCTTTTTTGCCGATGCTCAGGCTCGGCAGAACCCTAAGAGCAAAGACGACGATCCTCCGATAAAACTCGAAAGCACGCTTGTTCAGGTCCCGGTCACGGTCAAGAACCTTCGCGGAGCTTATGTCGCCGACCTCAAACAAAAGGATTTCGCGCTCTACGAAGACGGAGTGCGACAGGAAATAGAATTATTCAAAACAGTCGATGAGCCGTTCAGCGTCGCGCTGCTCGTCGATTCGAGCGGCTCGACCGCAGACCAGATCGAACAAATACGCCAGGCGGTCACAGCCTTCCTCGACAATCTGCGCGATCGGGATCGCGCGATGATACTCGAATTCAACGACTCGGTTCGCACGCTCTGCGAACTGACCTCGGACAGGGAGCAACTTCGCGCTTCGCTCGCTCAGATCCGAACCGGAGAGTTCACCCAGGTCTACGAAGCGGTGTATACCGCCGTATGGGAAAAATTCGAAAAGGTCGAAGGGCGCAAAGCGGTGATTGTTTTCACCGACGGCATCGATACCGCAAGCAGCGAGATAAGCGATGAAGACACGCTCGACGCTATAGTCGAGATGGAAAACGTGGTGGTTTATCCCATTCGCTACGGGACTCGCCGGGATGTGCTGCGCCGCCGGGCCAGAAAGTATAAACCCGATATCGCCTCAGACGATCCCGACCCCGG
>CAZPQE010000041.1:0-12328 GCA_964588615.1 uncultured Clostridia bacterium | reverse complement strand
CTGCCCGAAAAAGACCGACGCGAAATCGACCGCGCCTATCGAAAAGCTGATTCCTACCTTCATCGACTGGCCGAGCTTTCAGGAGGCGTAATCGAGTACGCTGACACAACGAGTGATCTGAAAGACGCATTTCAACGCATCGCAAAAGAACTGCGCCAGCAATACCTGCTGGGATTCTATCCGACCAATACCAGCAAGAGCCGGGCGGCGAGAAGGATCAAAGTCAACGTCCTCGGCGAAGGCTACAAGGTCAGAGCCAGGCCCGCTTACACTGTCGCGCAGTGATCAGCGGGAATTTCTGCGGCGCGTCAACTGATGCGCCGCGCGCGGAGGCGCGGGGTCGTCGGAAGCGATGTAGTGAAATGCCTGCCCGTCGCGGCGCAGAAAAAGAAACAACACTTCTTCTTCAGGAATGTAGTCTTCGACTGCGCGGGCGATCTCCTCATCAGGCCAGCCGCCTCTCGCATCAAGCTGCTCGCTTGACTGGGCCACATAAAAGACGGGAACGCGGAGACCTGAAAGTTCTTTCGTGGCGCGACGCAAATCGATGACCACCGCGCCCCGGCCCGCACCAGAGTACTTGTTCCAGGCGAAAGCGGCGAAGTCTTTCCACTGCGCCCGCATGAAATTCTGATGGCCTTCGGGCGTGTCAATGTTTTCGATCTGCTGCTCGGATTGCATACCCTGACAGAATAACTTCGAAATGCGAAAGGCAAAAACCACTTTTGCCTTTTGCCTTTACAGCCTCACCTGTATTCGCCCTGAAGCACGAAGGCGGCCCAGTTGTAGGGAGCGGCAAACCGCTTCTTCTTCCACATGTAAACCTGCGCGGCTCGAAGCGCCTCAGCCGGTCGCTGATTGCGCTTGAGCATCTGTCGATAGAAACGGGCCATCAATCTGGCTGTAGGCTCGTCGGCCACGTCCCAGAGGCTGACCACAACTCGCGCCGCTCCTGCGTACATCAATCCGCGAGTCAGCCCCATGACTCCTTCGCCCCTCATCTGTTTGCCAAGCCCTGTGCGACACGCGCTGAGGACGACGAGTTCGGCAGGAAGCTGGAGGTTGTAAATCTCGTGAGCCAGCAGGAACCCATCCTGCTCCTGGCCTTTTTCATCGATGAGCGAAAGCACTATCCCCGACAGATTCGGGTGTCGGGTGTCGAGCAGCCCGTGAGTCGCAAAATGGACATAGCGATAGCGGCTCAATTCCCCGCTGGTGGCCGTCTCTCGACTGGCCGCGAAGTCGAGCGCCGCCAGGCTCTCTGATTCATCGACCAACGAGAGTATTTCGCGAGCCTCCTCGCGCGTGCCGGGCAATCGCGGGATGCCTGACTGCCCGGTTCCGAGTTGAGTCTGAAATTCAGCCTTTGCCGTTTTGATCCGCAATCCGCGAGTTGCGCTGCGGGTTTCTTCCTTCGTCGCAGCGCCGGGCGCTTTGATCCTCTCGTCCCTCGTGAAGACGGGATCGGCCAGAACCGCGAGAGTTTTTTCCGCCGGTTTTCGCCCCGCCGTGTCCTGCCTCAAAACGGCCAGCGTCGAGGCTGAGGGCAAAGTCACGATTTCGTGATCGACGATCAGCGGGCGATATTCCTTCTGCCGGGCCGAGGAAGCGGGCAGGGCCGAAAACGGAATGTAATGCAAAGCTCCATCGGCCACGATGAGCAGGCGCTTGTTTCCGAGCAGCGATGCGGCAGGCTCTATCAGCATTCGGCTCAATGCCGCGCCCACTTCCGCAAGCTCGACGGAAGTCGAATCTGTTTGCGTTCCGGCCCTGCGCTGATCAGCCGCTATCAGCAGCTTGTAATAAAGCTGCGCAGCTTTTTCTATGTCGGCTTCTTTGGGAAGCTCGAAACTTGAGAGCGAAGTCGGCGACACCACCCAGAGATAGCTTCTTTCTTCGCCGAGGGAATATTCCAGAAACAGAGTGTCTTGGTCGAGCACGCGCTGTTGAATGTCCTTGAGGCTCAGGGGCTGCGGCTGAGTGAGCGCGGCATAACGAGGGCTTGCGGCGCGAATGCTCGCCTGAACTTTTTGATATTCCAACATCATCTGGTCGATCTCTTTTCTGGCTGCCGAGATTTGTTCCTTTACCACTCCGGTGACCAGCATTCGGGTCAGCCTTCCTGATTTGGCCACGATCACCTGTTGAAGCGCGCGCTCGCGGGCGAGCAAATCCAAATCGATTCCCTGCCGGATATCGACTCCGGCTTCGGCAAGCATCTCCAGCAGAGTGCGCGCCCGCGCTCGTTCGCTCGATTGCAGAGCTTCGGCTGAGAGTCCGCTTTGAGGATCGCGTTTGTTCATCTGCATGAGCAGGTCGGTGTAAAACGAATAATACTTCTGCACCGTCACGAAGTATGAGGCGCGCAACTCCTGGCTGCCGATGCGGTCGCGCAGGGATTCTATGATTTCAATCGCTGCCTCGATGTGCGGGCGCGCCTCTGCGAGGTTGCCCCGGTCTCGTTCGACTCGGGCCAGAGCGTAGAGCGTGAGCGCCTCGCCCGGACGGTCGGCGACCTCTCTGCTCATTTGCAGGGCGGGCTGGAGCGATTCGAAAGCTTTGGCATTGTCGCCCTCGGAGTTGTAAATCAATCCGAGGCTGGTCAGGGCAGCCGCCTGGCCCTGGCGCTCGCCTGTCGCCTGCCAGAGCGGGAGCGACTGGTTGCAATACTCTATCGCCTTTTGCGCGTCTCCCATATCCTGGTATGTCTTTCCGAGATTGACCAGCGTTATGGCTTTCCACCTTCGGTCGTTGGGAGTGTCGGGGCGGAGGCGGAGCGACTGGTTGTAGAATTCTATCGCTTTGGGCGCGTCGTCGATCGAGGCATAGATGTTGGCGATGTTGTTGAGGGCGGTCGCCTGCTCGGAAACCGTGCCCGTCCCCAGGGCTTTCCATCCTTCGAGCGACTGGTTCAAAAAAGTCAGCGCGCTTTGATTGTCGCCAAGATAGTAGTAAATCAAACCTATATTGTTGAGCATATCGGCCTGATGCCCGCGATCATTGAGCGACTGGTAAATCGAGAACGCCTCGTTGTAGTTGTCGAGCGCCGCCTGCCAGTCGCCCATCCCGGCATAGACTACGCCGATGTTCCGCAGCCTCAAGGCCGCTCCCTGAGGGAAGCCGATGGCGCGGTTGATGGCCAGCGACTGGTTATAGAAATTCAGTGCGTTTTGCCTCTCGCCCCAGCGATCATAAACCAGCGCGATATTGTTGAGCGCCGTCGATTCGACGAGGCGGTCTCCGAGGCTGCGGCTGAGACGGAGCAACTCGGTGTAGTTGTCTATGGCTCGCTGCATCTCTCCCAGCCGCAGATAAACGGTTCCGGTGAGGTTGACTGCCTGCAATTGTCCCGGCTCGTCGCCGAGCGATTTGAAGAGCGGCAGCGCATCATTGAGACTGCCAAGAGACTTGTCCAGATTTCTGAGATCGTAGTTGACGTTTGCCAGCGACAGGAGCGCATATCCCCGTCCTGAGTGGTCGCCGGCTTCCAGCCACAGCCGCGCACACTCTTCGAGTTTTTCCGCCGCCTTGCGAAATGATTCGACCGTCGTCTGCGAGAGCATCTGCAATGCGTCCAGATAAGCCGACTGAGCGGCCAGCCGCGTTCTGTCCTGGGAAGAAGCCTGGCGCAGGCTTTCTATCCTCGCCTGATATTTTCCGGCAGAGGCCGTTCGCTCGACGGCGCGGACTTCGAGTCGAAAGCTTCCGTCCTGCTCGGCTATCCACAGAATCCTTTCCGATCCTTTCGTCCCCGCGACTCGGTTCGATCCTGCCAGTCTTTTGTTGTCGGCGTCGTAGAGAGCGGCTGCAAGGTTGATGCCTCGCTGATCGACTGCCACTTCGACGAACTGACCGGAAAGCAGAGCGATCTGGTAGTTGTGAGTCTGGCCTTCGGCAAGGTCGCGCTCTGCGGGCTGACCCTGCGCCAGAGCGGATGAGTCCTGGGCAATTGCCGCCGAGTCGGACGCAAGCAGAAGAGCCAATGCCAGGAGAGACGCCAACCTTGCGGAAATCGATGCGGTGGTATTTCGTCGGACTGTGCGGCGCGGAATCGGGTTTATGTCCATGGAAAAGTTACTCCTCTGAGAGAGCCAACAGGCTGGCCGACGGTTGTACATCAACGACTGCAACATTGCGGCCACGACCTGCGAAGGATTCGTTCCTCGCCCCCGGAGCATGATCGACAGGCTACGGCTCGGGGTGAACCCACGGCGCGCGGTACTTACGGCGCATCAGGCGATTTGCCTCATCGTCGCCGATGACCATCTGCTTTGTCGCATCCCAGCGGAGCGCGCGGCCCGTCTGCTGCGAGATGTTGGCCAGTATGCAACTGGCCGTCGAGATGTGGCCTTCTTCGATGTCTACGACGGGCCGGGAGCGCGCGGCGATGGCTTTGAGAAAATCCTGCATGTGATGGCGAATGGCGGGCGCGACGTGACGTTCGAGGTCTTTTTCGGTGCGATCTTCCGGGTACTGATCCAGTTCGTAGGTCACATCACGATGAATTGCCTGCCCTTCGGCGGGGATGAAATCATAGCTGTGGACGCTGGCTTTGAGCGTGCCCCGGTCGCCGTAGATGGTAGCGCCCCAGGGATAATTCGGATCATTGGGATGACCCCAGGTGCGATGCTGCCAGATGACCGTAAGGTCGTCGAAATCGAAGGTCGCAACCTGAGTGTCGAGTATGTTCGACTTGCTGCCCCGGTCGACGTTGATTCCTCCGGTCGATGAGACCCGCCGGGGCCAGCCGAGTCCGAGCATCCAGCGAACCGTGTCGAGCATGTGAACGCACATATCGCCGAGTATCCCGTTGCCGTACTCCATAAACGCACGCCAGCCTCGCGGATGCACCAGCGGGTTGTAAGGGCGCATCGGAGCAGGCCCGGTCCACATCTCGTAATCGAGGTGAGGGGGCGGAGCCGAGTCGGGCGGATTTTCTCTGGCGCGCATGTGATAGTAGCAGTAGGTCTCGACCAGACCGACCTTGCCCAGCTTGCCTTCGCGTATAAAGCGGTCGCGCGCCTCGACCAGGTGCGGAGTGGAGCGTCGCTGCAAGCCGACCTGCACCACCCTCTTGTGCCGGCGGGCGGCAGCGACCATCGCCTGACCTTCGACTATATCGACGCTGATGGGTTTCTGAACATAAATGTCGGCGCCCGCCTCGCAGGCTGCGATGAATGGAAGCGCGTGCCAGTGATCGGGCGTGGCGATGAGCGCGATGTCGAGGTCTTTTTCCCTCAGCATCTGTCGATAATCCGAGTATGTGCGCGGGCGCTTCCTGGACGCCTGACGGGCGGCGATCATCTCGGCGGCATCCGAGAGCATGCGCGAATCAACGTCGCAGATGGAGACCACTTCGACCGGCGCGACCTGTATGAGCCGGAACAGGTCCAGCTTTCCGTACCACCCGCTGCCGATGAGTCCCACTCGCGGGCGAGTCTGAAAAAGCTCCGATGCTAGGCTGCGCGAAGCCACCAGCAGCCCCGCGCTCGATTTGAGGAATTCCCGACGATCCATATCACCTCCAACTGAGAAAGGAGATCTGACATTCGGCGCGCAGACAACGGAGCGATCATAAGCGCAGGCGCGGGTTGATTCAAGCCGGGAGAGAGGGTCGGGAGGGCGCGAGAGTGGTCTGAGATTTTCTACAAGCTCGAAAAGTGGTGATTATCGCCTGAGCGGGCTTGACTTCACCGGGATGAAGCATCACAATGTCGCCCGGCAGCATCATTCCGACAGTTCAATTCAGGCAAACAGGAGATCAGACTATGACTGTAACGACTCAGATCGATCAACAGAGGGCGCTCCTGCTGGCCGACGCCAGCCTTCAGGCATACAACCCGTTCGATGGGAACAAGGTAGCGCCGCCGCAGGGTTATGATTTCATCGATACCTTCACCGGCACGGATTACATCTTCAGCCATCACACTGAAGAGTTCGGAGTGGTCTTTCGCTCTCAAGCCTCTCCCTACAACTACATCTTCGCGTTTCGCGGCACGGACTCGATCTGGGACGGGCTGGAAGATTTGTATGCCTTCACCACTTCATTCGTACCCTGGGGCGCAGGCTCGCCGGTCGATGCCACCGTAGCCAGCGGGTTCTGGAGCATCTACACTTCTAGCACTCAGACCGCGCCTTCGATGCAGAACCAGCTTTTCGCCCTGATCGAGAAGTACCAGATCTCCGGCAAGCCTGTAAGCTCGATGTACGTGACGGGGCACAGCCTGGGCGGAGCGTTGAGCGAGCTTTTCACGCTCGATCTCGCGCTTTCGACCTACGGCGGCATCTGGGCGGCAAATTACAATTATGCAAGCCCCATGGTCGGAGAGAAGAACTGGGTTTCGCTCTACGAAAGCCAGCCTCCGCAGCAAAGCGCAGACACCAGCACTTTGAGGGTTCAGAACACCTACGACGTGGTTCCATGTTTGCCGGGCGACATACTCGGGCTGATCGATTACCAGCACGTCGGAGCGGCCTATCTGATAGCGTTCTATGGCGAGGGTCTCGAATACTTCAATCCTCTTGCGCGCCATTCAATGCTCGGCTATCAGGCGGTGCTCGAATGCGCGTTCTCAAGCCCCGGCGGTGTGTGCATAAAAGACGGCATCGAGGCGGGCAGCTACACGATTGATTCCATAAAGCCCAATCCAAACACGCTTTGCTCTATCGGGTTGGCAGACGAGTTTCGCAAGTGGCTTTCGGAGAAGAAGGCGGCGAAGTGAAGGTTGAAATCAGGCCAGGGTGTTGCGCGAAGCGGGGCGGTTGCTTTTGATATGAACCAGGCTGGTGATGGTCGAGGTGATGAGGCTCCTGACTGTGTTGCCGACGCTGAAATAAAACAGCGCGGAGGAGTGAGTCCTCAGCCGCGAGTAATCGCTACTCACTCCCCGGTCGTCTTCGCTCCTCATCCCCACCAGCGTGACTTCCTGGTCGCGCTCGTCGGCCCCGCCCGAAAGTATCCCGACCCGGTTGATGGGATCGATGACCGAGAAGCTGTAGGTGCTGTTTCTGGTTTGAATCAGCAGATTGTCTCTTGCCGACAGCTGGTCGATGGCTATCTCTTCGACCCGTTTGATCGATTCGCTGCGGGTCGCTGACGGCTGGTCGAAGGCCGTGAGGAGTTCAAACGGCCTGCCGCAGCGCGGGCAAAATCTCGCTTTGATCGAAAGCCAATTGCCGCAGCATCTTCTCTCTTTCACTACTAGCCTTTACTTCTCTGACACGCGATCATCTCAGGGGCATTCACGAATCTCTGCTGATTCAATCATAAAGCGCGTGTCAATAATCCGGCGGTTGCGGAAAGGAAAAACTCCTCCCGGCCAGACAGCCGGAAGGAGTTCAGAGCGCGGATCGAAGTTCAGAGTCAGCGATAGAGCAAGGGGTTCGATCTGCGCAAGTCAGGATAATTGGCCACCGTGTACATATCGTTGGTTTTCGCTTTCACTTTCGCTCTCAGCACCGAAGAGTTGACATAAGTCGTACGAACCGGTCTGCCGTTGATCTCGATGACGCTGTCGCGGGTAAATCCGTTGCCGCCGACTTCCACTGACTTGCTCGATTTCCTGGTCAGGCGGTTTATGAGCGGAGCGCCCGAAGATGAAACCAGCGAGATGTTGAGGCGATAGAAGCCGTCCGAGTCGCCGTCCGATCCGGCTATCCCGATGACGTAACGGCCCGTGTAAGGCAGCACTATGTTGAAGCGAGAGTCGTCTCCGTCGAACTGATCGTTGTAGAAGAACTCCACTCCGCTCGACGGGTCGCTGAGGTTTATCTCCGAATCGAGACTCGATCCCAGCACCTCGGCATCGACATCGACTATAAGGGTCTGGCCGGCGTTGCCGTTGAAACTGTAGAAATCAACATCGTCATCGTCTTCGATCTCGCCGAAGACAGTCACCGATGGTCGGGGGAGGCTCTGAGCGAAAGAGTCGTTGGGTTCGTCTTCTTCGACATCGACTCCGCGAGTGATGTTGAGCATGTAATCCATATCCGACCCGCCGAAATCTTCGATGTCGCGGATGCCCGCTATCAGAACTTCATCGCGGGAAGAAGTGTAACGGATCACCGGGTCATCGTCCTCATCTCCGACTTCGACATCGATGAGGTCGCCGTCGCTATCGAACAGCGCGATGTCGGCTATGAGTTCCGATCCCGAATACCTGGCGGCGAAAGCTTCTATCGTCACCTGTTGCCCGGCAAGCGACTGGAAGGCGAAGTAGTCGACGTCGAAGTCGCGGCTTATCTCGCCGAAGATGTTGACCGGGAGCGAGACTCCCTGCGCCAGCGTGTCATTAGGCTCGCGCTCGAAAATATCGCCGCCGCCCGTTCCGAAGCTCTGCAGCGAGGGGGCCGAGGCTGCCACGCGCGAACGAGCCTTCGCAGCTTCGCGGTCGGCCTTCGTCTTGTGGCGAGTGGTCGCTCTCCTTTGCGAAGAAACCGCGAAGGGATTCATACGATGAAATGCCGAAGCGCGGTCAAGCTGAATTATGGGGGCGGTCCTTAGGCTCTGTTTATCAGAGACCTGGGGCCGGGTGATCTTGAGAATATCCTGCTGATCCTGCGCTCCGGCAAAGGTTGCGCTCAACAGCAGCGCGGCGGTGGCCAGTGCGATTGCTCGTTTGAAATATCGCGCGTTCATAAAAGCTCCTCCAATAAACCCATCTGCTTCATTCTCTTTCAAAAGCGCAGGTATGATGAAATCCCGCAGCCGCAAGTATGCCTGTGAGAAGTTTTTTTTGTGCAGAAGAAATGCGGCTGACCTTATGCGCAGGTGGCCGCACGAAAAGGTGTAGAGTTGGGGGAAATATCGCAGCGCGAGCTTGAGATAGAAATTTCGTTGGTCGCTTCTTCCGCCTGAAGGCGGGACTACCAACTTCCTTTTTCGATGCCGATCAATTCAACGGTGGGAGAATGATTTCGAAAGTCGTGCCGACGCCCACTTCACTCTCGAAGCGAATCTGGCCGTTGTGAAGCTGGAGGGCGCGGTATGCCTGAGCCAGCCCTATGCCTGAGCCGCCTTTGCGGGTCGTGTGATAGAGATTGAATATGCGATCCCGCGATTCTGCGGGGATGCCTATGCCGCGATCTGAAATCCTTATTCGGGCCATGCTGTCCTCTCCGCGAAGGGTCGTAACCTTCAGCGGGCCGCCTTCGGGCATGGCCTGACACCCGTTGATAATGATGTTGAGCAATGCCTGCTTGAGCAGGTCGGTGTCGCCCTTGACCATCAGTTGTCCGTCCGCGAACTCGCGGTTGATGGTCACTCCGCGCTCGACCGCTTCGGTCGAAGCCAGCAGCACCACCTGATTGACTATCGCGTTGAGGTCAAGGGGGCGGAGTCGAACGTCGACGGGTCGGGTGAAATTCAAAAACGTCTGCACGACTCGATCCAGCCGCTTGATTTCCGAATCGAGTATTTCGATCTGAGGCGCCGGGTTTCCGCTTCCCGATTCGATCTTCGATCTCAGAATTTCGAGATGGATCACCATGGCGTTGAGCGGGTTTTTGACTTCGTGAGCGATGCCGCTGGTGATGCGACCGAGGTCGGCGAGTTTCTGCGCAAGGTCCCACTGGGTTTCGAACCTCTGAAACGATTCGTAATCGCGCAGACTGATGAGCGCGCCGACGGGCTCTCCGGCGTCTTCTATGTACTGGACGCTTACAATCAGCGGGCGCGTCTTCGATCCGTCGGGCACGTTGAGGGCGGCGCGAGCCACCGATCGCCGCTCGCTGAAGGCCTGCTCGATGACGTCGACGAGCGGATGAGCGGCTCCGAGAACTTCATCGATCCTCAGCCCGGTAATCTCGTTCTCACGTATGCCGAGCAGTCTTTCAGCATCGGGGCTGGCCAGTATCACGCGGCCTTCGCGGTTTATCAAAAGCAGACGTTCTTCCAGATGGCTGATGACCTGGCGGAGCCGCCCGCGCATCATCTCAAGCTCGCTTCGCTCTCCAGCGAGCCGCTCTCCCAACTGCCGCAGTCGCGTAGTCACCCCCGACACCGCGTTGTCACGGGCCAGATTGGGTTTGGGCGAAGACGCTGGCTGCTCGCCGCGCTCAAGTTTCTCGATGCTCGTCGAGATGGCTTTCAGAGGTCTCAGCAGCAGGTTTGCCGAGGTGATGGCCACGATGGTCGCGCCGAGCAAAGCGAGCAAACCGATGAACAGGTTGGTCACTATGGGGCGGAGGACTTCGCGGCGAATGGCGACTGCCGACACGCCTATGCGCAACTCGCCCGGCAGCGAGTCATCCCCTGTCAGATGCTTTCGATACTCGTAAACCTTCGCGCCCAAAAACACCTGGTAAAGTTGACTGTACGCGCTCTGGCTGGCCAGCGCGCTGAGGTCGGGCATGTCTGCCGAAACATCTCCGATCATGTGCCGGTTGGCCGCAAGCTCAAGCCTGCCGTCGGGGTCGGTTATTATCTCTCCGCCGGCGTTGGTGAGGTAGAGATAGATTATCGGGTCGGAGGTGACGATGATCGATTCCATCAGCCGACGGACTTCGGACTGTTCTTTGGCAAGCTCGGCGTAAGGGTTCGGATTGTTGACGGAGATGTCGTGAGCGAGTTCCTGACGTATCGCATAGGTTATCTGGTCTGAGAGTTGACGCGCCTGATCCTGAGTGCCGCTGATTACCACGCCGGTGAGATAAGCAATGTTGGCAATGGTGGTTACTGAGACGACCAGGGCTACCAGCACGGTGATGAGTGCGATCTGACGGGCGCGGACTCCGGGCCTGGGCCAGGACAGAAAACCTCTTGCGGCTGCTGACTGCGCCTCGTGCTGCCCGACGAGTTGCTTTCCTGCTGTTGCCGTTATTGCCATGCTTCACTCAACCTGTTCTTCGCCAGCCTCGCGGTATGCCTTCAGCTTGTTGTGCAGCGTCTTGAGGCTTATGCGCAAAGTTTCGGCAGTGCGGGTCTTGTTGTAATCCGAGCGCGCCAGCGTGCAGAGTATGACCTTTCGCTCGACTTCATCGAGCGGCATGCCGATGGGTATAGTCAAAGAGTCAGTGGCAGGTGAGGGTGACTGGCCTGTGATGCGAGCAGGCAGGTGACGCTTTTCGATTTGTTCTTCCTGGCAGATGACGACCGCTCTTTCGATCACATTGCGAAGCTCTCGGACATTGCCGGGCCAGTTGTACCCCAGCAACGCTTCCATCGCTTCGGTCGAAATCAAACGAGGCGTCCTGCCATGTCGGCGACTCATCTCGTCTGTCATGTGCTGAACGAGCAGCGGGATGTCTTCACGATGCTCTCTCAGCGGGGGCAGCTTGATTGTAATGACGTTGAGGCGGTAGAGCAAGTCCTCGCGCAGGTTCCCTTCTTCGACCGCCTTGTACGGGTCTTTGTTGGTCGCGGCGATGACCCGCACATCGACCTCCATCTCTCTGGAGGCGCCCAACCGGCGCACTCGCTTGTCTTCGAGCACGCGAAGGAGCTTGGCCTGAAGCAGGACGGGCATCTCGGCTATTTCATCCAGAAGCAGCGTGCCGCTGTTGGCCAACTCGAAGCATCCCGCGCGCCTCTCGGCTGCGCCGGTGAACGCGCCGCGCTCATGTCCGAAGAGTTCCGATTCCATGAGAGTTTCAGGAACGGCGGCGCAGTTGATGGCGATGAACGGCTGACCGGCGCGCGGGCTGAGTTTGTGAATCGTCCGCGAGACCATCTCTTTTCCCGTGCCCGACTCGCCCGTCACGAGCACCGAAACCGAACTCGGCGCGACCTGCTCTATCAAAGTGTAGATTCGTCGCATCGCCTCCGAGTTTCCGACCATATCGCCGAACGCGCCGTACTCGCGCAGTTGTCGGCGCAGGAGTTCGTTTTCGTTTCGCGCGCTCGAATGCTCGGCTGCTTTTTTGAGCACGAGTTGAAGCTTGCGGGTATCGATTGGTTTTTCGAAATAGTAGAAAGCGCCCTGATCCTTGACCGATCTGATGGCCGCCTCGACCGACCCCTGGCCGGTGAGCAGTATGACGGTGGCGTCGGGCCGGTCTCTGCGGACACGTTCGAGCAACTGGAAGCCGTTCATATTGGGCATCACCACATCAGTGATGATGACCAGCGGAGCGAAGCCTTCGATCTGATCGAGAGCTTCGCGCCCGTCGGCGGCCATCTCGGTTTCGTAGCCCCAGCTTGTGATGAGTTCGCTCAATCCCTTTCGGGCCACTTCTTCGTCATCGACTATGAGAACACGCTGACTGGACATAGCAAGAGAGTTTAGCATGGCGAACCGGCAGAGCAAGCTTGCTCAATCAGGTTTCGACTGCCTGGGGTGTGATTGAAAGTGAGACTCGATATTGACCAGGAGCCTGGCTTTATCTGTGC
>CAZPQE010000040.1:8958-22567 GCA_964588615.1 uncultured Clostridia bacterium | reverse complement strand
CGCGCATACCGGGCATCACGCCCGCTGCGATTTCGATCCTTCTGGTCGAGTCGCTGAGGGTTTGACGAGGAGGGAAAGATGAGCACAGCAACACAACTGATGACTGCCGAGGAACTCTTCCGTATGGGTTCGAAAAGCTCCGGCTACGAGCTTGTGAAAGGAGAATTGAAAAAGATGTCACCTACGGGGGGAGAGTATGGAGCCGTCGTCGTCAATCTGACAGTGCCGCTTGGGTACCACGTCAAAGCAAACAAACTCGGCGTCGTGTTCGGGGCCAAGACGGGATTCAAGCTTGCAATCAATCCCGATACGGTGCGCGCGCCTGATATCGCCTTTGTGCGCCGCGAGCGCATACCTCCTGAAGGCAGGCCCAAATCTTACTGGATCGGAGCGCCTGATCTTGCCGTCGAAGTATTAAGCCCCGGCGATGCCGCTCAGGAAGTCGAAGAAAAAGTTCACGAATATCTTGAAAGCGGAGCATCGATGGTATGGGTCGTCAATCCCAGACATCAGACTGTCGCCGTTTATCGCTCGCTGACAAATATAAAAATACTCACCGTTGCGGACACGCTCGAAGGTCAGGAAGTCATCCCCGGTTTTCGTTGCAGCGTGGCCGAGGTATTCGAATAGGCTCATCCACCGAATAATATTTTATGGTGCGCGGGGATTGATCTTTGCTAAAATGCGGCAGGCAGCAGAGCACTGCCATCTCTTCTCCAAGAGTGAGCGGAATGGTAGAGGGCGAGGCGAAAACGACTCGCCCTCATTTTTTGTTGCCGGTGTCGGATGATAAACCAGTAATTTCAGAAAACCTTTCACCTCGAGGATCAAAGATGAAATTCAAAAAAGTTTTTTGCTCGATATTAGCCGCGCTCATCGCCCTTTCCATGCTCGATATTACCCGCGCCGATGAAGGGATGTGGCCCTTCAACAATGTGCCGCGAGCCGAAATCAAACGGCGATACGGATTCGAGGTGACCGACGGCTGGCTTAAAAAAGTTCAACTCGCGTCCGTCCGGTTCAACAACGGCGGGTCAGGCTCTTTCGTCTCCGCAGACGGGCTCGTGATGACCAACCACCACATCGCTTCCGACACCTTGCAGAAAATCAGCGCCGCCGAAAAGGATTATCTCAAGGAAGGTTTCTATGCCCGCACCCGCGCTGAAGAAATCAAAGCTCCTGATCTCGAACTCAACGTGCTCGTCGGCATAGAAGACGTGACCGACCGCGTTCAGGGCGCAGTCAAGCCGGAGATGTCAGCAGCCGATGCAGCCTCGGCGCGACGCGCCGAGACTGCGGCCATCGAAAAAGAGTCGCGCCAACAGACAGGGCTTCGCTCCGATGTGGTCACGCTCTATCAGGGCGGAAGGTACAATCTCTATCGCTACAAGGTCTATACGGATGTGCGGCTCGTGTTCGCCCCTGAACTCGACACGGCTTTCTTCGGGGGCGACCCGGATAATTTCAACTTCCCGCGCTTCGACCTCGATATGGCTTTCTTCCGCGTCTATGAAAACGGCCAGCCGATGAGGACGGAAAATTACTTCAAGTGGTCGAAGGCAGGGGCTAAGGAAGGCGACCTGGTTTTCGTCTCCGGCCATCCGGGGTCTACCGCCCGGCTCAACACGGTCGCGCATCTGGAATACCTCAGAGACGCCGGCCTCCCCTTCACGCTCCGACTGCTCGGGCGCGAGCGACAAATGCTCAACCTCTACAGCGCGCGCGGCGAAGAACAGGCCCGCCGCGCTCAGGAGGAACTGCTCTCGATAGAAAATTCGCTCAAGGCATATCAGGGACAATACGAAGGACTCAAGGACAGCGCGCTCATTCGAAAGAAGCTCAAAGACGAGCAGGCGCTGCGTCAGAAGATCGCCGCTGACCCCCGCAAGCAGAAGCAGTACGGCGAGGCGTGGGACGCGATAGCCCGAGGGCGCAAAGACCTGACCGCTTATTTTCGACAGTACACACTTCTCGAAAGAGGCGCAGGGTTGAACTCCTCTCTGTTTCAAGTCGGTCGGACGCTGGTGCGGCTGGCCTACGAAAGCGCCCGGCCCGATGCCGAACGTCTGCCGGAATACACCGATGCGCGAAGACCGTCTCTTGAAATGGGCTTTTCTTCGCCCGCGCCGGTTTATGAGGATTTCGAAAAATTCGCTCTCGCTGATTCGCTCTCTTTTTTGCGCGATGAACTTGGCGCAGATGATGCGACGGTGAAAACGGTGCTTGCAGGCAAGAGTCCTGCCGAGCGCGCTGCCGAACTCATCGATGGGACGAAACTCAAAGACCTATCTTATCGCAAGCATCTGGCGGCGGGAGGAATCAAGGCCATCGAAGAGTCCTCGGATCCGATGATCCGGCTTGCGCGCAGCATCGATGAGCAGGCGCGCGCGCTGAGGAAGCGATACGAAATAGAAGTTCAGAGCAACGAGCGGACTAACTATGCCAGAATCGCCCGCGCTCTTTTCGAAACCGAAGGCGACCGGCTCTACCCGGACGCTACTTTCACCCTGCGGCTTTCCTACGGCGCGGTGAAAGGGTACGAAGAGCGGGGACGGTGGATAGCGCCGTTCACCAGTTTCGCGGGACTCTACGAGCGGGCTGACAAGTTCGCCAACAAGCCGCCCTACAAACTTCCGCAGCGATGGGTCGAGAAGAAATCTTCGCTCGATCTTCGCGCGCCTTTCAATTTTGCGACCACCAATGACATCATAGGCGGCAACAGCGGCTCGCCGGTGATAAACAAAAATGCAGAGATAGTCGGCCTCATATTCGACGGCAACATCTATTCGCTGGTCGGCAATTTCGTCTACGACCAGACGCAGAATCGCGCCGTAGCGGTCGATTCGCGCGGGATGATCGAAGCATTGCGCAAGGTCTACGACGCGCGGGAACTGGCCGATGAACTGACGCGGTAACTGATCGCACAGTAAAATCATGGGGCGCGGCGACCGGTCGTCGCGCCTTTTTTGCGAAGGATGAAAATGATCGAAGACATCGACAGAGACTCGATGCAGCAGGGCCGTCGCTACCGGGTGACTTTCAAGGACTGCGGGCTTGAGGGCGAATTCACCGCTGTGTTTCTGGGCTGGGGCCGTTTCGACTGGGAGGACTCGGACGAGCCTGTAATCACTCGCAATCTTTCGCTCGACGACAGCCCCGATTTTTCCATGTGGGACAACGGGCTGAGGCTAGGCCCTGTCGAGGGCTTCTGGACTGTCTATGATGTCGAGACGTGAATAGCGAGCGTCTTTTATCATCCGGCGATCCGTCGCTCGCCAATCGATATTTTGAATCGAACCTGGTGGCCCGCTCCGAGGACGATGACGTTGCTTGCTATCCCCCGGTCATGGAGATTGAATGCGTCGGTCGGGCAGGTGTTAGGCTCCAGGCAAAGGGCCGCGCGAGGAGCGGGAGGCGTGTAGACGACGACATCGGGAAACTCCGAGGCTTTGAATTCAATCTCCGTCCTCAAAAGGTTTTCGAGATCATCGAGCCGGCAGCGCGCGATATCATCTGAGTCGGCGATCACATCGGTGAAAATGTCGTCGAGTTGGAGTCCCGCGATATCTGCCCCGTTTCTGAGATCGTAACTGCCTTCGACATCGAGCAGGTTTCCAGTCGGCAGGCTGTCGACGAGTTCCCATCTTTTGTGAGCAGGAACGAGCAGGCGTCCCCTGACGGGGCGTCTGAAATAGGGATGGATTCCGAAGCCCGCAGGCATGTCTTCCTGGCCGGTGTTTTGAGCCACCGCTTCCATCTCAAGCCTTCCGTCCTTCAACCTCCAGGTCACTTCCAGACGGAAAGGGAACGGGAACTGTCGAAGCATCTGATCGGGATAGTCCGAGGCATCTATGGCTGATCTCACCCACGCGCCCTGTTGGTTTGACGCGCCTGCCTCGAGGACTTTCCATGCCTTGTCTCGAACCAGCCCGTGACGCGGCGGATTGATGGAATAGCTTTGACCACGAAACCTGAATCGCCCGTCCCGCAATCGATTGGGAAATGGAAACAGGAGGGGGATGCCGTAGCTTGTGGGGCGCTCAAGGAACTCCTCAAACGAGACCATTTCAAGCACCGGCTCCCGAACACGGAAGGAAAAACAGTTGTTGCCCAGTTCGCAAGCCACCTGAGCCGAGGCGCGGTCCCCCTCGCGCAGAGAGAAAACCTCGACAGTGGAGCAAATCGCCCTCACTATCTGGTAGACCTGGCTCATCAGAAGCCAAATAATCCAACATTTGCGGCCCCAAATCAAGCCGGAACAGAATGGCGCAGAAAACCAGAGTTCTTGCCTGGCGGCACACGATACAATTCTTTGCTTTTCCGGGAATGGGGTATTCCTCTCAAAAAGGTACTTTGATATAGTGCGGCCCAACTCGGCAACCATGAGGGAATTTGGATTGTGGCTGTCAAATAACCTCCTCTTCTTCTCTGGTTGAGGGACACAACCATTGAAGGGACGCAGAAAACGGAAGGGGTAACTCGCCCGAGGAACCCTTCCGTATTTTTTTGTGATTTTTCTCTTATGGTTGGTTTCCTCATAATCATCCGGTCTGAAAACGAGTTTATTGACTTTCACCTCCGGCAGTCCTAGAATTTTCGAGGTCGTTACGGGAAGGCTGACCTTGAGTGAATGTCGAACAGATCAAAGAGATTTATCAACAGAAACGAGGCGAGATCAGAGCAAGGCTCGCCGAGTTCGATGAGGTAGGCCGGGAGGCCGGGGACGAAAGGCTCTTTGAAGAACTCACCTTCTGCATCTACACTGCCGGGGCCAGCGCCCGCATGGGGTTGCGATGTGTCGAAAGCGTCCGTCCCGTGCTGATGACCGGTTCTCGACCCGATATTCAGCGCGCGCTTGCCGGCAGACACCGCTGGCCCGACGGTCGGGGAGATTACGTCTACCAGACGCGCGAGTATTTGAAGGAGCACTGCGGCCTTCGCATGCGAGAGTTGCTTGCAGGGTTTGAGAAGGCGGAGTCGCGCAGAGATTTTTTTTCGGCAAACCCGCGCGTTCGCGGCATCGGCTACAAGGAAGGAAGTCACTTCCTGCGCAATGTGGGCTGTCGCGGGTACGCCATACTCGACAAGCACGTACTGGCCAGGCTCGCTGAGTTCTCGGTGATCGATGATCCCAAACCGCCCTCGACGAAAAAGAGGTACGTCGAGACGGAAGAAAAAATGAAGCGGTTCGCCGAGTCCGTCGATATAGATTTCGACGAACTCGATCTGCTTTTGTGGTACACCAAGACCGGGGAAATTCTGAAATGAAGTCCAGCAGCATCCAGCGACTCCCTCGTCTGACCCTCCTACTGCTTTGGCTGACCCTCGCCCTCCTGCCTTTTACGACAGCAGCCCTTCAACGCCAGACCAGCGATCAGGCAAACAACGCGCTCAAGGACGGCAGGAAGGCCATACGCGCAGGCGAATATTACAAGGCCATAGCGATTTACAAAGAACTTCTCGAAAAAGACGCATCGAACCTTCAAGCCCGCCTCGGGCTTTCGCTCGCTTATCTGAAAATTCAGGATTATCGCCTCTGCTACGATGAGGCAACCCTGGCATTGAAGACCAATCCTGAAAGCGCGCGCGCCCGCGCGCTTGCCGGGATGTCGCTGCTCAGAAGCGGGTTCGTGAGCCACGCCGTGCAGGAATTGATTCAAGCCTACCAACTCGACCCCAAAGAGCCGATGGCCTATGGGGCGGCTGCCGAAATCGATTACTACGAGGGCCGGGCCAGAGAGTCGCGCGCTAAGGCTTTTCAGGCTCTGACGCTCGACTCGACCGAGCCGGATTATCTCATAACCATAGCGCGGGCTTCTTCCCGCCTTGAAATGTTTAACGAGGCCGCCGATGCCTACGAACAGTTTCTGGTCATCGCTCCCAGGACCGACACCGAGCGCAGAGAACGCATTCGCGGGCTGATCGATTTTTATCGTCAACTCTCAGGCATACAGGTGCATCAGATCAGCGGCCCGGATTTTTCCGAAACCCCATTCCGACTTGGAACAGACCGCAGGCCCTACGTGACGCTCAAGCTCAATGGAAAAGACGCCACCTTCGTCATCGATACCGGATCGGGATTCACGGTCATCAGCAAGGACATCGCCAAGCAGTTCGGGGTGTCTGAGATAGCGCGGGGCGGCACTTCTCAGGGCGTCGGAGGCAGCGGAAAGTTCCCGATAGTCTATGGGCTGATACGCTCTCTTCAGATCGGAGATTTCCGCACGAGAGCTATTCCCTGCTTCATCCGCCCGTTTCACGGGCATAACGACCGACCGAGTGAAGAGCGCGCGGTCGGATTCATCGGACTTTCGATTCTCTCTCACTTCATCGCCGAACTCGACTACAAGGATCACGTCATTCGACTCACCCGCGACGACCTGCCTCTGAAAGCGGATGCGCTGACTGACGCCACCGTCATCCCGTTTCGCACCACTCAGAACGGCCTCATCAGCATCGAGACCGAAATCGATGGCGCGCATCTCATAAACGCCATACTCGATTCAGGAGCGAGCTCTACGGTCATTTCAACAGCAGCGGTCGAACGGCTGAAGATGAGCGAGAACATAATCAAAGGGCAAACCGCCCGCGTCATCGGCGCTGCCGGAATTACAGAAAACGTCGAACTGCTCTTCATTCGCAACTGCCGCGTGGCCGACCTCAACCAGACCAACATGCGCGCGCTCATACTGAACTTCGACGCCATAAACGAAACCAGCGGTTTCGAGCAGAGCGGCATACTGGGCGGAGACTTCCTGCGCAACTTCCGCATCACGATTGATTTCAATCGCGCGCAGGTGCGCTTCAAGCCTCACTCGCCTCCGGCGGAAAAGAAATAACCCCGGCAAAAGGCATTCAAATTCGACAGGCGGAAAAGCTGACCGCCTGCCTCGGGCCTTTTGTGTTAGAATCTGTCTGCGACGATTATGAAGAAGACGCTTTATCTGGAAACTTCGGTCATCGGAGCCTATCTCGACAACGGCGAGCCATTCCGACGCGATCTCACCATAAGGTGGTGGGAGCATGAGCTTTCAGACTATCTGCCTCATGTTTCGCCGCTGGTCGTCCGCGAGCTCGAACGCATGAGCGAGCCGAGGCGGACGGCTTACTTGAAGCTCATAAGCAGGGTGCCGCAGTTCGAGATCAGCGAAGAAGCGGCGATACTAGCCGACGGGTATGTGTCGCGCGGGATATTTCACCGCAAGTACATCAGCAACGCGCTGCACATGGCTCTGGCTTCGGTCAACAAGGCCGATATGATAGTGACCTGGGACTTCGGCCATCTGGCCAATGTGCATCGCCAGGCTCGCATCAAGCTCTTCAACACCGTTGCGGGATTCTTCGTCCCGATGATCGTCACCCCGGAGTTTTTGATAAGCCCGGAGTTTTGAAACCGAGAAGTTTATGTACAACAAGCCGAGGTTCCTCGAAGAACTGCATGCCATACGCGAAGAGATGTCGCGGGAGTGCGACTATGACGTAGACCTCTTCGCCGAGATGATCCGTTCGGGCCGACGCCCGCGACTGGGGCCTGTCCGAAACAAACGGGGCTTCCGACACCGTGCGCCCGCGCCTGACCCGCGCGATGAAAACACTTACCTGGGTTCGAAGAATGACTAGAAGATTTTTTTTTGCTCAACTCGCTCTGCTCATCCCGGCGCTGGTCGCCCTCGGCCAGCAAAACAAGGTCGTGCTGCTCGACATTACCGAAATCGCCGAGCGGGTCAATGAGGTGGTCGTTAACATACGTTCGCTCTCCGAGGGAGGCGAAAGCCTCGGCAGCGGTTTCATAATCGATCAGCGCGGATTGATCGTCACCAACTTCCATCTGATCTCAAACACCCAGCCGCGACAGCCTTCGTCTCAGAGGGAACCTGACGCCAGCCTCTCAGCCAGACTTGCCACCAGCATCACCGTCACTCTTCAGGACGGACGCCAGTTCCCGGCCTCGGTCAAGGGGTTCGACGAAGCGACCGACATAGCGTTGCTGCAAATCGTCACCGACGGAAAAAGGCTGCCGGTGGCCGAAATGGGAGACAGCGACTTGCTGAAAGTGGGCGAATGGGTCATCGCCGTCGGCAATCCCCTCGGACTCGATCACACGGTCACGCTCGGCATAGTCAGCGCCAAAGGGCGAACAGGCTTCGGCGGACAGTTCGACGATTTCCTCCAGACCGACGCCGCCATAAACCCCGGCAACTCTGGCGGGCCGCTGGTCAACGCCCAGGGCAAGATCGTGGGAATCAACACTCTGGTGCTTGAGCGCACTCAGGGACTGAGCTTTTCTATACCCATCAACACCCTGAAATCGATTCTGCCGCAGCTTATCGAGCGAGGACGGGTGGCGCGCGGCTTTCTGGGAGTCGAGACGCTCGACCTCAACCCCAGCGCGCGGCAGGCCTTGAAGCTCGCTTCGGACACGCGCGGCGTCGTGGTGGTTCGAGCAGAACGGGGAACCCCAGCCGCCCGCGCCGGTCTCAGAAAAGACGACCTCATCACCCAGGTCGACGGCGAGGCGATCACTTCCTACGTTCAGTTCAACCGCCTCATAGCAAGCAAATCGCCGGGGACCAGGATCGCTATAGAAATAATCCGCGACGGCAAACCCTACACCCTCAATGCCGAGATAGCCCAGGAAACCAGGAGCAAATAAAGCGCAATGCGCGCGGTCTGTTTTACGCGTCATGGTCGAAGAACCTGAATATTTCGAATCGTCCGGCGATTCGCTGATGGCCGAATTGTTCCTTTCGATCGGCTATGAAGTCTCAGACGATGGCTCATACCAGATGCTTGCCGAATACACTGAATCTCAGGGCGAGCACTCCGAGGCGCACCGAGGAGCCGCGACTCTGCACGGATGGTGCTGGAAGATAGGCGACGGTCTGGAAATCTGGTCGGTGATCTACGAGCACGACCAGGATATGTGCCAGGTCGATTGCCGCCCGGCGTTTCGCGGGCGATATGTGCATCACATACAGCCCTGGGAGTTGATCGAATTCGACGAGGACGGCGAGGCGCTCGTGCGCGGGGGACTCGCCGACGGGACGGAAATCATCTTCGAACTTCAGAACCTCACCGAAGTCCGCTCGCCCGCTTTCCGCGAGCCGAGTCTCCACGTCTCGATTGCAGGGCTGGCCTACAAGGCCGTGATTCATTCATCGGCAAAATCGAAGCTGGTGGCGAGATTCGATCTGGCTGAAACCCTCCCGGAGTTCGAGGATAATGCCTGCGAGAGCGATTACCTCATTTGCGGTCGGGTGCTGGCCTGGAAGGAAATAGCCAACCCCGACACTGCTCACCCCCTGGCATGGATGTTCGTCGATTCCGGCAAGGCCAGGCTTGAGATTCTGGTCAACCGCCGCGCGCTTCGCGGGCGTCCCCGTGTGGGGGCCTTCATCACCGCCCACGTCTGGCTGCAGGGCCACGTGCTTGAAGACAGCGATCTGTTTGCCCGATACGAAGGCGTCGATTGGGACTTTTCAGCCGGAGACTTCTGGGCGCGCCTCCGACGCGATAACTGAACTAAAACAAACCACTTCGGTCAAATTGAAGGAAGCAGTCTTTACTGCGCTTCCATATTGACCGTTGACGATTTCCACACGCTCAACCACTTTCTCAACCCGCACAAGTTAAAGGTCACATTCAAAATAACTAAACAGCGAACACTCCGAGCGGCACAGGTATTGAATAACGATTACTCTCTGCGTAAGTTGAGACAATGTGTCCCGTCGTTTGAAGCAGGCAGAGTGCGGCCAGGAGCAGTTCCTCCATCGGGTTCGAAAGATATCTCCTCTTCAACACGGCAGGCAATCTGTGCTGAAGTTCAATCAATGGTGAGGGAAAGAGTGCAAAAGCCCCAGCAGGCAAAAATATTCACAGGGGTCGTCTCGATGGCGGGTTTGTGCGCACTCGCCTATTCGATTTTCCGCATCAACAGCGCGCCGGTGCGTCTGGACTGGATGTTCCTGCTCATCTTTCTGGGTCTGGTCACCTGGCGCACGGAGATATGGGTTCCGGCCATCAGGAGCAGGCTGACTTTCACGGACACGTTCATCTACATTGGCGCGATGATGCTCGGCCCCTGGGCAGCTAGTCTTCTGGCTTCCATTGCCGAGATGGTTTGCGCAGCGCGCGACCGACAAACTACGGCCTACGGCTTCAAGGTCGCCGCAATGAACCTGTCAGTCCTCGGCTCGTCGCTTCTGACGGCAGGGATTTTCGGGCCGCTTGATCATCTGGTGCTCTATTCAGACAAGCTCTTCATTTTGCCGCCGGCGCTGGCCTCTCTCGCCCTGTTCAACTACCTGATGAACACAGCCATAGTGGCGACGGCGGAATCTTTGTGGAGCGGCAAGAGCCTGGTCAAAAACTGGATCGAAAATCACAGATGGACGGCTGCCACTTTCTTCATCGGCGCGATGGCCTCGGGCATAGTCTGCAAGGCGATGGCCTTGTTCGGATTCTCCGCCCTGGTCATCTCGCTCCCCGTGATGGCTTTGACCTACCTGGCCTACAGGTCTTACCTCGGAAAAGTCGAGACATCGAATCAACACATCGAAACGCTGGCCCGTCTCCACATGGCCACGATCGAATCTCTCACGACAGCTATTGACGCCCGCGACCCGCTCACTCGCGGCCACATTCAGCGCGTCCGACGGCTGGCCGAAGGGCTGGCCCGCGCGCTCGATTACGCCGAAGACCAGAGGGAAGGTCTCAAGGCCGCCGCCCTGCTTCACGACATAGGCAAACTCGCCGTGCCCGAATACATACTGAGCAAACCGGGCAAGCTCACCCCCGCCGAATACTCCAAGGTTATGATCCATCCCGTAGTCGGCGCCGACATACTGAGCAACATAGAGTTCCCCTACGAGGTCGTGCCGATCATCAAGCACCACCACGAAAAATATGACGGAACCGGATACCCGGACGGACTGCGCGGAGAAGAAATACCGCTCGGGGCGCGCATCATCGCCGTAGTCGATTGCTATGACGCTTTGACCAACAACCGCGCTTATCGTCAGCGGTACGCTCACGAGCAGGCCATCGAACTGATGCGCCGCGAATCGGGCACATCCTTCGATCCCAGGGTGCTTGAGAAATTCATCCAGATAATCGACTCGCTCGAAGACTATCGCCCGGTGACCGCTCCGTTGTCGGCTCCCGTCTCAGCCATAGAACAGATGAGCCTCGATCTGATCGAACGCGGTTTCGACCTGGAGCCTGAGACCGGAACCGAAAAAGCCCTGCGCGACATATCGGCGGCGCAGAAGGAAGCTCTCTCGCTCTACGAAATCTCGCAGACCCTCGGCTCATCGCTCAAACTCTCCGAAGTTCTGGCCATAGTCGCAGCCAAGCTGGAAATCATAGCGAACTTCACCACGCTGGTGATTTATCTGACTGAACCTGACTGCCTGCGGGCGGCCTACACGCTGGGCAAAAACGCCGAGGCGCTCAAAGGCATCGAGATATCATTCGGAGAGAGCGGGACCGGATGGGTGGCTCGCAACCGCCAGTTGCTCATAGGCGGCAGCCCGCTCTCTGACCTCAAAAGCCCGCTCGGATACGCAGCGGCGGCTTATCGCTCTACGGCCATTTTCCCTCTGCTGAGGGGAGACAAACTCGTCGGGGCCTTCGCGCTCTACTCGGAAGAAGACCGCCAGTATTCGGCTGATGAGGTGAGGATGCTCGAAACCATCTCCTCGCACGCGGCCGTCGCCGTGCATAACGCGCTGGTCTTCGAGCGCACCAAAGAATCAGCCCTGACCGACAACCTCACAGGACTGCCCAATTCGCGCTTCCTCTACAGCTTCTTCGATCAGGAGCGCAGCCGCGCCGAGCGACATGGCTACCCGCTGGCGCTGATGATGATGGACCTCGACGGACTCAAGCGGGTCAACGATTCCTACGGCCACTCGGCTGGAGACGAGATTCTCCGCCGGGTGGCTCAGATCGTGCGCGCGCAGTTGCGCACCGGCGACACGCTCATCCGCTACGCCGGAGACGAATTTGCAGCCATCCTTCACCGCGCCACTCCCGAGGTGGTCGTAGACCTCAAGGCCCGCGTGCAGACGGCGGTCGATAACCTCTGCCACGAAGTGAGGCCCGGACGAGTGGCCCTGGTGGGGATTTCGATAGGCTATGCGGCCTACGGCGTCGACGGCCTGGCTATAGACGAATTGATGGAAGTGGCCGATCAACGAATGTACGAAGACAAAATCGCGCGGCGGCATCCTTCGGGACCGCTGCGGCTGGCAACCCACAGATAATCAGGAGAGGGAAAAAATTGCACAGAGAGGGAAATGTGATGGAACAGGACACCAACCCCGACACCATAGGCAAGGCCGTATCAGGTCATTTCAAGAGAGCCATGCTTCAACAGATGGCCGAGGCGCTCGAAGATCAGGCGGCGGCGCTCTACCGCCGGGTGGCTGCTTTCGAGGAAGAAGACTTCCTGGTCAGCCGCGAGATCGAAGAGCATCAGACCGAGATCAATCGCCTTCACCTCAAACTCGAAGCCGTGCGCGGCGAGCGCGACTGCATGCTCGAAAAGGTCGAATGCCTGCGGTCGGAAGCCTCCTCGATGCGCGCAGCCATCTTCGGGCAGGAAGATCAGTCCGAGGGAACTGAACTCCTTGAGGTGGAACTCATCGCCGCGGATTCGACCATAGACGAAACGGAGCGTCGCCCCATGTTCTTTCACCGAATGACGCTGCCCTGAACTCATAGCAGGCTGAAACTTCCGGCGAGCGCGCTTTCGGCGCGCGGCGAGGTTTATATGCCTTCAAAAGACGAGAAGGATCGGCGCAAGACCGAGGAACGCCGCAGACAGGAACGCCGCCGCTCGATGCGTTACTCGGTCGATACGCTGATCGTCATCGATTCCGTGACCTGGATAGACAACGAAAGCAACGACCGCCGTCGCCGCATTCGCCGCCGCCAGGACCGCGAAGCCATCGCAAAGAAAATCCTCGATGAAATGGACTGATTTCCCCTCCGCTGCTTTGACATCCGCTCGCAACCCCGACTAGAGTTGAGCTGACCGAAGACTGACTCTCTCATCCTCGCTTATGTCGCTGCTCGATATCCTCAAACTGGTAGGATTCGCCACCGGCGCAGCGCTTCACCTCTACGTCGCCTGGCTCATTTTCAAACGCCGACTGGGAACGCAGCGCGCTCTCACTCAGCCCGAACGCACGTTCATCCAGATAGGCGTTTGCCTCGGAGCATGGTTTCTGGGAAATCTGCTCACAACTTTGCAGGTGCTGTTGTTTGGAACCGGAAGACTGACCGGATGGCTGAGGGCCTGGGACTTGATCACGATGATAGGCGTCCCGCTGGTCCCTTCGGCGATACTCACGGCCCACATCGCCGTCTGGAATTATCTGGACAATTACCGCCTACACTCGCCCAGGAAAGTGCGCGCGGTCGCGGCGGCGTTTTATGCGCCGATGCTCTTTCTGCCTTACGCTTTTTATCTCATAGTCTTTCGTCCCTACCAGCCGTTCTTCAGTCAACTCAAGCCGCTGCTCATTCCCTATTCGGTGTGGTATATGCTGGCGCTGTGGACTTCGGCGGTCATCGCCTGGGCTATGAAAGACAAGCTCGACAC
>CAZPQE010000040.1:0-8948 GCA_964588615.1 uncultured Clostridia bacterium | reverse complement strand
GGTCATCACCGGCGCATTCGAGTTCGTCGTCAAAGGCGTGCGCCGCTCCGGGCCCTACGATATTCTGTGGGTCGCCTATCTGCTGCTTTCACTTCTGCCCGCTTTCTTCATCTCTTATTACATCTATCGCTACAAACTGGTCGAGGTGATAATCAAGAGCAGCCTGGTTTATTCGGCGCTGGCCGTCCTGCTGATGGCCGGTTACACCTACATCGTCCGACGGCTCGATCCGTTTCTCTCCCAGCGTTATCAAATCACTTCGGGAGTCATCGAGGCCCTGCTCATACTCGGAATGTTTTCTCTTGCCGGGCCGTTGATGCGCGTGCTCGATCGCGTGACCCACCGAATCTTCACCCGCGAGATAGGGCTTTATCGAGACGTGGTGCGACAGGTGGCCGCCTCGGGTCTCGGTGAACTTCAATTGCTCGTGCGCTACATCGAAGAGACCATCAGACGCGGGCTCGATCTCACATCAGCGCGAATCATCTCTTATGACGAACGGCTCGCCGATGGCGCGGAGCGAAGGCTTGCCGAAAAAATGATTCAGGATCAACTCGATGTCATCGATTCGGACGAAGACCTCTCCCTGATCGGAGCGACCGCAGCTTACGCACTCAGGCGCGAAGGCAATCTCACGGGGCTTATGTTGATATGGGATGAGCAGCGAAGGCTGACATCAGAGAAGGGAGAAGTTCTGAGTGTACTGGCCGGGCAGGTGGCGATAGAGATAGAAAGCTGTCGGCTGGTCGAAGAAAAGCTCCGTCTTGAGCGCGAACTTACGAGCCGCGAGCGACTGGCCACACTCGGACAGATGGCCACGACCATCGCGCACGAAGTAAAAAATCCTCTGTCGGCCATCAAGTCCATCGCTCAGGTGATGAGAGAAGAAGACTCTTTGCGCGAGTATGACCGCGATCTTGAATTGATCGTGAGCGAAATCGATAGGCTGAATCGAACGGTTTCGCAACTGCTGGCTTTTTCGCGTCCGAGCAAAGCGGACACTCGCCCGGTCGCGCTAAGTTCTATGATCGCTTCGATCATAGAACTGTTCGGCAAAGAGGCGACTGATCTAGGAGTCAGTTTGAAAGTGGAGTCGCGTTGCGACGTGACGCTCGACGGCGTGCAGTCGGCAGCCCTGCGCGAAGCTGTAGGCAATCTGGTATTGAACGCGATTCAGGCCGCGGACAGAGGCGGAGAAGTCGTGATCGAATCCCGTCTGGCGGATGAGAATGGAGAGAGCGCCGAATTGATTTTATCGGTGACGGACACAGGGCCGGGAATAAATGAAGAAGCGCAGGCGAAAGTTTTCGAGCCATTTTACACGACTAAGGCGAGAGGCACGGGATTGGGGCTTGCGATAGTCCGCCGTCGCGCGCTTGAACTCGGTGGCGAGATAAAAATCGAAAGCCCCGTAGCCGACGGACACGGAACTCAGTTTCGACTGGTCGTGCCGATAGCTGCTTTGAACAGGAAAGGGATGACGCCTGAGAACGCGCAGTTCGGCGAAGGATAAACATCCTCATCACGCATCGAGGACATTTTCATGATGCGTCTCTTTCCATCGACCGAGGCGAGCGCCGGTTGAGCAGAACCTCACGCATCAACCTCTCGGGCGGGCGCGGGCAGCCCTGGCCTGTGCGATTGTATGTGCCCTTGCTAGTCTTGATGTGGGTCGAATCCCTCCATTCCCGCCAGATGGAGAAGTATATCTCAGAATCGGTGGTGGCTCGTCGGTTTCTGGATTTGACCTCTCAGCCCTCGATGTGGGTGCGCGATCACTCGAACATCGCGCGGGCCGAATTGGCTTTGGGAGCAGAAGGCAAAGCCGAGGTCAATGCTTTGATAATCAACAAGGCCCGCGAGTTAGGCTTTACAGACGGAGAGATTCTCTCTTCAGACACCACCGTGCAGGAGCCTGCAATCGGCTATCCCAACGAGCCGACTATCCTCAAGGGGTGGGCCGAACGAATAGAGAGACCGTTGAAGAAGCTCAAAAAACGAGGAGTGAAGATAGCCGTCGAAGGGATAGAAAAAGCCAGAGAGATTTACAAGAGCGTCAAAGATTATCACTTGTTTGCCAAGACGAAAGAAGAGAAGAAGAAGGCGCTCGAAAAGATAGTCGAGAAAAGCGAAGAGTTGAAAGAAAAGGCCAATCAGGTCATCTCACAAATAAGCCAGAGGTGCGGGCGGATCAAACAGAAGGCGGCATCGAGATTGAAGAGGATGGTGGAAGTGGCCGAGGTGTTGGTCAGCCAGATCAAGGTGTGGATGAAGACAGGGAAAACAGCGACCGACAAGATCATTCACGTTGGGATAACAAAGGCCAGAGCGATAGTGAAAAGAAAAGGGGTGGTGAAGTTTGGCTTGAAGTGGTTGATAAATCGGATCAAAGGAGGCTACCTGTTTGGCAAAAGGGTGGAAGCGCGAGCAGACGAGAACCATAAGCCGGGAGAAGGGCTGAAGGATTATCGAGAGGTGATGGGAGAGAAGGCGACTCCTCGGATGGTGGTCTACGATCGGGGAGCGAGTGTGAGTGTGGTAGGGCCGAAGCTGAAGAAAGAAGGGGTCAGAAAGGTAGGGATCCCCCCGCGAGGAAAAGGAGAGTGGGAGGTAGGGGAGAAAGATCAGCAGGTAGTCAACAGCGAGAGAGGAAAAACGGAAGGAAGCATAGGGAGGCTCAAGAGCAGGAAATACAGATTCTCACACAGGCAGGAGAGAAGTGTCCAGACACAGGATGGAGCAGGGCAGCGAGCGATGGTGTCAGTGAATTTGAACACGCTGATGAGAGATTTGGTGGAAGAAGCGGCGACGCGAGGCTGAAACAGAGAGTGAAAGTAGAGAATGAAAGCGGAGGAGGAAAGAAAGGAAAGAGTGAAGGGAAAGGAAAAAGTAAACCAGGCCGTGATCAGGATTCTTCGGCCTCCTGATTTCTGCGACACGCTCTAATGAAAAAGCATCTCTCCATCTGCGTTCAACCTGCTCATCCATGCGCAAGCTGCTATAAGAGGCTTTATGCGCGCGATGATCAAACGAGCGTCAGCTTCAAGCCCAGCTTGTCGCAACAGGCTTTCACTCGCTTGATCCTTTGTCGCGAAGGGAGCCTGATGTCAGGCACAACTTTTCCGTCAGGTTTTTCCATCTCTTGCGGCGCGTCCGACATCCACAGAATTTCTTTGCCCTTCGAGAGTTTTTTCAAAGCGGCTTCGAGCGCGACTGTTCCTTTGATAGCCGACCTGCTCGATATCGACTCTTCATAATTTCCCGTGCGAGTTCCTTCTTCAAAAAGCGCGTAATACCAGACGCCGCTCTGCTTCCAGCTATAAAGCTCATATCTCGCGCCCTGCTGCGTTCGGCTCGATGCAACGATAGCCGTCATCGAAGCAAACAAAAAAGCGAGCGTGATTTTGCGCAATAAAGATTTTTTCTGCATTGTATTCACGTTGTAAGTCTCTCGCTCAACGATCGAAGGTTTTCATCTGAGGGACGAAATTGATGCGGCGCGTTTCCCTCAAACGATTTTCCGCCAGAGCGCCTTCGACGATTTCATAACCAAGCAGCGCGAATATGCGACCGCGCACAAACAGCGGGCGGGTGTTGCCGTACCAGTCCACGCACGAAGCGCGGCACGAGTCGTCCGGCAGTCCTTTCATCTGAGATGCGAGAAACCCAATCTCGCTCAATCGCAGAGAGTCGTTGCGCAAAAACAGAACGGATGCCGATTCGTCGAACAGGTGTTCGTAACCCGCTCGTCCGCTCCCGCGAATCGGAAGGCCGATCAGTCCTGAGTCCGGCCCTTCCGCTTTGTAAAAAAATCCGTGACTGCGCAACTCGCCCTGCGAAGCTCCTTTGCGCGTGTAGCGATGCGCGACGGCGGGCTGATCGCTGAGACGAACGCTCGTGAAATGCAAATCCTTTCCATCCGTCCCGACCACTACCGCGCCGGAACCCATCGCCTCGATGCGGTCGACTCCATGAGGCAGCAACATCTCTGTCGCGCGGCCTTCGGCCCATCGCACCGTGTAGAGGCTCGATTGGTTCGCATTCTCAGGCGGCCCCCAACCGTTTCCCGTCCCGTAGAGCAGATAATCGCCAACGAAACGATTCTGAAAAGTGTAGCCCGCCGGTTCAGGCAGTCTGCTGTAGTTGGACGGCAGAGCAGCATCAACGCCGTCAGAAAAATTCGCCAGAGGCGCGCGCATCAACGCAACATCTCCCGCAGCCACTTCCGCCCCCCACATGCCATCGCCTGCCGCATCGGATCGCACAAGCACGTTTATGTGATTGTCTTCGCTCTCAAGAAACGAGAATTGATCGACCGGGCTGCCCGACACGCCGAGCGCGCTAGGAGCAGAGCCATCGAGCGGCATACGATATAGCATAGAACTCTGGCGCGATCGCTTTCCATCAAATGACCAGTCGCTGACCCATACGTAAATCGAACCGGGCGACACATAAAAGACGCGACCCGGCGGGCCTATGACGACTGTCGCTTCGCAGGCGAGTTCTTCCTGCGCCAGATCGCAAACTGTTACGGTGTGCAGCGCCATCGCGTAGAGAGGAGTCGTTTGTCGCTCCGGCCTGTAGACGCGGGTCGCCGAAACAATGCGTTTGAACTCGCTGCTCTCCGCTCCCTTGTGCCATTTGCGGATGGCAGGAAACGACTCGAATGGATTCTCGCTGTCGGGCGACACATAGAGCGGCGTGTAAAAAATAAGTTTGTTGCCGATCAAACGGCTGGAGTAGTTGCGCGACGAATAATAATCGTTGGAGCGAAGGTGATAGGTTGAGCGATAGGAGAGAAGGCCGGCTTTATCGATGTTGAACAATCCGATTTCAGTGCCGCCGCGTTCGTAGCTGTAGCCTATGACGACGATTGTATTGCCGGAGATGAGCATCTCGTCATACCAGGTGTTTCGCGGGTCTATGTCAGGCGCGAAAGCGTCGATTGCAGAAACGGGTTTGAGAGAGTTATCGCCCAGTGAGACGGTGAAGAGACGCCCGCGCCTAAGCACTACCAGATGATCGCCGTGCAGTTTGACGATGCCGCCTTCATCTACGCCCGCGTGTTGCACGTTCGTGACGGATTCATCTTCCGAGTCGGCTGCCTTCGCCTGTGAAGAGGTTTCTGCTGCAGCAGCAGCCGGAACATTTGCCGGTTCCTTGCCAGGGACTCTCCGGAGTTTCAACTCCTGCTTTCGCTCTTCGGCGATCTTTTGAAAGTAAGTTTTAATCTCCTGCTCGGAGCCGAACGCGCGCATAGTCTTTTTGGGTTGAGCGCCCGTGCGATCGTTCTGACTGGCGGCTCCCTGTCGGCAACCTGATATGGTCGGGGCGAGGATTGATATCAGGATTGTGAATAAAATCGAGGTTCTTATCTTTTTCACGATGCGACTCCCTTCGTTTCTATGATGTCGTCACAAATAGAACGACAGGGCTGAAGGAGATTTGCAATAACGGATGGCTCAATAGCTGAATCAGGGAGCTAAGTGAGCAGCAACGCGAGAAGCGATCCCAACAATGCTTTTCCGCGTTTTCGCACGTTATGTACGAATTCAAAAAGCCCAAATACAGCGGCAGTTTCTCTTGCGACACTCCCCGGCGCGGTCGCAACCACCAACGCAGCAGCGACCAGAATCCTTCTATCGTATTGACCTGTATCTCACAAAAACCATCCCCGTCTTCATCTCTTGCATACTCCCCACGAGCATGACATACGGTTTTATGTCCGTATCCCCATTCTTCCAGTCGGTTGTAAATATCATACTCGTCGGTCATCACTTCGGCTCCTTTTTGAATCCTGGCACGGATGACTGGCTCAATGGTCGCCTGTTTGACGTTCTCCATCATCTGGATGAAGACTTCTCCTCCTCGCTCAATCAACCCCAGCACGGGCGGCTTCTCTTTCTCCAACGTGCCTCGACCGCGTTCTCCTTTCAATCTTCTTCGGCGTCCCTTTCTCCTTTTTTTCACTACTTCAGGATTACCTTGTTGGGAGGCCATCCGCGCCACATCGTCCTTGTGCAAATGAAATAGTGTAAAGCGTTGATTGCTACAAGGCAGGACTGCTCCGTCATCAGAGCATGGGTTGACTCGCGGGCAACCGCCCTCCGGCAAGCTTTATCGCTTAGGCTATCGCTTCGTGGCTGACTTTGCCATACAGGCAGTGGAAATTCTTTCCCAGTCCCAGCCCTTCGCAACCATGTCGAGCACATCTTTGACCAGGATGCGCGTGCCTTTGAAAGTAAGCTGGCCGTGACATATTTCAGGGTCGGCAACGATATGATCGCCCAGTTCAATTCGCTTCCTCGGCTTCATACGGATTCCTCGCTTGCGGCAAATCTAACACACGTCCCTGAACAACAAAAGCGCGCTCATCGGCGCGCTCCTGTCGAAATCAACTCGCCTCAATATTCCTAATCTTCGTTCTTCGCTCCTCCCGTCTTTTGCCCCTGATCGATCTGATCGTTTTTATCCTTGAGTGAGATTCCCATTATTTTGGGATCATCCATGAACTTTGCCAGCTTCTCAGGGCTGAACTTCGCCTGGGCCACGAAGGAATTTTCCTTCTGCACAGCCAGCACCAGAACCTTCATGTCGTTTTTTTCCTCTGCGATGTAGACGTAAACCCATTGATTCTGGCGGCGCGAAGCGTACTGCAACAGAGGCCGCCACTCGCTGCTGACCATCCGCTGAATGTTCGACTGAAACTCTCCGGTTCCCGGCGCGGGGCCGTCCGCAAAATCCACCTGCCTGAACAACACCACCTTGAAGCCCTTCACCCCCGCCGGTCTTATGATCTTGACCAGCAGCCGCGCAAAAGTAATCATACCCCCCGTCCCCTGACGACGCGCGCGATAGCTCGACTCAAGATGTTTGACCAGCGCGCTGAAACTGCGGTCACCGGCCTGCGCCGAGGTGTGCGCCGCCGAAACCAGCATCATCACGATCACTGCACAGATGACGATTCTCTTTCTTCCGGTCATAGACAATCACCTCCCGGAGTCAGCTACCTGCTTTCAGGCGGCTTGTTTGCCGGCTTTGGCTCTTCTTCAGGCGTCTCACCTTTGACCAGATCGAAGCGAGGTATGCCGAATTTGCCTTCAAGCTGGCTCAGTTTTTCAAGGTCAATCGGCCCGACCACGTTCGCCACCGTGATGGCTTTGGGCTCGACGGCTATGACTCCGAGTCCCTTGATGATGCCGCCCTCGGTCATCAGATAAACCTCGACATCGATGACGGTCTTCTTGCGGCTGCGCACTCCCACGATGCGTGACCATCCGGGCGAGCGCAGCTGAGTGCGTATCACGTCGACATCTTCACGGGTGAATTCGCCTTCGCTCTCGAATGCGAACCGTTTGACGAACACGCCCTTGAGTCCCATGATCAACTGCTTGACTGCGGCTTCTTCCGGCGAGCGTTTGTCGTTGAGGAACTTCGCCGCAAGTTGAAGCAGATTTTCATCCACAGTGACATCGATCATCTCGCTGGCCTTTTGAGAGAACTTGTCGAGATGGTCTATTTTCAGCCTGGCGTCCTGCCCGTAGGCGGGGACGACGGCCATCAACGATAAAAACAAAAACGATTTGAGAACGGTTTTCATAAATCCTCCGATAAGAAGTCGGGAGTCTGGAGTCCGGGGCCTGGAGTCAGAAGACATAATCTGATTCCGCGTCAGGTTTCACTATTCGCGTCCGGCGCGATCGTCGCGCATAATGCGTTGAGCTTCATTGAGCGTCGCGCTCGTCACGTGAAGCGCGAGCATGAGTTTTCGCTTGGCCTCTTCACCCTGCCTCATCTCCTCGCGCTCTTGTCTGGAAGCTGTCAGATGCCTGCGGGCGATCTTTCCGGGCGCGGGTTTTGGATTGGCTGCTCGCTTTTCTTCTTCGCGTTTTTGCGGAGCCGCGTCTTCAGGCTTGATGACATCCTGCTGATCTTTCACTTCAGGCGGTTTGGTTCCGGCTGTTTCCTGACTGCGCGATTTCTGATACCCGATCTCGACCAACACGATCAGCAGCAGTATGACAGCGCCGACGGCGGCCCACCGAACGGGGCGCGGCTCGAACATCTCAACAACTTTTCGCCACCAGACGGTCTTTGTCTGCGGCTGCGCTCTTTGCGCCTGGACGCGCTGCATCACCCGGTCAGTGAAATCCGATGACGGCTCCTGGCGTCCAAGCGCGACTCTGAGTTCATCTTCAAGGCGGCTCATACTCTTGCCTCTCCGAAAGTGCGCGATATTTTTTCGCGCAGCATGGCGAGAGACCGGCGAAGGTGGCTCTTGACCGTATTGATCGGCATATCGAGCGCCTGGGCGATCTCCGCAGGTTCAAGGTCTTCGCCGTAGCGAAGCACGACTACCATTCGAGCTTTTTCGGGCAGCGAATCGACCATCCTCCGCAGCTTGTCGGAAAGCACCGGATCGCTTGCGGGCAGCGCAGTCACTGGTTCAGGCACATCATCAAGGCTCACCTGCGGGCGAACCTTCTGCCGCCGCGACTGGTCTATGCAGCGATGGCTGGTGACTTTTCGCAGCCAGAATGTGAGGTGGGCGGGAGATTTGATTGAGGAGAGACTGTGATGGAGGTGGAGGAACACCTCTTGAGCGAGTTCCTCCGCCAGCGCCCGATCGCGCAGGAAATGATAAGCCATCGAGAAGACCATTCCCTGGTGCTCGCGCACCAGTTCGGCAAAGGCAAAGTGGTCTCCTCCGGCTGCTTTTGCCAGCGCCTCCTCCAACCGCTCGCTTCTCTCCTTTCGCAAATCTACTTCGTCCTTCCCCACCCCACCTCCCGTTAGTACGCGCTCGCGGGGCCGGGCGGGTGCAGTTTCTCGAAAGAGTCAGCTTATCACGGTCAGTGGCCGGGGAGCAGGGGAGCAGGGGCGCAGGGGAGCGGGGGGGTGCGATTCAAAGTGCGACACAATGGGCCGGACGAGGGTAATATGAGCCA
>CAZPQE010000039.1:0-22699 GCA_964588615.1 uncultured Clostridia bacterium | reverse complement strand
GATCGTGGCAATCATCGTTGTTTACATCACGGCGAAGTTTCTGTTGAGGCTTGCCACCTGGCGCGGGCGCAGAATGATTGTGTCGAAGTGGCGAAGGCTCACTCGCTGGGAGTTCTGGCCGCCCTGGATGTTTTATCCGCCGGTTGCGCTCTACGTCGCCGCGCTTGCGATAAAACACAGAAGCCTCACGTTGTTCACTTCGGCAAACCCCGCTATCCCGGCGGGCGGTTTCATCGGAGAATCGAAGATCGATATACTTCGCGGCCTTGATGCAGGCAACCATTTCGTCGCCCGCGCTTCTCTGATCGAAGCCTCGCTCGACGCCGAAGAGAGGATCGAGCGCGCGCGATCTTTCATGACCGAAAACGAGTTGAGCTTTCCCGTCGTGCTCAAGCCCAACGCGGGGCAGCGCGGTTCAGGCGTGGCGGTGGCGCGCTCCACGGCTGAGATGGAAGACTATCTGCGCCGCTCTTTGGTAGACACCATAATTCAGGAGCACGTCGCGGGGTTTGAGTTCGGCGTTTTTTATTACCGCCATCCTGAAGAAGAGCGAGGGCGGATTTTTTCAATCACCGAGAAGCGATTTCCCGCAGTCGTCGGAGACGGCATCGGCACGCTTGAAAAACTCATACTCGCGGACGAGCGCGCAGTGTGCATGGCGCGATTTTACCTGAGCAAAAATGAAGACCGACTGTGGGAAGTGCCGCAGGAAGGCCAAGGCATTCAGCTTGTGGAGTTGGGCACGCATTGCCGCGGGGCGATCTTTCTGGACGGAGGCTGGGTTAAAACGGAAGCCCTCGAAGACGCAATCGAGAGGATAAGCCGTCGTTTCGCAGGGTTTCACTACGGGCGATTCGACATTCGCGCCGATTCGATAGAGGAGTTCAAACAGGGAAAGAATTTCAAGGTCATCGAACTCAACGGCGTCACCTCGGAAGCGACTCACATCTACGATCCTCAGAATTCATTGTTTGATGCCTATCGCGTTTTGTTCCATCAGTGGCGCATAGCATTCGAGATAGGCGCGGCCAATCGCGCGCGCGGCGTCCGCCCCACTTCACTCAGAGAATTGATAAAGCTGCTCGTCGAATACAGAGAGCGAGCCGGGTCTCATCTGACATAGCAGGAGGCGCGCGTGCGCAAAAAGATTTTCAAACGCCTCGCATCGCTTTCGGCTCTCGTCCTGCTGTTCTCTCAATTTGCTTACGCTCAGTCGAAGACCGAATTCGAAATCATCGAAGGCATTTTCCACGACGGTCTCGGCACGTTGGCCGAACTCGCTCTGGCAAACGAAATCATCTCGCTCGGCAAACTCGATCAGCCTCTGTTCGACACTTCGCGGGCTGAAGCGAAAATGAGCGATGCCATAGGTCGCCTGCCCGCCAGCCATATTTCGCGCGCAGTCTTCGAGCGCGAGATAGCAAACATCCGCGCGGCAGCCGGGCGAGGGGCCGCCTCTCTTCTCGAAATCGTCCGTCCCGCTCGTTTGATTCGAGTAAGACATACCGCAAAAGAATTCAGCGACGCGAAAGCGGGCGACTTGAGGCTCGAACTCGAAGGTCGCGCGGCGCTGCCAGTTTCAGTCAAGACCGACAAGTCGGGCAAAGTAGCCGTAGCCGAAGGCCAGACTCCCGACATCGGCGAGAAATGGGCCCAAAGATATTTCAAAGTTTCCGACGCCGAGCTTGAAGCGATGACCAGAGAACTCGGCTACTCTTCCATCGCTCACCTCAAATCGAATTATCTCAACGTCGCTCGCCTCGTCGCGCGCGTTTTAATAAGCAAACTCGGACTCGAAGGAACCGCGCCGACCGATTTCAGTCGGGCCAGAGTCACACGTCTCGATGCGGCGAAATATCTTTTTCATCAACTCCTGCGCTTCAAGCGCGGCAACGACGCGGCGCGCGTCATCATAATGGATCGCGCTTCGGGAGAAGTGAAATGGGAGTCCGCGCTCGACAGCATCGATATCGATAGCCTCACCTCGGAGCGCATTTCGTTTCTGCCTTCGCGCCCTCGCTCTCACACAATCGCTTCGGAGTTCGGCATCCGCATCGATGGCCGGACGGTCGTGTCTTTTCAGATCAAGCATCGTCGCGGCGCATCTCGCGGCACGGCTCGCCAGTATGAGTTTTCCGATATCACCACGCGGCTGCGTCTTTGACGACGCGGACGTAATGAACATATTCGATAGTCGAGTCGCGTTTGTAGCGCCGGGAGTTGTCGGCCTTGAATCGGTTGTAAGCGGTTTTGAATGTCGCCGGTTTTCCGCGCAGGCCGAGCGCTTTTCGCGCGTCTTTCAGGCTTATCATTCCTTCATCGTTGTAGCTGAGAAGGATGTGATTGGCTTTCGCGGTTCGAACCAGGTGTTCGAGGGCTTCGAGCGCGGCGTTGCGCTGACAGTAACGACTGCGCTCGTAGCTGCGCATGCCGGTGACGCCACTGAGCGCAGGATCGTCGTAAGCGGCGATGGTTTCCAGCACGTGATAGTTCGCGCCGTACTGACGATGGTTGTACGGCGGGTCGAGGTAGAGAATGTCGCAGTCGATATCTTCGATCAATCGGTTGGCGTCTTTGTTAAACGCAAGACATCCGCTGACGTGATTGCTGAGTTCGAGCGGGCGTAAAGTGAGCGGTCTTGTCGCGCTCGCTTTGAATTTTTTCAGAAAAGCCCCGTACACGCTTGCGGTGTTTGCGACCTGATCTATGGCTTCGAGCAGCGAGCAGAGAATGTAGAAGTATTCGCGCTCGCTGATGATCCGCTCTGCGCGCCAATGATCAATTGATTGTCGGATAGCATCGACTTTTTCAGCGTTCTCCTGAGTGTAGTAACGACGGTTTCCAGCGGGACTGTAGTTTCGAGCGATGAATCCGCTCCTGCCGCTCAATCGATTCAGGAAATCGAGCGCACCCTCGATGCCGCGCCCGGCGATTTCATCCGGGAATTCTTTGCGGAGGCCGGTGAAAGCGGGAGTGCGGTTGATTTCGATGTAGGCTTTGTTCAAGGCGTAGGCGTAATACTGAATATCGTTGGCGATGATGCGAAGTCCGCGCCGCTTGAAGTGGCGGCCCACCGCGCCGGTTCCGGCAAACAGGTCGCAGAAAACTTTTTCGCTGCCGTCCGTGATTTCCTCGAACACGCCATCGAGGAAACTGAGAAGCGAGTATTTCGAGCCGATGTAATTCACCGCCGTCAGCCTACCATCACCAAGCCCCGGCGGTGAAGCCTGAAGTTGACTGCGACGCAAGCAGGCTGATAGCCTGAATGCTCAGTCGGCGCTCGCCTTCTCAACGCTTTCCGCGCCTGCCGTCCACGCGCGATTTTTCAGGAGGGATTTATGAAACGTCTCATCACATCAGCCGTCATGCTCGCGCTCGCGCTTGGTTCTGTCGCCTTCGCCCAGCAGAGCAAGCCATTCACAATCGATGATCTGATTGGCGTCCGTCGCGTCGGCGATCCGCAGCTTTCGCCCGACGGTCGCTCGATAGTTTTTACGATCACCGACACCGATTTTGCCGCCAATCGCCGCTCGACTCAAATCTACGAAGTCTCGATCGAAGGCGGAGAAATCCGACAACTGACCAGCGACAAAGCCTCTTCGGTCTCTCCGCGCTGGTCGCCCGACGGAAAGCGAATAGCTTTCATCTCCGCGCGCGACGGAGCGCCGCAAATCTGGACGCTTGAGCTTCGCGAGGTGGCGACCGGGCCGCTTCGCAAAATCACAAACATTTCGACCGGAGCCGACGCGCCCGTCTGGTCGCCCGATGGAAACTGGCTGGCTTTCACTTCGGAGATTTATCCCGAATGCTCGTCGGATGATTGCAACCGTCAGCGCGACGAGAAAGCCGAAGCGAGCAAGGTCAGAGCGCACCTGACCGACCGGCTGCTTTATCGACACTGGACAGCATGGAAAGACGGCAAGCGATCTCACATCTTCGTGGTTTCGGCTTCGGGCGGCGAAGCGAAAGACCTGACACCGGGCGACTGGGACGCGCCGCCTTTCAGCCTCGGCGGGCCTGTGGATTACTCCTTCTCTCCCGACTCGCGTGAGCTTGCGTTTGCTCGCAACACCGACAAAGTAGAAGCCACATCGACGAACGGCGACATCTTCATCGTCCCGGTCGCTGGCGGCGAAGCCAGACGCATCACGGGCGCAAACAAGGGCGCTGACCTCTCGCCTCAGTATTCGCCCGACGGTCGCTTCATCGCTTATCGCTCGCAGGCGAGAGCCGGATTCGAATCAGACCGATGGCGATTGATGCTCTACGACCGCAAATCGGGCCAGAGCCGTTCCATCAGCGACGCGCTTGACTCATCAGTCGAAAGCTTCACGTTTGCGCCCGATGGCCAGCGGGTTTATATCACCGCAGCCGAGCGCGCTCGTCAGTGCGTCTACACTCTGGCAATCACCGGCGGCGCAGTCAAAAAAATAATCGGCGATGGAACGAACGATGACGTTCAACTCACGGCAGACGGCAGGACGCTCATATTCACTCGTCACACGATCGCTCATCCGATAGAAATCTTCCGCGCTTCATCAGACGGCAGCCAGGTCACAAAGCTCACCTCGGTCAACGACGCTCTTCTTGCCCCGTTCAATCTCAAAGCTGTCGAAGACGTGACGTGGATTGGCGCGACGGGGACTAAAATTCACGGTCTTCTGATAAAGCCCGCCCATTTCATGCCGGACAAGAAATGGCCTTTGATCGTTTTGATTCACGGCGGGCCGCAGGGGGCGTGGAACGACGCCTGGAGCTATCGCTGGAACCCGCAGGTGTTCGCTTCGTCGGGTTATGTGGTGTTTGCTCCCAACCCGCGAGGCTCTACCGGCTATGGTCAGAAACTGACCGATGAGATTTCAGGAGACTGGGGAGGAAAGGTCTACACCGATCTGATGAACGGCGTCTCTCAGGTTGCGTCGAAGCCATACATTGATCGCACTCGCGTGGGGGCGGCGGGCGGCAGCTATGGCGGGTACATGGTCAACTGGATACTGGGTCACAACACCGACCCGCGAGTCAAATTCAAGGCTCTGGTTTCGCACGCGGGAGTTTACAACCTGACGAGCATGTACGGCGCGACTGAAGAGTTGTGGTTTACGGACTGGGAGTTCAGGGGGACGCCCTGGTCGAATCCTCTGATGTACTCGCGCTGGTCGCCGCACAATTTCGTCAGGAATTTCCGAACGCCCACACTTGTCATTCACGGAGAGTTGGATTACCGAGTCCCTTACACCGAAGGACTGCAACTCTTCACCGCGCTTCAACGCCAGGGCGTCGAATCGAAGCTTCTGGTCTACCCGGACGAAGGCCACTGGATACTCAAGCCGCAGAACAGCAAGCTGTGGTACGACACCGTTATGGGGTGGTTCGACAAGCATTTGAAGGCGAGACCCTGAAGCGCGCGAAACAATGGCCTGCCGCTCCTCATCACTTTCAGAGAACGGCAGGCCGCTGCGTTTCGAGTTGCGTTTTACGCATCGTTACTTCTGAACTTCTTCGAGCAACGCCCGAGCTCTTTCGACGTGCTCGCCGTTGGGGAGTTTCTCCAGGTAGGTTTTCAACTCCCGGATGGCCGCCTCGCGCTCGCCTTTCTTGAGAAATACCTGGGCATTGAAGTAATGGGCGACGGCATATTCCGCGCCGCCAAGCGCGAGCGCCCTGCGTATTTCCTGCTCCGCCGTTTCTATTTCGTCAATCTCCACCGATGCGATTCCGAGGTAAAGGTGCGCGGCTGGCGATGAGCTATCTATCGAGATCGCTTCGTTGAGATGAGCTATCGCGTCATTGAACCTCTTCTTTTCCACCAGCGTGATTCCGATGTTGAGTCGCGGATTGAAAGAAGTCGCGCTTATCTCGATTGCCGCTTCGAATTGCTCTATGGCTTCGTCAAATCGCTTGAGCTTGAGGTACTGAACTCCCAGGTCGTTGCGGGCCATCAGATAAGGGGGATAGATTTCTATCGCCTGGAGGTATCGCGCGACTGCTTCTTCGAGTTTCCCTTCGAGTGAAAGTTTGGTGGCTTTTTCAAATTCCTTCCGCGCCTGCGCAGGGATGTTCTGATCGACTTCTGCTGTCGAGACCACCTTGCCGGTGTTGGCTGCTGCCATTCCCTTTTTGAGTCGAAGCGGGATGGTCAGCGTGACCCGCATGCCGCGCATCAGCCGAACCTGCTCTGTTACAGGCTCATAAGATCTGGGATCGCCTGAGACCTCGACGAAATAATTTCCCTGCGACAGGTTGTCGAAGTTGAAGTAGCCGTTGGAGTCGGTGTAGAGCGCCATGCCAGGATCGTTGTTGGTGCTCAGAGTGATGCGGATGCGGTCTCCGACCGGGTGTCCCGAAGGGAGAACCACGCGACCGCTGATGCTGCTCCCTCCTGTTGGCTCACGCGCTCCTGACGAACGAACGGGCGCGCGCTCGGTCTGAGCGAAAATCAGATTTGCCGAACACAACAGGAGAGCAGAGAGCAGACAGATTCGAAAGGTGAACGGATGCGCCATGGTTTGATCCTCCCGATTCCAGAATCTTCCGAGTGAGCTTTTTTGTTTTTCTTGCGCCGCGAGCCTCGCAGGCTCAGGTTTATTTGACGGCAATATTTTACTCGAAAAGCATCGGGAGGAGTAATAAATTTCTTCGCGGTACATGCTTCAGCGAGTCACCTTGATGAGCATCTCGGTCCCGGCTTCGAGCTTGAGGCGTTTGCTCCCCTGAATGTAGACCGATCCTGCGCCCGCGCCCGCGCCCACAGCCGCGCCTATGGCTGCTCCCTTGCCTCCGCCAATCACTCCGCCCACGACTGCTCCGACCACTGCTCCGCCCACAGTTCGCTTGGCCGTTTTCGATCCCTGCTTTCCGCTCTCGACGCGACCTTCCTCATCTACCTGTTTGACATCCTCCTCGCCATAGACGCGGACGACCTGAGCGTGAAGCGGCGCGCTGCCGCCCTGGGCATAGCGTATGCGGTCGAAGACGAAAACGATAGAGGTGCGGCCTTTGAATTTGCCCGACTGCTTGACTCTGGCGATATGTCCCTCGATGGTCGATTCCTCGTAGCGGGTCGGAGTGAGCGCGGTCGCGGTGAATCGGTCGCCCGCGCGCGCTTCTTTCGTATCAACTGTGTCTTCGAGTCTGATTTTCATCTGTGTGCTGATAGGCACGCGACGGGCTGTGGGAGCCGGTTTGCGGGATTTCGTCTGAGCCGTGATCGCGTCCGCGATCAACAGACAAACGCACAGCGCGATCACCGCGCGACAAGATAAAGAAGCTGGTTTCATAATCCCCCCTCTGGAAAAGTGGTCAGTGGTCAGTGGTCAGTTGTCAGCACAGTCGTAGAGCTTTGCATAATCACAGGATCAGTTCGATGAGGCAGGCAAGCCGCTTGTTCGAGGCGCTATGAGCGTAGCCGAAATCATCTTTGCTATTGCCAGATCAAGCCACGATTATATCTCAAGCTTCCGAGCCACTGACCACTGACCACTGCCCTAAAAGAATCTTCCGAATGCGAAGTATACCTTGCCGCGCCCTCCCTCGCCTATGCTGGTGATGATCGAAAACGGGCCGAGTCGCGTGTCCATAATCAATCCGCCGGAAAAGGTGTTGCGAAGCTGGCCCGGATTGAAACGGTCGAACGCGCCGCCGATGTCATAAGAGCCTATCGCGTAAATGCGCCCGCCGAGCAGCGGAGGCAACTCGCTCACTCGACGGTGATAGCCCAGCGTGACAAGCCCGTAGTGAGAGCCGCGAAATTCGTCCCGGTCATAAGCTCCGAGACGGAACGGCCCACCCAGCGTGAACTGCTGCGCGGGCGCGGCCCTCTGATTGAAAGTCGTCCCGGCGGATGCGGCAAAAAAAATCGTCCCGCGATCTGATACCGGTCTGAACACCGATGCGCTCGCTTCGCCCTGCGCAAACTCCCGGCTCGCTCCGGGCGCGTTGAGATACCATCGGCCTTCGGTCGTCACCCGCGCTCCTCGCGTGGGCACGGTCGCGCTGTCCTGCCCGTCATAGGCCCAGCGAAGACGGGCGAAATCGACTTTGCCTTCGAGACGAGGAAGGAGCGGGTCTCCGGTTCGCGGGTATGCTTTGAAGTATCCGACTTCGTACCCGGCGCGAAACTCGCTTGACTCGCCTGCCAGCCCGATATCGAATCCCATGCCCGCCCGATTGGTCTGAAACTCGGCCAGCCGCGCTCCGTTGAGGAAGAAGAATTCTCGCTCGCGTCGATACACCGCGCGCGGCGCGAGGAAGACCCCGCGGTCGCCTACAGGTCGGAAGTATTCCGACTCGAAGAGAGTCCTGAATCCCACCTTCATATCGTTTCGCCATTCGGCCCCATAGCGATCTATGTCGAAAAGAGTGAGGCGCGCGCCTATGGTGAAGTTGATGTCGTTGACATCCGATCCATCGATTTCGGCGCTGACGTTTATGGCAGGCGGCGCGTGAGTTTTCCTGCGGACAGTGATGAGCAAAGTATTCGCGACCGGATTTTCGCCCGATCGCGACAAGCCGTAGTCGAGGCTCAGGTATCTGCCCTGTCCGATTATTCGAGTGAGGTCGCTTTCGAGCTTTTCCGCGTCGAGCGGCTTACCGACGTGGCGCTGGAGTTTTTCCCGGATTCTTTTTTTCGCCTCCTCGCCGACACCGGCTATCTGCAAACAGTCGGGCGCGGGAATAACTTTTTTCGGCCTCTCGCGGCGAAGGGCTAGATGCTGCTGCCAGGCGGGTTCATCGAGCGAGAAGTTTCGAAGCAGGACTTCCCTTTGCGCTGCGGCTTCCCTGCCGAGGTCGGCCAGTTTATCGACTGAGGAAAAATCGAGTATCGAATGATTGCCTATATCGGGGGCGATGATGATGTCGGCCAGTCGGAGATTGCGCCGGTCGTTATCGATGGTCATCACGGTGATCGATTGTTGAAGTATGCCGGTGAGCGAAGCGATAGTTTGAAGGTCGCCGAGCGGCGTGCCAGCATCGACGACGATCACGATGTCTGCTCCCATCTCGCGGGCGACGTTGGTCGGGATGTTGTTGAGCAGTCCGCCATCGACGAGGATTTTGCCGTCGCGCTCGATCGGAGGAAACACTCCCGGAATCGACATCGTCGCTCGCATTGCCGAAGAGAGCGCGCCGTCTTTGAGCGTGATGGATTTCGCTTCGATGAAATCGGTCGCAAGACAGCGAAAAGGTATTGGCAGATGGTCGAAGTTCGTCACCCCGGAGTAAGCCAGCGCGAGGCGGTCCATCATCAGGCCGATGTAATGAGCGGAACTGATGCCGTTTGGCAGCGAGATTCCGTCGCGCAATCCCATCTCGATATCGACCTGAAAACTGCGCCGGTCTTCCTTGCGTCGAAAAGACAGTTGCTCGTAAGTGGGGCCGCTGCCGAGCGCCTCTTTCCAATCGATCTTTTTCATGAACTCGCGCATCTCGGAAGGAGACATGCCTATGGAGTACATCGCGCCGACAAGTCCGCCGATGCTGGTTCCGGCGATGCAATCGATGGGGATGCGATTTTCCTCCAGCCATTCGAGCGCGCCTATGTGAGCGAACCCGCGCCCCCCTCCGCCGCTTAAAACGAGTCCGATCCTGGGGCGTTTCTTTTGCGAAGGATCGTTTTCCGTCTGGCCGCTGTGAGCGAAAACCTGAAGCGAGAGCGCAAAGAGGATCAGTAATGTGCAAATTGATCTCAGGGGAAATTTCGATTTCATAGTCATCGCCTCGAACGCAGATTAAGGTTGAGAAGTCGCTTCGGCGCGCGCTGAAGTGAGTTGAGTTTATCTCTTTCACGGCGGGGACGGCAATGCAAGGTCGAAGCACGGGTGGGATTCAAATTTTCGCGCAGGCAGAATCAAATCTGCTCGGCCACTTTCTTGAGCCGCGTCAGCGGCGACCTGAATGTAGCCGTGTGCTTTAGCTGGATGTGCAGAAAGTCTGTGACCATTGACATCCACACAAGTTTCGAGGCTGTATTTCTGCGGCGCTGCCGCTTTGATGTGCGGGGAGTCTGCGACTCCCCGTGCGGCGACCTTCCCTTTTCTCAGGGGCTACGCCCCAAACTGGCGGCGCAGCCGCAGGAATTGGGCGGCAATGCTTTCGGAACGGCAAGTGAGTTTCATATTCCATGTAACAGTTTCTGACACGGCGAAAAAATTGAGTAACTCGATGGTTGTGTGTCGAGCTATTCGGCGTTGAGCCTCAGCCCTGAAAGGGCAATGCCATTAAGTTAAGGGGGCGGCTTAAAGGTGTCAGTAGCCCGCGCGTCAGCAAGGGCTTGATTCTACTGGCCCTCCCTCACCATCGGGCTACTGACACACAGCTTAACTTAATGGCATTGCCCTGAAAGGGCGAAATTCGATAGGCCAGGGCATCGTCCTGGGCTATGGGCCAACACCCGACGACAAGCCCTGAAAGGGCGAGCAACCGGTTTCCTGAGGCGCACTGCCCCAGGCTATCGAATTTCGCTCCTTCAGAGCTTTGGCTGATTGATCTATTTTTTCAAACACCATAAGGCGTCTCATTCAACACCGATTTTTGAAAATTGCACCCGCCCTCCAAAGATACCTGCGCTTTTTCAGCATCGATTTCACTCAACTCGGTTTGATTTGCCCGGCAGACTGTCTGCGATGCGACTGCTGATGGGCCTCCGCGCTGTCGCGTGAGGGATTTTACCAGACAGGATTTCTTTGGCAACCAGAAGAGAGAGGAACTCTCACGCGCCCGCAAGGGCGCGCAGTATGATTTGTTGAGCCTGCTCGATGATTGATTCGAGATGCGACTGGCTTTTGAAACTCTCGGCGTAAAGTTTATAGATGTTTTCAGTGCCAGACGGTCGCGCGGCGAACCAGCCGTTTTCGGCGACCACCTTGAGTCCGCCTATCGCGGCATCGTTGCCCGGCGCGCGTGTCATCCGGGCTTTGATCCTTTCGCCCGCAAGCTCGCTGGCCGTGACATCATCAGGTGAAAGTTTCTTCAACGCCGCCTTCTGCTCCGCTGTCGCCGCCGCATCGATGCGCGTGTAGTAAGGCGTGCCGAGCCGCGCGGCGATCTCCGCGTAATGCTCCGATGGGTCGCGGCCTGTTGTTGCCATTATCTCGGCAGCGAGCAATCCGAGAATGATTCCGTCCTTGTCCGTAGTCCACACCCTTGAGTCACGGCGCAGAAAACTCGCTCCCGCGCTCTCTTCTCCGCCAAAACAGATCGTCCCCTGAGCAAGCCCAGCCACGAACCACTTGAAGCCTACCGGGACTTCTATCAAACGACGACCGAGGTCTTCGACCACGCGATCAATCAATCCGCTGCTCACAAGCGTCTTGCCTGTGACTGCTGTCTCCGGCCATTGCGGGCGATGAGTGAGCAGATAGCTGATGGCCACTGCCAGATAATGATTCGGATTCATCAATCCTGCCGAGCGGGTGACTATGCCGTGACGGTCGGCGTCGGCGTCGTTAGCGAGCGCGATGTCGAAGCGGTCTTTGAGACCGACGAGGCCAGCCATCGCATAGGGGCTTGAGCAATCCATCCTGATCTTTCCGTCGTGATCGAGAGGCACGAACCTGAAAGTCGGATCGATGCGCGGATTGACGACAGTGATATTCAGCCCGTAACGCTCGCGGATCGGCTCCCAGTAATGAAGCGCCGCGCCGCCCATCGGGTCTACGCCTATCCGCAGCCCCGATCGGGCGATGGCTTCCATATCGATGACCTCAGAGAGTTCATCCACATAAGGCGCGATGAAATCCGTTTGATGAGTGGAATCGGCTCTGAGAGCCTGTTCCAGCGGGACGCGCTTCACCTCGCGGTTGCCGTCTCGCAGCAGCGCGTTCGCCCGATCCTCGATCCATGAAGTCGCGTCCGAGTCGGCAGGGCCGCCGTCGGGTGGGTTGTATTTGAATCCGCCGTCCGAGGGAGGATTGTGCGAGGGGGTGATGACTATGCCATCGGCGAGATGCTCCGCTCTTCCGCGATTGTGAGCAAGTATCGCGCGTGAGATGGCGGGCGTCGGAGTGAGACCCTCGCCCTGCTGCAAAAAAGTTTTGACGCCGTTTGCCGCCATAACTTCGAGCGCGTCTCTTTCAGCGGGCGCAGACAGCGCGTGCGAATCCTTGCCTACGAGGAGCGGGCCGTCTATTTTGCGAGCGCGGCGGTAATCGCAGATCGCCTGCGCGATGGCCAGTATGTGCGCGCGGTTGAAACTTGCGGCGAGCGAAGAGCCGCGATGCCCGCTTGTGCCGAAAGTTACACGCTGGCCTGCGTCTTCGGGGTCAGGCTCCACTGCGTAGTAAGCCCGTTCGATCGCGCCCTCATCGATGAGAATCTCTTCGGGCGCGATCTGACCCGCCAGCGGATGAGTCTTCATCGGTCAGTCCTTCTTTTGCAGTTGCCCGGCCACTCGCTCGGTAGCCTGGCGTATGGCTTCAGGGTCTCCGAGGTAAAAGCTGCGAATCGGTTTCAAATCGTCTTCAAGCTCGTAGACGAGAGGAATGCCTGTCGGAATGTTCAGGCTGACGATATCTTCATCGGAAACTTTGTCCAGGTATTTGACCAGCGCGCGGAGGCTGTTGCCATGCGCGGCTATGAGAACTCGCTCGCCCGACAGCAGCGCGGGCGCGATGGTCTCATGCCAGAAAGGAAGAAACCGGTCGACGGTGTCCTTGAGGCATTCGGTGAGCGGAATATCGCGCGGGCTGAGGTTTCTGTATCGCGGGTCTTTGGCCGGGCTGCGCGGGTCGTCCTCGGTGAGCGCGGGCGGGCGAATGTCGTAACTGCGCCGCCAGATTTGAGTCTGCTCCATCCCGTGACGCTCGGCTGTCTCGGCTTTGTTGAGTCCCTGAAGCGCGCCGTAGTGACGCTCGTTCAATCGCCAGCTATGATGAATTGGAATCCACATCGAGTCCATCTCTTCGAGCGCAAGCCACAATGTTTTTATCGCGCGCTTGAGCACTGAAGTATAAGCCGCGTCGAAAGCGTAGCCCTCGTCGCGCATCACGCGCCCGGAGAGGAGGGCTTCCTCTATCCCTCTGTCGCTGAGTCCCACATCAGTCCATCCGGTGAATCGGTTTTCTTTATTCCATGTGCTTTCGCCGTGACGCAACAACACCAGTCGTTTCATCTTCTTTCTCCTGTCGAGTGTCGATTGGTTCTACCAGAGCGCGAATGATGTCGGCAAGTCTTATCGGTCGAGCGCGCGCAGGTAGCCGAGCAGCCCGGCGTTGAGTCCCAGACACAGGAGGCTTGCAATGGCTGCGGGAATGATTATGGCCCGGTCGCCGCCGAGGTACGCTTCCATCGTGGCAGTAAACAGCCACAGTTGGAGTATCACTATGCAGGCGATGATGCAGGAGATGCCGAGCACGATGGTGGCTCTCTGAGAGCGTGCGAAATGCGAGCGGTTCTTCATCTTTGTTCCTCCACGCCGAGGGCATAAACTCGCCCGTCGCGCACATCGACTTTGACTCGGGGCAGCGGTCTTCGCGGCGGGCCTGCAAGCGGCTGGCCGGTGCGCATATCGAACGAGCCTTCGTGACAGGGGCAGTGAAATTTTCCTTCTTCGTGTTTGGGCAGAACCGGGCAGGAAAGATGAGTGCATTTCTGATTGTATGCCACGAAGTCTTTTTCGCTCACGCGCACCAGCACGCATGCCTCGCCTTTGCGCGGGTAATCGAAGAGCCTGGCTTCGCCGATTTTCAAATCCGATACGGCGGCGATTTCCTGAACGCTGGTCTTGCCTTCAGCGCGTCGTCGGGCATCGAGCAAAACGATCCATCCCTGGCCTGCGGCGAAAGCAAAACTCGTCAGCAGTAAAAACCTCGCAAAGTCGCGCCGCGAACGATATTCATCCTGCGGCCAGTCTATGGGAAAATCCTGTCGCCAGCGCGGCTGCTCTTCAAGCGGCTTCCCGTCAGGCGCGACTGTCACCACATCCGTGTCGTCAATTCGCATTTTCAATCTCCTCAGAAAAACAGTGGTCAGTGGTCAGTGGTCAGTGGTCAGTTTTCAGCCAGTTCGCCTTACACTCCCCTGCACCCCTGCACCCCTGCCCCGATGACTCCTCATGCATTCCGGCAAACATCGCGTCGTCTTCCACAGTGTTGCCGACGGGCGGATCGAAAATGGCCGCCATCACGTCGAGGTGTTCTATGGTTGCGCGCGCGGGAATCATCATATTGACTTTGGTGATGATGATCTGCGCGCCGAATTTGAAAGAGTTGACGGGCATGGAAGAGGGCCGCAGTCGCGCGATCTCTTCCCGTGTGCCGAAAAATAGAGCCTGGCTCGGACAGACCGACGCGCACATAGGTTTCTTTCCGACAGAAGTGCGGTCGTAGCACATATCGCACTTCATCATCAGGTTCATCGAGGTGTTCATCTTTGGCACGCCGAATGGGCAGGCCAGCACGCAGTTGTTGCAGGCTATGCAGCGAGGCTTGCGCGCTGTCTGGACGGCTCCGTCGCCCATGCGTTTTATGGCGTCTGCGGGGCAGACCTCGGCGCAGGTGGGCGAGTCGCAGTGCATGCAGACGACAGGCGTAGTTTGCGGCGAAGAAGATCGGTCGATGTAATCGAGTTGGATCATCGAATATCCCTTATGGGTGTCGCACTCCGAGCATGCCTGCACGCATGAGTTGCAGCCGATGCAGCGACTCGGATCGATGAAGAATTCCTGCAACTGAGGAATGGGCATGGTTTCTCCTGATTTTTATTTTTGGAGTACTGCGACTTGTCGCAGCTTTGCTTCAGCATAAGATCGAACCAAAGTGGTGACAAGTCACCGCACTCCAAAGATGCCTGCTTCTTCAAAGCATGGATTTCACTCAACTCTGTTTTTCTTCAACCTCACCGCGCAGACTTTGTATTCGGGTATCTTCGATATGGGGTCCTGCGCGGCGATGGTCAACTGATTGGCGCTCTTCTCGCCCGGCCAGTGATAAGGAATGAAAACGGTGTCGGGCCTGATCGTTCTGACCACGCTGACCTTGAGTGTGACAGACCCGCGCCGCGTCTCCGCCGTTGCAAGGTCGCCATCTTTCAGGCCGAGGTTTGCGGCAAGCTGCGGGTGTATTTCGATGAACGGCTCAGGGCAGTGATCGACTAGCGGGCCTATGCGTCGCGTCTGCGTGCCTGAAAGAAAATGGCTCACCACCCGGCCTGTCGTCAGCATCAACGGGAATTCTTCATCCGTTTCTTCAGCAGGCGGCGTGTACGGAGCGACGATGAATCGCGCCTTGCCGTCGGGAAAATAAAATCGTCCCTTGCCCTGAGCTACAGGGTTCCACGATCCTTCTTCGAAAAGTCGCGGCGTGCCTGCGTGGTCTTCCGAAGGGCAGGGCCAGAAGACTCCGTTCATCCGCTCGACTTTTTCATAAGTGATGCCGTAGTAATCGGCGACTCCGCCGCGCGAAGCCTGGCGCAGTTCGTCGAGAATCTCGCGCGGCGATGCGAAGGTCAATCCCTTCTCGCGCTTCAATGCCCTGGCAATGTCCTGAATTATTCGCCAGTCCTCGCGCGCTTCGCCCGGACAATCGATTGCCTTGTTGATTTTGATCACCCTTCCTTCGGCTGTCGTCACTATCCCTTCGTCTTCTTCGTGCAGCGAGCCGGGCAGCACGATGTCGGCGTGCTGGGCGCTCTCGCTGAGGAAGAAATCTATCGCCACATAAAACTCAAGCTTTTCGAGCATACGGCGCACGAACGTGTTATCAGGCAGCGACACCAGCGGGTTGAAGCAGAGCGAAAGCAGTCCGCGTATCTCGCCCTGATCTATGCGGCGAAACATTTCATAAGCATCGACGCCGGGTTGAGGAAGCTCTTCCGGCTCGATTCCCCACACGCGCGCGACGTGAGCGCGATGTTCGGGATTGGCCAGGTCGCGCGCGCCCGGTAATTGATCGCACTTCTGCCCGTGCTCGCGCCCTCCCTGCCCGTTGCCCTGTCCGGTTATGGTCGCATAGCCGCAGCCTTCGCGCCCAATCCTTCCCGACGCCAGAACTATGTTGATCGCTCCTAAACAATTCTGCACTCCATGCGAGTGATGCTCGATGCCGCGCGCGTGCATAAGAAAACTCGTCTTCGCCGTTCCCCACCACTCGGCAGCCTGTCTGATGGCTCGCTCCGCTATGCCTGTCACCTGAGCAGTGCGCGAGGGCGTCCACTCGCGGACGTGCGCGGCGACTTCTTCAAACCCGACTGTGTGATCGTCGATGAACTGATGATCGAGCCAGTCGCGTTCTATCATCAGGTGAAGAATGCCGTTGAAGAGCGCGATGTCGCGGCCCGGTTTGACGGGCAAAAAAAGATCGCAGGTTCTGGCAATCGGAGTGATTCGCGGATCGACTACGATTATCTTCGCGCCATGCTCGCGCGCCTGCCAGACGTAATCGGTAGTGATGGGCGCGCACTCGGCGACGTTGGCTCCACTGATCCAGACGACTTCTGCTTTAAGGATATCGCTCCAGGGATTGGCGGCGCGGTCTACGCCGAAGGCTTTTTTGTTGGCCGCCGCCGCGCTCACCATGCACAATCGCCCGTTGTAATCGATGTAAGGAGTCTTCAAACACACGCGGGCGAATTTGCCCATCAGATAAGCTTTTTCGATAGTCAGGCTCGCGCCGCTCAGAATCCCGAAAGCCTGCGGGCCATATTTCGATTGAATGCGCTCTATCTCCGAAGCCACCCGCGCTATGGCCTGATCGTAAGCGACCAGCTTGAAGCCTGCGGCATCGTCTCTTTGATAAGCGTGAAGAAGGCGGTCGGGGTGCGCGCCCTGAAGGTAACGCTTCACACCCTTGGGGCAGAGCTTTCCCTGATTGAACGGAAAATCCATCCAGGGCTCGAAGCCGATGACCTGATTGTCTTTGACCAGAAGCCGGATGCCGCACTGCTGACCGCAGAAGCAGCAGTGAGTGCTGACCACTTTGTCGGGCGCAACTCCGGGGTCGAGCCTCGCTCCGGTCGAGACCGACTGATGCGGCCCGAACGTCTCTGTCATTTTTTCTGCCGAAGCTGCAAGGGTGGCCATTCGACAGCCTCCTTTCTACGGATGAAAATTCTGTCTGTCTTCTTCGCCGAGCGGCCCTTCGCCCATTCCGGGATTGGCGTAGACGGGCGCGGGCGCGGGGTATTCTATCGCGCGCGGCAGCTTGTCGAAATGCAGACGGCCATGTGAGAGAGCTATCATCGCGCGGCGACAGGGGGGACATATCCACTGATAATGCTCGACGCCGTTCTCTTCGACTTCGTAATGGTAGCCAAGCTCTCGCTCGACCTTGATCAAATCCTCTACGTGCATCCGCGAAGCGAAAGGGTGATCGCACCGGCGACAACGCGCTCGCTCTTCCTGCGCGGCAACGTCTTTGTAAAAACTCACGCCGAGTTGAGCGGGCCTTTGAAAGATGTGAAAGAACTTTCCGAAAGGCAGCCACAGCAGAGTGAATATCACAGTGATGGCGTGAAAGAGCGCGAGGAACTCGTAGCCGTAGCCTTTGAGCCAGGTGTAGCTCACTGTGAGCAGCAATCCGGAAATGCTCACGGCGAAAAGCAGTATGAGCGGGAGGAAGTCTTCAGCGAAGAGTTGCAGCGCAGCCGCTCCCTCATCGCGCATTCGACGACGAAAGGCCAGCATCACGCCTGCGATGACCAGGAAGGCCGACCACACCAGCCCGTGAAAGATGATGAATCCCAGCGCGGACTCGGCTTCGAAGACCGTCGCCGGGAAACCGAACACGAGAACCTGATAGTGATCCAGCCGGTCGGGCAGAGATTTGAATTGCAGCCATCCGAAGACCAGAGGGAAAGTGATCGCGCCCGCCGCCACGCATCCCCACATAATGAGCCAGTGAGCGAGTCCGCGCAGGAGATCGCGCCGCCAGATGAAGCGATTGAGCGCGAAGTCCGCCGCAAGCCTCCTGAACCAGTTGGCGGTGTTGGGCAGAAAATATCTGCCGCGAAAGAAGACCTGCCAGCCGCGCTTCCAGTAAAGCGCGGTCGGCGGGCGTTGCAGCCACATCGCGTAGCGGTAGGTTATGCCGAAGAGGGCAAACAACACGGCGAAGGTGTATGCGACGAGCGCAGCGTCAAATCGCGACAGGTTGCGAGAGCCTGCCACGATCAACGCGGCCAGAATCACGGTAAACAGCGAAGCCCAGGAAAGGGCTCTGCGGACTTCGCGTCTCATTTCAAGTCGTCACCTCTCTACTTGTTTGCGGCCTCAACTGCGACGGTTCGGCCTCCGCGAAGGGCGACTTGTCCCTGCCGCGAGAAGTTGATCGATTCGCCCAGCACGCGGGCCGATTCCTGCGGAGCATGGAATCCGGTGGAGTTTTCCGCCTCCACGAAATCGAGATAAAACTGAGCCTTGCGCTGGAACTGCTGCGCTTCACCAAGCTCTGCTTCCGTCTTGCCCGCCGCTTTGGCCGCCTTGAGGTCGCTTATCAAATCCATCAGCGCGTCCATTGCGATATTGCGCAACTTGAAAGTCCGTTCCTGAATCGTCTCCACTCGCGCGCGGAGTTCTTCTTCGGGCCATTTATGACAGGTCTGACAGGCGCGGTTGATGTTCAACAGCGGGCTGCGCACGTGGTGGTCGCTGATCTTGAGCGCGCCCTCGCGTTTGTAAGGCATGTGGCAATCGGCGCATGAGACGCCCGAACGCGAATGAATGCCCTGACTCCACATTTCGAACTCCGGGTGCTGGGCCTTGAGCGCAGGGGCTCCGGTGTCGGCATGAACCCAGTCGCGGAATTTCTCTTCTTCGTAATAAGCCATGATCTCATCGACCTTGACGCCTTTAGACCAGGGATAGACCAGCCGTTTTTCCGGGCCTTTGAAATAATACTCGACGTGGCACTGTCCGCAAACGTAGGAGCGCATTTCCTGTCGAGTGGCCTGACGGTTCACATCGTAGTTAGCCACGCCCTGCGAGGCTTTCAATGCGCGGATGCCTTCGATGAATCCCGGACGGGTGATGCGCAGTTGCATGTTGTTGGAGTCGTGGCAATCGATGCAGGTAACGGGATGGCTGACCAGCTTGCGCGCCTCGAAGTAGGGCGTCTGGTTCATCTGCTCGAATCCTTTTATGAGGTCTCCGCCGCCGAGCTTTTTGTAAGGCACATAGACCGAGGCATGACAGTGCATGCAGGTTCCCGGTTGTTTGACGACCTGCTGGCGTTCGGTGAAGGTCTGGTCATCGAGCATATAAGCGTGTCCGCGCTCTTCGCGGAAATCTTTCGAGAAGGCATAGCCCGCCCACATGATTTTGAGTCTTGTGTCTTCTTCGATCTTCGATTGCGCGACTATCGAGCGCGGGTCGGCCTGGGTGGGCGAGTGCGGAAGAGCTTCGCTCCCTCCAAAGCGGGTGCGTATTTGATCCACGGTTCGAAGATAGTCATCGTACTGAAGCGGAAAATTCTTGCCCCACACAGCCGGGTCTTCGGTTTCGTCGTTGAGTTCGACGACGCGATAAAACGGGTTTCGGCCTTCCTGCTTGCGTTCGAAGATGTTCACAAGCAGGGCCGCGCCTCCTATGGCGGCAAGGGCGGCGATAAGGGCGGTGAGCAGAAAGAAACGGCGATTGCGGCGATTGGGGTTTGCTTCCTGGTTCGTTTCAGTCATTTTTTTCCTCTCGATTCTCAGAAAAAGTCCGACAAGCTGGCAGCTTGTTGAGTATTCGATATTCGCACTTTCAGGGCGCGGGCAATCCGGCAGACTGCCCGACATAGAGATCACAGGAGCTTTTGTTATCGTGAAGCGATCATTTCAGGTGTCCGACCGAAGCGTGACATCGAATACAGGAGGGCTGCTCGCCTTCGCGCTCCGCGTGTGGGCCTTCGATGGCGATGACCACTTCCTGATGGCATTTGCGGCAAGCCTGCTCGGTCACATCACGGCTGCGGGCGGCTATCTGTATGTTGTCTTCGAACCTGCCGGTGGTGAAGTAGAACGAGTGCCAGAACCCGTTGCGGGCTTTCGTGGCGTACTTGCCTGCAAAACCTGCGGGCGTATGGCAATCGTTGCAGACGGCCACTGAGCGATGCGACGATTTGAGCCAGCCGTCATACTGCTCGCGCATCACGTGACAGTTGGCGCAGGCCGCCGCGTCGTCGGTCATATAAGACCAGCCCTGAGCGTAAGCGAACGTGTAGGCGCAGATTCCGACCGCAAGGCCGATAACTGCGCCCAGGACTATGCCTTGAACAGTGCGTAGCTTCATCGAGTCTCCCTGTCAGTTAGAACCGCTGTGTGAATTCAAGGTAAAGAAAATGAGCGCCGGGCGAATTCCCGCCCTGCGGGTAGACGAACGACTGCGCTTTGCCGCCTCTCACTCCGGCCACATAAAAGGTCAGCGCGCTTCTGGAAGCGATGTTCCAATCGAGGCTGACATCGAAGAGCGCGCCCAGGCTCCTGCCTCCGCCCGATGGTCGCCCCACATAGCCGAAGGTATTTTTCTGAAACGCGCCGCCGCCCACATACCACAGGTCTTTTTCATTACTGAGCCGCAGGTGGCGCGCGTCAGCCCTCAGCGCCAGGCGGGCATGCGGCTTGAGCCTGAACCCGACAAACAGGTCTTCGTTGTTCATCAGGTTGTAGAAGGGAAAGCGCGCGTAGATGCGCGGCGTGGGAAGTATCTGAAAGAAAGTCGTGTGGTATTTATCCAGCGGGTCGCCGTCGCCCGTGCTGCGGAAGTAGCCTCCGCGAATCCAGGGTTTGAGTTTCGTGTTGAACTGATAACCGGCTTCAGCGGCGATCGCGCCCGCGCGGTGATCGAGACGGCCCCAGTCACCGAACTGTCCCGCGCCCCAGAGCAGAATATCGGCAGTGCCTTTTCCGGCCTTGATTGCGCTGATCAGATGTCCCCCGATGGTCGTCAGTCTTATGTTTTGGCCATCACCTTGTCGCGCCGTCAGCGGGCGGTTGTCTGTTTTGAGCGCGCCGCGCCCGTCGTGATAGTGAAGGGCGAAGGCGCGGGCTTCCGTCTGCGCGCGCTTGCCCGGCATCTGACGGGTGAATGCGGCGTAGTAGAAATCGACGTCGAGTTCTTTGTTGGCGTTCAACTGAAAGACGCCTTCGGTCGGGCGCGCGCCCAGAAGTGTGATGTTGTATGACTTCGTGTTGCGCGCGTAGTGGATGCCGTCGAAGCTGCGTTGAATGTGAGTGAAGGAGAACGGGCCAATCAATCGCTGGTTTATATGATCGCGCTTGAGCGTGGCCAGAGTCGCATCCGAGGGAGTGACTTCGCTGCCGTCTGCGAATTCGAAACGGCCTATGCGAAGGCTGCTCGGCTTGTCTCCTCCAATCGCTTTGAATCGCACGAAGGCTTGTTTGAGTATCGCGCTTCCGTCTCGTGTGCCGCTTGTGGCAAAGTAAGACGCGCCCAATCCGAGTTGTCCCTGCGGCGCAGGGGCGATTGCGCTCTCAGGCAGATTGATGAGAAGAGGGAACGCGCCTTCGACCTGCCAGTCAAATTTTTCCGTCTGCTGAGAGAATCCCAGTCTGAGCACGGCTGCGCCGAATGTGTAGCGGTCGTCTGCGGCTGAGGTGTCGAACCAGTTCCAGTTCTCGACCCTCGCGCGCAAGCTTCCTGAAAAGATCACGTCACCGATCTTTATCGGGCTGGCTTCGGATTGTGGTTTGGGTTTGGACGCGTCAGCCGATAATGCTCGGTTGTCCTGTTGAGCGAGCGCGGCATGGGAAAAAAACAGAAGAGCAACAGTAAGAAGACAGCGCAGAGCAACAGTAAGAAGACAGCGCGCGGCGGCTACAGCGCGCGAAGATGATTCAAGCCGCGAGGGTTTCGGGCCGCTTGGTTTCATGGCAAACCTCGTAAAGATTATTGGCGACCCATCTCGAAAACCATTTTCTCCGAACAACACGCAAAGGGCAACTCTTAAAGCGGAGCATCCACAGAGCAGGATTTTTTTGCATCGCGGACTTCGCTCTATGACCATTCTTTCCCTTAATGCAATAAAAATCATTTTCCTTCCCTCATACGTATCACTTGTACCATCTGAGCAGCTTTCATCCTCAGATTCCACAAAGTACAAAGGGAATTTTGCAAACTGATCTTTAGAGATTGTGACAGTGCTTCGCAAGCTTCTATTCACGAATCCTTCAAAATGTGCCATATTATGCAGCGATGGCTTGTCTGCGCTTCGAATCCGAACTCCGTCAGGGCGAAGTGATCCCGCTCGACCGCGACAAGATCATCTTCGGCAGGCACAAGTCCTGCGACTGCATACTCCCTTTTCCGACTATCTCCCGTCAGCACTTCTTCATCGAGCGCAACGGCGGAAAGTTCTTCGTCGTCGATCAGAAGAGCAACAACGGCACTTTCGTCAACAATCAGCGCGTCTCCTGGGTCGAGATCAAAGACGGCGACTGCATCCGCGCAGGCCCTTTCGCCTGGAAAGTCGAGATAACCGAAGGCCGCGATACCTCGGCTCTCAAACGAGAAACATTTCTCGACCGGCTGGCTACCATCGTCTCCGAAGAAGACAGCCTGCGCGGCACTTCGGAAAATGACCTCAGAGCGAATCTCTATCCGCGCGAGTACCTCGACGGCATAGAGCACTTCAACGCGCGACGGTTCTTCGAAGCTCACGAATCGTGGGAAGAAATCTGGCTTCGCTCGGAAGGACAGGCCAAGCTCTTTTACCAGATGCTCGTTCAGGCCGCAGTCGCACTTCATCATTTCGAGAAAGAAAACTAT
>CAZPQE010000038.1:20601-22833 GCA_964588615.1 uncultured Clostridia bacterium | reverse complement strand
GGCGATCAACAACAACCCCGGAGAAATCGCCATAGGAGCTTTCAGCGCGGGCGCGGCTTCGCTCTGCGCCTACCTGATCGCCAGAAAAGCGCGCAATCCCGACCGCATCACCATAGACGACGCGGGTTTCGCGTATAAATTCCTCAACATAACTTTTCGCGTCGGATGGGAGGATGTGGAAAACATCAGTCTCGAAGAAAACGTGATTCGCCTTCGATTGCACAACACGGAAAAAGTGGCTGCCAACTCGCTCATCGAGCGGGTCGTCATTCCTTCGAGAAATCAATTCAATCCTTTTCGCCGGGCCATTCTTCGTCGCTTCACCCGCCTGCAAAGACAGATGCCGCAGAACAGCCGCGACCTTCTGGAATTCATCGAGGAACTGGAAAAGCGGAGGGGCTGTCACATAGCCATTCCGGTTTTCGAATCGGCTGAGGAAGCTGAAAAGCTGATGAATGAAATGCGAAGCCGCCACTCGCGCCGTCAGCCTGCGCCGGTCGAGTTCAGAGAGGAAGCAGAATCAGAGCCGCAGGCAGATATGATCGCGGAGGCCGAGCCTCAGCGAGAGCGTCAGAGAGAGAGTCAATAGCGCATCAGCGCGACTGACTCATCGCCCGCCTCTTCCCGCATAAAAACACAAACCGCTGAAGCGATGCCTGGGAAAATGTTAATTATTGACCTCCGAAATCGGCGCGCATAGGATAAGGCTGCCTGCCGGACGGATGCAGCGCGCACTGCCCCTGAGTGCATATCATCACGGGTGTTTGATATGAACAGCCAGCACGCTCCGCTTTCAAATACGATCAGTTCAGAAGAAGGCTCGCTCTATGGCCTGTATTTCAACAGGGACGACCGCTCGGAGTATATCGAATTCAACAGAGACGGGTCGTTTCTCCAGTATGATCGATGCGCTCAGTTGGCAGGCCGATACACTTTAACGCGCGGCGTTCTGAGGATGACGCTCTCAGACGGCAGAACCGCGCAGATGCTCATGCAGTCGGGATCGCTCCTCGACGACCGGGGAAAAACATGGGCGAAGAAAGAAAAGACCGCCGCGCCCCCTCCTCAATTTCAGGATAAGCCTGCTTCAAAACCTGCCGCGAGGCCCTGGATGACCTGGCTTTTGCTGAAACCCGTTGGCTCGAAGAATCCTCCCCATATCATTATTCCCCAAAATCCGCCGCGTGGAAAACGCGCTCCTTTCCGGAAATGGGAATGACGGTCGATACGCCCGGCGATCCGGTCAAGGCTGAGACAGCGGACTCTGATAAAGCAGATCTCGATGCCAGAGATATTCAGGTGTACTTTCAGGAATATGACAACCTGGAATACGGGCTGATGTACTTTCATCTTAATGGGTATGTCGTCGATGCGGAAGAACTCGCGCGGGTAACGATGGAGGGCTTGAAAAAAGAAAAACGCGCGCTGACTGCGTGGGAGTACAAGATCACACGAGTAAACGAGGAGCGCGTCACGATTTCAGGGGTCTGCGTCTTCAGTGGCCGCCCCGGAGTGATAGAGGGACTGGTCAAGACCAAAGGTTCGAAGGTGTGGTTCATACTCACTTTCAGCCAGAAGAATGAAGCCGAGGCCGCGGCCAGAAGGATCATATCCTCAGCAAGACTCGAATGACGCTTTCGCCTTGCGGTTTCTTCACTCCGCAGCCATCCATTCGAGTATCGCTTCGGCAAGCTCTTCGCCCGCGTCTTCCTGTATGAAATGACCGGCGTCTTTTATCGTCAACGGCGGCGCGCAGTTTCTGAAAATCGAACGCAGAAACTTTTCAGCAGGCGCGGTGATCGGATCGCCATCAGCCCAGGGCAGAAATACCGGCAGGTCAAGGCTCTTCAATTTTTCAATCGCGCAGCGATTGTCATACGCGCCGGCGTGATCCAGACGGATCGGCACAAGGCGGGGAAAAATGAGCGCCGCCGTCTGATGCTCTTTCGACGGAAACGGAGCGGCGTAGGCGCGGGCCTCATCATCGGTCAGTTTTCCTCTCTTCAAAGTGTTGTTCATCATCGCAGGCACGTCGAGCATTTCAACCCGCTGAGAAAACCTGCGCCATCGCCTGAACGCCTCCGTAGCCCCGCGACCGTCGGCTATGCCAGTGTTGGTCGCAACGAGCCGACTGAATCTTTCAGGCGATTGAGCGAGCAAGCGCAGGCCGAGCATCCCTCCCCAGTCCTGACACACCAGCGTGATGTTTCTCAAATCCATCGCTTCTATGAA
>CAZPQE010000038.1:0-20591 GCA_964588615.1 uncultured Clostridia bacterium | reverse complement strand
GACATGCGATTTATAACTGTAGGCGTTTGACGCAACAGGCTTGTCCGAGCGACCGAATCCGATCAGATCAGGCACGATCACCCGGCCCATGGTCGAAAGAGGCTCGATCATTTTTCGATAAAGAAATCCCCACGTAGGCTCGCCGTGAAGCATCAGTATGGGATCGCCCTCGCCGCGCTCGACATAAGCCATGCGCAACCCCTCTATCTCTGCGTAGCGGGGCTCGTAAGCGAACGCGGGAAGATGGCTGAATCTCTCTTCCACTGCGCGAAGCACAGAACCTTCGGGCCAGTCGGTTCGGATTCCAGCGAATCGGGCGACTTTCATCACGTCCGCAGAATCGATGCTGCCGCTCGCTTCCGCAAACCACGAAAGAAACTCCATCAGATCGGAATCGATTTCATGCTCAGGCGGGCGAGGCTCGAAACGATCCCAGTGCCCGTAGACCCGCGCCATCGAAGGCCACCCTCTTCCTGCGTCGAAAAGCTCAAGGCCGTAGAGGTAATCGTGAGAGCTTCGCCAGTAAACCATTCCCGCGCGCCTGCCCGCCGCGCGCTCGATTGCCTCGGCCACATCAGGACGGCAGTCGAGTTCCTGCTCCCACAGCAGAGGATCGGCGCGCAGATAAGAAAGCTCTTCGGCAGTCGGTGTGATGAAGTTCATTTCTTCGCTCCCACAGTTCGATTCAAAAACTCCACAAGCTCGCGGGCAATGTCCGCTCCGCGATCATCCTGAAGAAAATGCCGCGCGCGATCAAACGTGACAGGCCCTTCCGCCTGCGGCAGAAGTTCTTTCAACCGATTGGCGAATTCTACGGGGAACACTTCGTCTCCGGGCGCCCACATAAGCAGCGTGGGAATGTCGGCAAGCTCCGGCAATCGGTTTTCAATCGCTTTCATATCAGCCCCTCCCCGGTCGCCTTCTCTCACAGGAATAGTGCGCGGCCAGGTCAGCACTACGCTGTCCGAATCCGGCTCGTCGAAGACGTGATGATAAGCGCGGGCTTCTTCCTCGCTCATTCCCCTCGCGCTTGTCGCCGACGGGCCGTGATGCGAAAGCGCCTTGTGTCGCTTCATGAAGAACTGGCCGATCATCGGCGCGTGCCACGTCGTCCAGGGCCGGGGAGATGCGTGAAATCGGCTCACCATTCCCGTAAACAGCCATGTGTTCATCAACACCAGCGCAGAGAGCCGCTCGACTCTCTGCAAAGCCGCCCCCACGCCCTGCGGCCCGCCCCAGTCCTGACCGACGATGACGAAGTTGCGCAGGTCGAGCTGATCGAGAAGCGAAACAAGATCAGCGATGTGATGAGCCAGAGTGAGCGCGGCGTCCTCGCGCGGATGATCGGAATACCCCGCGCCAATCCAGTCGGGCGCAATCGCGCGATAGCCCGCCTCGACGAGCGGCGCGATGAAGTCTCGATACAAAAATCCCCACGTCGGATTGCCCGACAGCAGCAGCACCGGGCGGCCCTCTCCTTCATCTATATAAGCCATATTCCGCCCGTTGACCGCAAGCGACCGTTGCTCCCAGGGAAAAAGCGACTGGAGCCATTCAGGTTTCTTTCTCAATTCGTGTTTCATATTCACTCCATCGTCAGCACGACTTTACCTGTGGTTTTGCGCTCGGCGAGAGCGCGCATCGCTTTGGGCGCGTCGGCAAGCGGATACGAGCGCGAGACCGCAGGTTTGATCTTTCCCTCTTCGTACATCTCGAAAAGTTCGGCCTGCGCTTTTGCCGCGTAACCGGGATTGCGCTCGACGTATCCGCCCCAGTAGCAGCCGACGACGGAAAAATTCTTGAGCAGGATTCTGTTTGCCGCGACGGTCGGTATGCGCCCGCCCGCAAAACCTATGACCAGCAGTCGGCCTTCGCTTGCCACGCATTTGGTCGAAAGATCGAATATGTCTCCGCCGACCGGATCGTAGATGACATCGGCCCCTCGACCTTCGGTGATTCGTTTAACCTCATCGACCCATGACTCATCGCTGTAGTTCAATGCGTGGTCGGCTCCCTGCGCGCGGCAGAAGTCGAGCTTTTCGTCGCTGCCTGCGGTTGCGATCACCCGCGCGCCAAACGCTTTTCCTATCTGCACCGCAGAACTTCCCACCCCGCCCGCAGCCGCATGTATGAGCAGCCATTCGCCCGCTTTGAGTTGCCCGCGATCCTTGAGCGACAGATAAGATGTCTGATAGATCACAGGCATCGCTGCGGCTTCCTCGAAGCTCATCGTTTCAGGGATACGGAACGATCTGAAAGATGAAGCGAGAGAATATTCGGCGTAGCCGTTTAATGAGACCATCGCCTGAACGCGGTCGCCGACAATAAAATCCTTCACTTCGCTCCCGACTGCGTCCACCACTCCCGCGACCTCGCTGCCGGGAGTGAATGGGAAAGGCGGTTTGGATTGATACTTGCCCTGAACCATCAGGATGTCGAAGAAGTTCAATGCCGACGCATGATTTCGAATGCGTATTTCGCGCGCGTTTGGTTCTGGCAGAGGCACTTCATCAAGGGTCATCGCTTCAGGCTCACACCACTCTCTGACTTGCCATGCTTTCATTATGTTTGCCTTTCCTGTTTCGAAACTCTTCTCTGAAGAAGTCTGGAGTCGAGAGTCTGGAGTCCGTCACACAGAAGTCATTACCTTCTTGGTAGTGATGAAAAGGTAAGGCTGGCACAAGGAACGCAAGCGTCTCGCTTGCTACTGCACCAGCAAGCGAGACGCTTGCGTTCCTTGTTACCACCTTCTTTTCAGGGCGTTGTTAAAAATGACATGCAGGACTCTTTTGAGTAGTTTTTCATGTCGCCAGTGACAACGCTGAAAACTGTTTTTCCGAAGAGCCGTTCAATGCCATCAATGACGATGCCCTGAAAAGATGAAAAAAGGCGATGACTTCAAACAACAGACTCCAGACTCCGGACTCCAGACTTTTTTGAGGAGCGTATTCTACACAGCCGACCGACCGGCAGGCAATAAAAGCATCCGCGCTGTTGACTGACGGACGCGCTGCCCGGACAATCAGCAATCGAGAAGACGGATTTCAACAGGAAGGAGACCCGGCTCATATGTCTGAAGAAGCGATCATCACCGATGTCGAGGACCGAGTGGCTACGCTCACTCTCAATCGCCCCGACCGACTCAACGCCCTGAGCTTCGACATGATCTTTCAATCAATCGATGCGCTGAAGCGATGGAGCAGCGATTCGGAAATCGGGGCCATCATCGTCACCGGCGCAGGCCGGGCTTTCTGCGCGGGCGGAGATGTTTCGATGATGGCCCGCGAAGGAGAAGCTCAGACTCTCGAAGAAAAAATCGATGGCCTGCGACTCGCTCAGGAACTTTCCTGGCTGCTCTACAACTCGCCGAAAGTGACCATAGCCGCAGTCAACGGATTCGCCATGGGCGCAGGCCTCGGAGTCTGCCTCGCCTGCGACCTGCGCATAGCAAGTGAGCAGGCCAAGTTCGGAACCGCCTATGCGAAGGTCGGATTCGGAGGCGACTTCGGAACCACATGGCTGTTGACTCACTATGCGGGCGCTCCGAAAGCCAAAGAACTTTTCTTCCTCGCCGACCCCATCGACGCAACAGAAGCGCACCGCCTGGGACTCGTCAACCGGGTGGTCGCTCACGATGAACTCCTGTCGCAAACCCGCAAGACAGCCTCGCGCATCGCGCAGGGGCCGCTTACGAGCTATCGCTACATGAAAGCCAACGTCAACCTTTCGACCAGCGCGGATTTTCGGACTATGTTAGACCGCGAGGCGGAAACGCATCTTCGCTGCGGCGAGACTGCCGACCATAGGGAAGGCGTGCGGGCGTTTATGGAAAAGCGTCAACCGAAATTCACCGGCAGATGAATCCACAGATTTCGCAGATTGAATCCACGTATTTTCGCGGATGGCTTTCAATCTGCGAAACCTGCGGATCGGGAGGCATCGAGATGGAGTTTCAACAGATTCTTTACACGAAGGAAAATCGCGTGGCGACCATCACGCTCAATCGCCCGACCAAGCTCAACGCTTATTCGGAGGTGATGGTTCATGAAATCATCGCCGCTCTCGAAGACGCGCGCGACGATGACGAGACCCGCGCGGTCATCATCACCGGCGCGGGCCGTGGCTTTTGTTCGGGCGGAGACATCTCGACAGATTTTCAGTACCCGGCGCGCTATCGCGGCCATCGCATGGAAGCGATGCTTGAGATGCGCGAGAACATGCACCGGCTGGTCACTCTTCTTCGCCGCTTCGATAAGCCGACTATCGCGGCGATAAACGGCCCGGCTGTTGCAGGTGGATTGACGCTTGCCTTGTGCTGCGATTTTCGACTGGCCGCCGAAAGCGCTCGATTGGGAGACACAAGTCTGAAGTTCGCGCTCATACCCGATGAGGGGGGAGCATATCTCTTCCCGAAATACATGGGCCTTGAGCGCGCGCTCCGAATGTCGCTCTTTTCTGAAGTCTATCCCGCGCGCAGGGCTCAGGAGCTTGGGCTTGTCACCGAGGTGGTCAAAGACGAAGAGTTGATGCCGGTGGCGCGCGAATGGGCCGGGCGACTCGCCCAGGGGCCGCCAATAGCCATAAGAATGGCCAAGCGAATGATGTACAAGCAGCAGACGATGGAGCTTGAAAACGCGCTCGAAGACGCTGCGCTGGCTGTCATGGTGACCAACTACTGCGATGATGTGAAAGAGGGGATCGCCGCATTTCACGAAAAGCGCAAGCCCGATTTCAAGGGGCGATAGGGGTTGCCTTTCGTGAAGAGACTGGCGCAAGTGGCAGGTGCGAATGTAGCATAGTGGTGAAATCAGGCTAGAAATTTTTGCGACAAGGGGTTCTTGAGTTAGGGATCAGATGATTATGTCGAGGACTCTGCTCATCGCAGAAGACGACGAACGCAACCGCGACCACTTCAGCCAGTCGCTGAAGACGGACGGCTATCGCATCATCGCAGTAAGCGACGGCGCTTCGGCGCTCGAAGAGATCGAGAAGGATTGCATCGATCTGCTGCTGACCGAGTATGCTTTGCCGGACATGAGCGGAGTGGAGTTGATCGAGCGCGCTCGGGCTCGTCAGCCCGATTTGCGAAGCATAATGATGACCGGCAACGATAAGCCCGACGCCGTAATCGGCGCGCTGCGCAACAAGGCAGTCGATTTTCTGTCCAAGCCTTTCCGCGTCGAAGAACTCCGCGAAGCAGTCAGCGACGCGATGGAGCGAAGCAGCCCGCACGATGTCGAAGTCATTTCAGCCAAGCCCGACTGGATCGAAATCCACGTCCCCTGCGACCTGAGCGCCGTAGAACCAATAAATAAATTCATCTGCAAGCTCCAGCCAAATCTTCCCCAGGAAACGAGCGAAGCAATAAGCCGGGTCTTCCGCGAAATGCTCAACAATGCCATCGAGCACGGAGGCAAGTGCGACCCGTCGAAGAAAGTCGAAGTCAAATGCATACGCCTCAAACGAATGATAATCTGCTCGATCAAAGACCCCGGCGAAGGCTTCGACCTAAACGCCGTCGAGCACGCCGCCGTGTCGAACCCTGACGAAGAGCCTTTCCGCCACATGCATGTAAGACAGGAACGCGGGATTCGCCCCGGCGGATTCGGCATCCTCTTCGCCCTGCAACTGATCGATGAACTCATCTATAACGAAAAGCACAACGAACTCATGTTCGTGAAATACATCGATGGTTGAGCAACAGTGCTTATACTTTCTGAAAAAGACCTGCGCCTCGTGCTTCGAATGCGCGACGTGATCGAGAGTGTGGAAGAGGGGTTTCGCGCCCTCTCGCGGGGCGAAGCGCGCGCCCCCGACCGTCTCGGTTTGAATCTGCCTGAAGCCGACGCCGTTTTGTTTCAAATGCCCGCAAGCATCCGCCGTCAGGCGTTAGGCGCGAAAGTGGTCTCGGTATTCGGGAACAATTCAGCGCGCGGCCTTGAGACCGTGCAGGCAGTTTATCTTCTGCTCGACGCCGAAACCGGCGAGCCTCTTTCATTGATGGAAGGCCGATTCATCACGGCTATTCGCACGGCGGCGACTTCGGCGGTGGCTACGAAATTCTGCGCGACACAGGGAAAGAAGCGATTGGGCATTCTGGGCGCGGGGCTTCAGGGCCGCTTTCACATAGAAGCGATGACTGAGGTCGCGGAGATCGCGGAAGCATTGGTCTGCTCGCGCTCTGAGGACAAAGCGCGACAACTGGCCGAAGCGGCTCGCCGCGATTTCGACATCAGGTGCGAGATTGCGACGCCCGATGAAATCGCTTCTGGTTGCGATCTGATATGCGCCTGCACGACCTCCGCCGAGCCGCTCTTCGATGGTCGATTGCTGCGTGCTGGAACTCACATAAACGCGGTCGGGGCGTTTACGCCTGATGCGCGCGAACTCGACACGGAAACCGTAAGCCGTTCGCGGGTCATAATCGATGCGCAGTCGGCGGCGGGGCGCGAAGCGGGCGATTTGCTCATCCCCCTCTCTGAAAGCGCGATCACCCGCGATCATATAAAAGGCGACCTTGCCGATGTCGTATCGAACAGGGTGAAAGGGCGGGAATCGGAAGATGAAATCACGCTGTTCAAATCCTGCGGACTGGCAATAGAAGACCTGGTGACGGCGCGGCTTGCTTATCAGAAAGCGGTCGAGCGCGGCACAGGCTTGCCTGCAAGCCTGTGAGATCGAAAATAATTGCAATCCGTTTAGTCTGCTCGCCGCGTAGTAACAATCTGAATCAATCAGGCTCCAGACTATGGGAGAAAGCTATGCATGGTTTTCTGGGTACGGGCGCGAGTTTTCAAGCAGACCTCAACCTTGTAGTTCAGATAGCGATGGGGCTGGCGCTCATAGCCGGGATGATGCTTGTGCGAAAGAAGAAATTCCGCGCGCACAAATACTGTCAGTCGAGCGTGATGATTCTCAATCTGGCGATGATCTTTCTCATCATGTCGCCTTCGTTCCATCACCAGGTCGAGCCTAATCTGCCCAGAGGGCTGGGAGAAAACTACTACCTTATTGCGACCGTCCACGCCGCTCTCGGCGCCGCAGCCGAACTGCTCGGCCTCTACATCGTGCTGGTGGCTGCGACTAAACTCCTGCCTGAGCGTCTCAGGTTCCGTCGCTACAAGCCCTGGATGCGAACCGCGCTTGCGCTCTGGTGGGCGACCATCCTTCTGGGCACGGGCACATATTATTTCTGGTACGTGGCTCCGACTCCCAAAGTGGAGACTCCTCAGATGAGCGCGCCTGCCCAGGAGAAGAGAGTGACCGTGCGAATTTCGAATAATAAATTCGAACCCCGCGAGTTGACCGTAGAGCAGGGGACGGTCATCGAATGGATCGATGAGATGGGGCGTCACACGGTCGAAGCTGACGACAGATCGTTCGCATCGCCTGAGCTCAAGCAGGCCGAACGCTTCGAGCGTCGCTTCGACGAGCCGGGTACTTATCAGTACTTCTGCGGCTATCACGGAGACAAGGGCGGAGTCGATATGTCAGGAGTGATAACGGTGACTCCGCGCGCGAAGTGAAAAACAAAACAGAATGAAAAGGAGAGAAAGCATGCGAAAGCTGTTGACGATTATGATCGCTGTGGTATCGATTTTTGCCGCATCGGTCGCGACCGATGCGAGGGTTAAACCATCCAGGGGTCGCGCGGCTGCTGCTCAACCTGCCAAAGTGACCATCAAGAACTTCGAGTTCCTTCCCAAAGTTCTCACCGTCACTGTGGGAACCACCGTCGAGTGGGTCAACGAAGGTGGACGACACACGGTCGAGGGCGACAAGGGCGAGTTCAAATCCGACGTGCTGGCAAACGGAGCGAAGTTCTCTTTCAAGTTCGACAAGCCCGGAACCTACAACTATCACTGCGGCTTTCACGGCGCAGCGGGCGGCAAGGACATGGCCGGGAAGATAATAGTCAAGAAGTAATCTTCTCACGCCTTCTCAAAATGCGAAGCCGGGAGAATCAATCGTTCGATTCTCCCGGCTTTCTTCAATTCAGAAGTAGCTGCCCAGTCGCGTCAGCGACGATTTAGCCTCCCTAAGAGTTCAATCATCGCTGACGCGACGATATCGATGCGGTTTCGATACCCCGCGCATTGGTAGTGATGAAAAGGTGAGACTGGCACCAGCAAGCGTCTCGCTTGCTGGTGCATCAGCAAGCGAGACGCTTGCGTTCCTTGTTCGCATTCATTGGTAAGGCTTAACCGTAGCATTCCTTTTTCATCACTATCCGCGCATTAAAGCACGCGGCTGTGTTCATAGGCCGCTACGCGGCTGAGTCGTTATCTAAAATGTGATTTTCGCCGCGAACTGATACGCCCTCGGCCCGCCCGTTCCGAACACGCCGCCCGCTGTCTGAAGGGGCGTTCCGAAAGAAGACGACCTCAGGAATCCCGCAGAGCGAGAATCCTCGCTGTCACGAATCAGCGTGTTCTGAAAGCCCGAATAGTTCACGTTGTTGACTCCGCGAATGTTGGTCACGTTGAACAGATTGAACACCTCGGCCACTGCCTGAACGATGAGGTTTTCGGTCAGCTTCCACCTCTTCGAGACTCTCAGGTCGAAGGAAGTGAAGCCGTCGCCGAATTCCAGATCATCACGAACGAGAGGCAGAAGTCCCACGCCCGACACGCCGCCCCGCGAGTTGATCTGTTGGATGAAAGAGTTCAACTCGGCTCCGTTGTCGAACCGGCGGCCCGCAGCGTTGCGCTGAAGCAGCGGTATGCGCGTAGTCCCGTTCGGAAGGATGATGTCGAACGGAACATCGGAAGCGAGAATGTAGATGGGCGAAACCTGCACGCCCCAGCCCGCATCGATCACGCCTGCCAGCGTGAAGCGGTGACGCTCTTCGTTGGGAGGCGGCCCCTTTTCAAGCCTCAGATTGTTGGGATCGAGCGGCCCGACCTGGAAGGGAATCTGATCGTCGTTCGAATAGTTGAACGATTTGGCCAGCGTGTAGGAGGCGTTGAAGCTGAATCGATTCGAGAACCGCTTCTGAGCGTTGAAGAGCAGCGCGTCGTACCAGGTCTTGACCGAAGATTCGATGTTGACTATCGAGTCGGTTCCGTTGACCACCGGGTTGAACACCGCTCCGATGGGCCGCCCGATGATAAAGCTCGACCCGAAGGAGTGAATGCCATCCAGGGACACGACCAGATCGCGCAGTATCTCGCGCTGAACGCCGAGGTTGAACTGCTGCACGTAGGGCGTGTCCAGGTTGTTATCGATTATGTTTATGCCTACCGCGCCCGCGCCGGGAATCAATGCGCCGGTGAAAGGATTGGCAAGCGTGGGAGTGCCGGGCCGGAAATTGCCCGAGGCGTCAAGCTCCGATCCGGCGCGGACTTCGAGCGGCAGCGCGCGCCCGTCTAACAGGCGTTCGAGCAGAGCTACCTCAAGCACTATGCGGTCATAGTAGATGCCGTAGCCTCCGCGAATCGAAGTCTTGCCATCGCTCCACGGGTCCCAACTGAAGCCTATGCGCGGACCGAAGTTGTTGACATCCTTCTCGCGGTCGCCCGATGAGAGGAACGGGCGGACGATCGAGAAGATGTCGCCGAAGTTACCGAGGTTTTTCGTGTTGGTGTCAAGCTCGTAGCGCAGGCCGATGTTGAGCGTGAAGTTCGGGCGCACGCGCCAGTCGTTCTGAACATAAAAAGCGAGGAAGTTGTTATCGACATCAGGCACGGTAGGCGGTCGGCTTGGAGCAACCGAGCGAATGCCTATGACGATGGGGATGTCGTTGTCGTTTATCGTCCCGTTTCGGTCGCGGTCGCGGGCGGCGAAGTCTTCGGCCAGAAAGAGCGTGCCTGATCCGAACAGATCGAATATGGCGTCGGTGTCGAGCCGCTGATATTCGCCGCCGAACTTCAGAGAGTGAGAGCCGAGGGTCCAACTGAGGTTGTCTCGAATCTGGATTCGATTCTGTCTTGTGCGCTGCGGGATGCGGAAGTTGCCTCCGTCCTGAACCGACGGAAAGCGAAGCTCGTTGCGCCCCTCGACGAAGGAGGGGATTTCGTTCTTGAACTTGTTTTCATGGAAAACGAAATCGTTGAGCAGCGTAGGCGATAAGGTGTGAACCCAGTTGTAGACGAACGAGTAGTAGTTGTTGAACGAATGCTGGCGGTTGTCGGCTGTTCCGATGGGGCGGCGCAGGCTTCCACGATCAATGTCGTCTTCATCCTGAATGCTGAAGCGGAATGCCATGTTGTCGTTGGATGCGTCCGACCAGTCGACGCGCGCGGTCTGGAGGAAATCGTTCAACGGCGCGTCAGCAAAGCTTGTTACCACCCTTCGCGCCCCGAAATCGCGCGTACCCGTAAGCACCACGCCGTCCTGATTTCGGTACTCGGCAGCAATGAACCACCACGCCGTATCTTTTTTGATCGGCCCGCCAATCGATCCTGCGTACTGCTCGCGGTCGAAGGGCGGCTCGCCGATAGTGCGGACGATGGTCTTGTCCAATGTGGCCGGGAGCGCTGAGAGCGTGTCGTTGCGGAAGAAGAACGAGCCTGATCCGTGAAGCTCGTTTCCTCCGGTCTTGGTGACGATGTTGATGGCCGAAGAAGCCGAGCGTCCTATCTCGGCTGAAAAGCGGTTGGTGATGATCTGAAATTCCTTTATGCCGTCCTGCGGAAAATTTTGCAGAGTGCCGCCGACGACATCATCGTTGTTGTCTGCGCCATCGACGGCTATGTTGCCGCCTCGACCCATCTGACCCGCCGAAGATATTTCGATGGTGGTGGTTTTCGTGGGGTCATAGTTGGGCGCAGGAGCGTTGCCGGGGATGAGGAAGGCAAGATCGAGGAAGTTGCGCCCGTTGAGCGGAAGGCTCTGAAGCGTTCGATCCGAGATCGAGCCAGAGACCTGAGAGGTGGTCGTATCGACTCCGACTGCTTCGTTCGATGTGACCTGAACGATTTCGGCTGTGCCTGCGGGTTTGAGAGGCACATTGACTGTGGGGACTTCGCCCACCGCGAGGGTCACGCTTTCGACGACAGCCGCAGCAAATCCCTGGGCCTCGACCCGGATTTCGTAGGCGGCGGGGAGAAGGTTTTGAATTCTGTAGTTGCCCTCGTCATCGGTTTGAGCTTCTCGGGTCTGGCCCGTTGCCTTGTTCTTGAGCGTCACACGCGCTTTGGCGACTGCCGACCCCTGAGAGTCAGTAACCTGACCGCTGATGGAGGCCGTTCCGAGTTGCGCAGGCGCGTTGACTGCGAGCGAGAGAACGAGCGCGAGCGAAATTGCAGCGATGGATACTTTCCTGGTAAGCATGTTTTTTTCTCCTTTTCTAGTGGATCATATCCCACCTCGCGGCGGCTGAGTTGCCGCTCACCGTTATGACCTGTGCGTTTGCTGGATGCTGACTCAAAATGTAGTCCTGCCCTACTGTTTCAATCAAGCGAAACGGGGTCGCCTTTGCGTCGCATCGCGGATGACGCAGGCATCCGGTTTGCGATAATGTTCGGCAGGAGGTTTGACAAGCATAATGAAAAAGAGCGCGGAAGCGGTCATCATCGGCGGCGGATGCCTGGGGGCAAGCGTCGCATACCATCTTTCAAAGCGCGGCGTGACGGATGTCGCGCTCATCGAGCGCGACAGGATGCTCGGCGCGGGATCGACTGGCCGAAATGCCGGAGGCGTCCGCCATCAGTTCTCAAGCGAAGCCAACGTAAAACTTTCGATTGAATCGATCCGATGCCTTGAGCGATTCCGCGAAGAAGTCGGCGCGGAGATCGATTTCCATCAGGACGGCTATCTTTTCCTGCTGTCAAGTGAACAGGACTTCGCCGCATTCAAAAAAAATGTCGAGATGCAGCGACGGCTCGGAGTCGAAGTCGATGTGCTTGCGCCTGAAGACGCGCAGCGGCTCGCGCCGGGGCTTGAGGTGGAAGGAGTCGTGGGAGCGACCTTTTGCGCAAGAGACGGAATAGCCGACCCCAACGGGGTGACTCAGGGGTTTGCTAAAGCTGCGCAATCGGCGGGCGTCGAGATTTATCGAGAGACTGAAGTCACAGGCATACGAGTTGAGAGCGGTCGCGTCTGCGGCGTGCAGACGACGCGAGGAGATATCTCAACTCAGACGGTAGCCAATGCCGCAGGACCTTACGCGCATCGCATCGGAGAGATGGTCGGACTCGACATCCCGGTGCTTCCCCTCCGCAGACATATTTTCATCACCGAATCGCTCGCGGCAGAAGCAGGCGCAAGCGTGCCTGCGAACCGTATCATGGTGATAGATTTCGAGACGACGTTTTATTTCCATCGAGAAGGCGCGGGGGTTCTGTTCGGCATGTCGGACGTAGAAGAAAGACCCGGATTCGATATGACGGTGAAGTGGGAATTCCTTGAGAAGGTCAACGCAGTCGCCCTGCGCCGTTTGCCTCGACTTGTCAATGCAGGCATCGCGCACGCCTGGGCAGGGCTTTATGAAGTCACGCCCGACGCAAATCCGATCGTAGGCCCGGCGAGAGACGTGGAAGGATTTTTCATGATAAACGGATTCAGCGGACACGGATTTCAGCACTCGCCCGCAGCAGGCCGATTGCTTGCCGACGTGATCGCAGATGGCTCGCCGCGCGACTTCGACCTATCGCCGTTTGCGTTCGAGAGATTCGAAGGCAAGGTCGAAGGCGAAATGAATGTGGTGTGAGATCAGCCCGTGTCAGGCCGCCATAATTGCTCGCGCATTGTTTCATCTTCTTTCGTGACCGGATGTATAATTTCCCGGCAACAGATAACAGGAGAGAATATGGAAGGCATTCAATTCGTCACAAACGCCAAGGGTCAGAAAGTTGCTGTTCAAATTGACCTGCGAAAACACGGTGAGCTTTGGGAAGATGTCTACGATAGTTTGATAGCCCGCCAGAGGGCTGAAGAACCGAGAGAATCTCTGGACTTTGTAAAGAGACGCCTTATCAAACAGAAGAAGCTTGATGGCTGAATACAAAATAACTTTTGCCCGTTCGGCCCGGAAAGAGTTGGAATCATTGCCAGCGTCAGTGGTGCGTCGCGTTTTCACAAAGATCGAAGCTCTGGCAAATGAGCCGCGCCCGAAAGGCTGTCGCAAGTTACAAGGTGAGACTGACCTATGGCGAATTCGAGTTGGCGACTATCGAGTGATCTACGCGATTTATGATGATAAAAAGAGCGTGGATATAATCGCCGTTCGTCATCGGAGCGCGGCGTATGAGTGAGTTGGGCATTGCGAGGAGGTATTACAAATATGGACTGGAATCAGGCAACAGAGATTATTAAGCAACTTGCGTGGCCGCTTACGACCCTTTCTTTAGCTTGGCTACTTCGCCGTGAAGTTGGTGCAGTGATTAGGCGTATGGAAAGCGCCAAGCTACCCGGCGGCACGGTGCTTTCATTCGGCAATGCGTCTATAGATAAATCTTCGGAACGGGCTATCAAGTCTGTACAAACGTCATCAGTAGATCGCGCTGATTGGTCAAAGACCGGAAATCTCTACTGGTTGGCCCATGACCTAACGTGGACCATTGATGTAATTCTGAGGAATGCTGCAGGGCCTTATATTACTCATGGGCTTCGCCAATCTCTTCATCATCTGAATGAACTTGGGTTGTCAGAAACTAACTATGGTCAGCAACTCAAGCGGCTCTATGAAAACTCGGAACAAGTGTTGGAAGGGGAATGGACGGCTGACCGGCGAAACAGATACGCTTGTGACAAGGGAGAGCTTTCGGGTCAGCTAGGCACACTTGCTGCGAAACATCAACCTGACTACAAGCCGAAACCAAGTGAGGACTAACAACTTGGTGAAGCGACTTGTTGACATAAGCAACGGGTGACGGAATTAAATGGCTCGTGGTTGCCTGCTATGAAAAACGATCTCAATAACGTGTTCCGGCAAGCACTGGAAGGAGGCTGCTGCCGCAGACTTTTGATGAATCAGTTTTGCCGCTTCATCAAATCGCCTCGCGGCTCCAGAAAACGAAATCGGTCGCGGCTGGCTGGCAATCGATCTGTCGAAGAAGCTGGGCTATCTGTCCCCGGTGATACCACGAGTGGCCGAAGAGTTGAGTGAGTATGTCTTCGACGCTGTTCGTAAATCGCGGCCCGTCGAGGCTCTGATACTCGAACACGCGACCAATCTCCGCATCATCGAGTCGTTCGAGATATGAAGTCCACTCCGCATGTATTTCTTCGGCAAGCGATGAGAGAGATTCGACCGCGACCTGTTGCGGAAAGAGTTCGCGCGGGCTTTCACTGATGATGCCGAATCGAAACAGCCACATCAATCGCGCTGCCGCGATGTGCGCAAACAAGTCAACCGCTTTCTGATAAGATGGGTGTGAGCGTTTGTCGGCAGGCGCGGCAAGCAGTGATGCTATGGTTTTCTGGTGCGCGTCTTTTTCGTACTCGAACCAGCGACGAAAACGATCAGTGATGTGAGTCGACATGATTTCCTCCTGCAAGCGATAAACTGTAACGCACAGTTTTCATAGATCATCAAGCGTGAGCGGCCTCGGACTCTTGCCGTCTATGTCCGTAAAGCCGTATTCCTCGGCCAGTGCTGCGGCGACAACTACCTGCCCGGTTTTTTTCATGATGTTCGGATCGGCGGCCAGACGAGCGACGGCGCGACCCGTAAACTGAGGCGATTCTGAATTGCTCAAGTCGAGAAATGCCGCTGCCTCTATCACCTTCTCTGTTCGCACCAGCCCCGGATAAAGCGACACGACCGCGACATCGTACTCGCGGAGTTCGTGAGCCATGTCCATAGCCAGTTTATCGGTTGCGGCTTTTGACACTCCATAGGCCGTGTTGCTCAGATCTTTTTGCGCCGCCCAGAACGAGATGTTCACGATGAGTCCGCTCCGCTCGGCGATCATCAACGGCGCGGCGAAATGAGAGGCGACATAATGCGCGCGGACGCCTGCCTGAAACATCGCGTCCCATCGCCAGAGAGGCTGCTGCCAGAAACGTCGGGTGAATGTGAACTCTCCGCCCTCGACCATATTTTCATAACCGCCCCATACGTTGTTGACCAGCACATCCAAGCGGCCCTGCTCCGCGTGGATGCGCCGAAAGACTGACTCGACCTGCTCATCCGCGCGATGGTCGCATTCGATGGCGCAGCCCTTGCCAGCGATGCAGGTCATGTCTTCAACTGTTCGGCCTGTGATGTAGACAGTTGCTCCGGCTTCGATCAGCCCCAGAGCGATTCCTTTTCCGACTCCGCGGCTTGCTCCGGTGACGAGCGCGATTTTTCCTTTCAGGTTTTGCATGTCGTTCGCTCCGTTTGGTCGTCAATGATCCACGCTGGCTTTCATCTCGAAAAAATCGCCGAGCCGTTTCGCTTCCCGCTCGATGCCGCCTTTGACTGTATTCGAAGCCGGAGAGAACATCTCGATTTTCACTTCGACCTGAGATCGCTTCTTCTCGTATCCCCACACGCCTTCCACACGTCCATCGACTAACACCACAGGCGAAATCCATGCCGACGGACGAAAGACGCGATCACGGTGAGCTTCGGGAATGATGCCCCCGAATTTGCGAGGCGTTCCCAGAACGTAAGGATCGAAGTGCGGCAGGAGTCGAACGGAGCGCGAGGCTTTGAGTTTCGATATTTGTTTGACCGTCGATGCAAGCGCCCACGACTGCCGGCCTTCGACATCTACGGCTTCTATTTCATCGGCGAGAGAATTGAAAAGACGTTTGGCGCGAGGCGGCTGCAATCCCCACCATCGAGCGAAATCGTCGGTCGTCGCCGGGCCGTAGGCTGCAAGGTAGCGGCGCAGGATTTCCTTCAACGCTTCTTCCGGGTCGATCTGATTCCATGCGCCAATCCACGCGGCGGGCTGCACGAAAGTGATTTTCTGGCCCTCGCTCGGCCCGAAGCACAGATGGCCCTGAAAGGCAGCGGGCTTGAGAAGAGTTCCCCAGCCGGAGCCGAGCAGTTCGCGCATTTTCGGCTTGCGCGTTTTCCGAGCGATTGCATCGGCAAGCTGCTCGCGCGTCATACCCGAGCCATCGAGCGTCGTTCGCACTCCTTCGATTATGGCTTCGAGTTCTGCCGGAGTGATGCCGAAATATCTGAGCCAGCTATCTCGACGGTAATGAGAGTGCAGGCTCAACGCGGCGACATAAAGCGGGAACTCGCGCGCGGTAAGCAAATGCAAAGTGCCGCGCATGGCCCAGGTCTTGACCAGTTGTCGCTTATGCCAGAGCGCATCTTTCACATCCGTTGGAGACACCTCCTGCACGCGCGCCCAGACTGAGAGTTCAGCGGCGGACATCAGTTGCGCGTGAAGTCCGCAGATTCGCGTGACGACTTCGAGCAGTTGATCGCTATCGGCCCGCTCAAGCAGATGATTCTGCGACAACCGCCACGAGTTGATTTGATTCCAGTTCAAAGAAGTCATGTGTATGCCTCAATTTTTCATCCGTCTGATCTCTTCGTGACGAAAGCAATAAACTGTATGATCGTTCACCAGACCTGTTGCCTGCATAAACGCATAGCAGATAGTCGGGCCGACGAACTTGAATCCGCGACGGAGCAGGTCTTTACTCATCGCCATTGATTCCGCTGTCTGCGCGGGCACTTCTTTCAAAGACTCCCATCGATTCTGCATGGGATTGCCGGCGACGAACTGCCAGATGAACTCATTGAAGCTGCCGAATTCTTTTTGAACGGCGAGGAATGCTTTTGCATTCCCCGTGGCTGAAGCGATTTTAAGCCGGTTGCGAATTATGCTCGCGTCCTTGAGGAGGCGGTCGATTTTGTTTTCGTCGTATCGGGCGACGCGACGCGGGTCGAAGTGATCGAAAGCCTTGCGATAAGAGTCGCGTTTTTTGAGAATGGTCTCCCAACTCAATCCAGCCTGCGCGCCTTCGAGGATCAGAAATTCGAAAAGCCTTCGATCATCCCGGACGGGAACGCCCCATTCGATGTCGTGGTAGGCGATACTCAGATCGGTTTTAGCCCATTCGCATCGTCGCATTGATGTCCCTCTCAATCGAATGAATACCCGGCGAAGAATATCTCATCGGGCCGCTCGTGCTTGTAGACGATCAGATAAATTCCCATGCCTCGCCTGATGGAATCGAACAGGTCGCAATCGGACTCTATCATTTCGTGACTCGGTTTTTCCGTTCCTAAGATCGCCATCAATCGCTCTTTCGACAAGGCGGTGACGGCGCAATGATCAGGCGTCTCGGATATTCTCTCCATATCGAGAATAGACCTTGTGCCGTCGGCGTCAGCGGCGGCCAGTGACTCATCGATTGAACGATGCTGCGCGCCCGGAGCGAGCGAATCAGCAGTGACAGGAAACTGAGGAAACCGGACGACGGGGTTGTATCGCCCCGCCTCGAATTCGCGCTCCCGCAGTTCGTGCAACGCTTTTTCGATATCGGGCTGGTACTCGACGAAGTAAAACCAGGGATGACCGCCCATTTGAGAAAGTTCCTCCGAACAGGTATAGCAGGCTGCCAGCCTGCGTCATTCCAATATTGATGCTTTCAAACTGTCGACAGTCTGGCCGACGGTTGCACCCCGACGACTCCTCATGTCAGGCTGAATGACTGCCCGGCTCGTTGTTGATGACGACTGCGACCTGACGCTCAGACCTGATAAATCTGGATCAGGTTGCCGCAGGTATCATCGAAGACGGCTATGGTTGTCGGTCCCACGCTGGTCGGCGCTGTGCTGAATACCACGCCGAGATTTTTGAGCCTCTCGCACTCATTTTGGATATCTTCGACCGCGAAGGCCGTCAACGGTATGCCCTGCTCATGAAGAGCCTGTTGAAACGTCCTGGCCGCCGGGTTGGAGTTGGGTTCGAGAAGCAACTCGATTTCATCAATTGCTTCAGGCGAGGCAACCGTCAGCCATCTGGCCTGGCCGACAGGTATATCTGTTTTTTTCACGAAGCCCAGAACTTCCGTATAGAACTTGAGGGCTTTGCTCTGGTCATCGACGATCACGCTGCTGAGTTTGATTTTCACGGTAGACTCCTCCGGGGTACAGCAGGCTGCCAGCCTGCTGCTTCTCCAGTTTTCATGCTTTCAGGCGAACAGTCTGGCTGACTGTGTTGTACATCCTGTTCGTAGTCCTGCCTTGAGGCGGAATGAGTTGGCAGTGTGAGCTTCCGGCTGAAGCCGGTACTACGAACAATTTTCATTTCTGTCGCCTGATGCTGCGATCATCTGCCGACCCGCCTGACGAAGCGCAGGCCGGTCGGCTGTCGTGTGTTTATGGTTCGAGCGTGAGTACGGCCTGCGATGTCATCGGATCGAAGGGAACCGAGCAGTGCTCATGAATGATCTGCCACGCGCCTTGATTCCTCCTGCAAGCCAGAGTCGTGCGCATCCACATCTGCGACGCGGGGTGATCCTCTTCCGTAGTGATGTGAAGGAGCCAGTGAGCGACGGCCATATCGCCGTTTGCGCTTATGCGAAGGTCGCGGGTTTCTATGCCGAAGGACGCGGGGAAATAAGGCAGGCACGCGGCCCAGGTCTCTCGCCACGCATCCGGCCCGTTGAGTTGAAACGGAGGTTTCACATCGAAGGCGATAAAATCCTCCGCGTAGAGTTTCATGAGTCGATCAAGGTCTTTCGAGCAGATGGCCTCGATCTGCTCATCGATGAGTTGTCGAATCTGAGTTTCTTCGTCTGTTGCGGGCTTGTGTGTTGACATAACAGCAAAATCCTTTCTTTGGTTTCGAGAAGGGCGTAGATAATCTTAGGGAATGCGCCGGACATCAGTATATCGCCCCCGCTGTTGGTTCGGCTGGTCGGTAGGTCGCTACCATCACGCCGGTGGTCGTCGTTTTGGTATCAATGAGATGGAGAGCGGCGTAGGGAATGCCTTCGGGAAAGAGGCGGCGGCCCGATCCGAGAATCAGCGGGTGAATCGATAGCACGTACTCATCGACGAGGTTGTGTTGCATAAGCGATTGGACGAGAACGCCGCTGCCGAGGACGACCATATCTTTGTCGGATTTTTCCCTGAGCGCAGTCACGGCTTCCTTGAGGTCGCCCGTCAGCAGCGTGGAATTGATCCACGGGAGCGGCTCCGTGAGCGTCGTTGACGCGACATACTTTTGGGAGTTGTCGAGCACCTCGGTGAAAGGGTTGTCGGTTCGGTTGGGCCATACGGCGTAAAAATCCTCGTAGGTGCGTCGCCCGAACAGCAGGGCTGGCATCTGAGCCATGCCTTCGGAAGCGATGCGGCTCATGACGGGATCGAAGTAGGGAAGCGCCCAACCTCCGTGCTGGAAGCCGCCGCGTGTGTCCTCACCGGCTCGGCCCGGAGCCTGCATAACGCCATCGAGCGAGAGGTTCGTGTGTACAACGACTTTGCTCATAGAAATCCCTCCGTGGAAATGTCCTATGCTACGACATGCATTTGCCGAATGTTCGCCTTTATCAGCGCGCTGTCAGGCCCGTCTCGATGCAAGGCGTTATTATTCGTCGCTTCGCAATAGAAACCCCAACTGCCGCGGTGCCTATACGTGTTGATCTACCAGAATCGTGTTTCCATCAGGATCAACGATCATAAAGCTGGCCGGACCCGCAGAGCTTTCGTCCGCTTCCGAGATCAATTCTACGCCGCGATCTTTGAGTTGGCGCTGCAACTCTCGAACGTCGGTGAATTCTGTGAGCGGTTGAGCGTCGCTGTTCCAGCCTGGATTGAAGGTGAGAATGTTCTTATCGAACATGCCTTGAAACAACCCGATAGCATGATCGCCGTTTTTCATGATCAACCAGTTCTGCGATTGATCTCCTGCGAAAACCCTAAAACCCAGCTTTTCGTAAAAGAGCTTCGACGCTTCGATATCTTTTACAGCCAGACTGACAGAGAAAGCTCCCAGTTCCATCATTGACTCCTGTTTGTATTCCTGACCAATAACGCCTGCATTAAGCCGCTCTGCGGCGCGGCTCTGGCCTGAACGAATTGTTAAGTGGCGCGACCATGCCACCTATGCCTTAATCCTCAGCTAACTGCTTTCTTTATGAGCGCGACAATCCGCGCTTCCTCTACGGCAGTCAACTCCCTGATGGCAAAGGCGCTCGGCCACATATTGCCTTCATCGAGGGCTGCTTGGTCGCTGAATCCTATCGTTGCATATCTCGTCTTAAACTTCTGAGCGCTTTGAAAGAAACAGACAACCTTGCCGTCTTTGGCGTATGCGGGCATTCCGTACCAGGTTTTGGGCGCGAGACCTGGCGCGCTCGTTGTAATGATTTCGTGTAATCGTCTGGCCATTGTGCGCTCCGGCTCTGGCATCTCGTTAATCGATGTGAGCACGGCGCGTTCGCCTTCCATCCTGCTCTTGTTGAGGCGAGCCTCCATTCTTAGCTCCTGGGCGCGAGCTTTCATGGCGTCTCGTTCCTCGACACTAAATCCATTCACTGAGGACCCCTTGTCGGACCTTGATGCGCCTTTCTTCTTCAACTGACTCATAAAATCCTCCGAGGCTGGCCTGGATTGAGGTTCGCTACGTCTCCAATCCGGAGCCTCTCTGCTGCCACATGCGCCACCTAACGCCATAATCACCGGGCGCTACCTACGAACCACTCGGCTCCGGCAGGCCGCTCCGATGGATTTAATGCTGGGC
>CAZPQE010000037.1:8057-22844 GCA_964588615.1 uncultured Clostridia bacterium | reverse complement strand
TCGGGGCTTGTGGTCTCGATCTTCGAAAGGGTGAATCCAAATGCAAATTGCTCTAAAATAGCGAAACGATCCACAGGCTGCCACCGACAGCGACTAAATCCTCAAGCACAGCGATAAGGATCGGCTTGCCCGTCGCTTTTGTAAGACGCGCGCGCACCCCGTAGCCTCCGAAACAACCCGCGACGCCGCCGACAGCGCCAAGCAGAGCGCCCCAGAAAACCCTTTGCCCTCCGCCAGCGGCTACGCACGCGCCCGTCAGCCCTCCCATCAGGATGCGCGCGATCAGGCCCATCGGCTCAGTGCGGCTGGGCGTACTGGGAAGCTTGTCGACCACATACTCGCCGATTGCGAAAATGGTGATGATAACGACCGAAGGAAGTGAGCCGATGAGAGAGAGCGGACGCTCAAGCTTCAGCCAGCCCAGGCACACGGCCCAGGCAGTCATCGCGGGAGCCGTAAGCGAGCGCAGCCCCCCGAAAAATCCTATGAGAAAGGCAAAGAGAAGCGTCATTACCGGGTCGTTCCCTCTTTTGATTACCAATACGCCTGCCTGCAAATGCAGTTATCCGAATCGGCCTGTCACCGAACTATACCCCATCATTGACAGCAAGTTAATGTCGGAATAGATTTGTCTCCGCTAAAGAAAGCGGAAAGGCAGGGATTCCGGGAAACGACATCGAGCTTCACCATCTGATTCGCTCCCGGACTTCCACAGACAACTATGAGCGAATATCAATCGGCGACTTTCGCGGGGATGAGAAAAAGGTTTTGCTGGATTATTTCGATGCCATGCTCTATCTGGCCAACTGGGGAACCAAACGGCTCGCCTTTCGATTGCCGCGCTCATTAGTCGATACTGAAGCGATAGCCCCTTACTGCATAGAGGACATGGTTTCCATCGAGGCGACAAAGAAGTATGTCCTTCTCGATATTGATTTCAACGATGAAGAAGGCGGGGGCTGGATAGAAGGCGAAGGCTGGCTCTCTTCGCTCGTTTCCATAAGACAGGATATATTGCGCGGAGACTTCCGCGCTCTGTACCTCGGCTGGCTTAAAGCCATCTCGCTCGAACCGGGGATAGAGGATGCCGATTATCTGCTCGAACCGCCCGTCCCCGCAGGTCTTAAAAAACTGTCGCCGCCCTTGAAAGAATTCGTCGAGCTATTCGAAATCGACGAGGACTGGATCGCTGCCGCCTCTGAGATCAGTCCTCGAAGTGAGAATGCGCTCGAACGGAATGTTGAAAACCTGATTGCCAGCCTGCCGGAGCAGGAGCGAAACGATTTTCTCGCTCGCCTCGTCAGAGGCGAGACGAATCTCGACGCGCAACTTGCCAAAAGACTCCGCGAGCTTTCTCCCGGTGGAGGAAAATCTCCTCGTCGGCGCAATGTGGCTGAGTTGTTCGCAGCCGCCAGCGAGAAAGCCAGAGAGAGGAAGGAAAAGAAGCGGCGGAAGGCTGAAAAAGCCAGGATCGAAAGGCTCACTGCCCTGAGCAAAAAAGAAGAGCAGGTGTGGGGCGAGATTCTTGCCCTCATAGAGGAAAAGAAAGCGAAGCCTTATGACGAAGCGATAAAGCTGCTCGTTGAGATGCGCGAGCTTGGGGAATTTCTCGGTAAAGCGGATGAGTTTCAGGCCCGGATAAATCAAATTTGGGAGAAGTGTTCCAACCGCCCAAGCTTTTTGGATCGTATGCGGCGGGCGCGTCTGCTGGAGTGATTGAAAAGGCGTTGGTTCCTTTTCGAATTCTCTCTGCTCGCAAACTTCAAGCCGCCTTGCGACGCCGCTCGGTGGCGCAGGGGTCGAGAGCCGGCGACTGGCCTCCTGCCGGGGTGATTCGATTCTCCTTCTGCGGCGCAAGCGGCGATTTCTTCCTTATGTAATCCACGATCACATTTCTCTCAAGCGGCTCCTTGCCCTTCTGGCTCAACCTCGTCGCGCCTGTGAAGTCGTACCCGTCGCCGCCTCCGAACATGAATGAGTTCACCACTACGCGATATTTCTTCTGCGGTTCATAAGGGCTGCCGCCTACGCGAAACCCTGTCACGCGCTGATCTGCGGGCTTTGCGGCGTCGTAGCTGAAGGCGAGACCCGCAACCTGCGGGAATCGCCCGTCTTCGTTGCTTACTTCGCTTACGCCATACTCAAGCAGTTTTTTTATCTGCTCGCCCGTCACCTCGATCAGAATGAGGTCGTTATCGTAAGGAGTGATGCTTCGGATGTCGCGGCCAGTGATTTCAGTGGTCGCGTCGTCGCGGCCATAAGCGCGGTCGGAGCGAATCCCGCCGCTGTTGACCATAGCGGCGTCCGCATTTTCATAAGCCTGACGATAAGCGTCAGCCAGAAAATTGCCCAGGTTGGTCTCGCCGCGTCGCAGGTGAGAGGCCAGCGCGTCAAGCTCCGCGCGGGTCTCGCCTATGCGGTCGTCAAGGTCAGGGTACTTGGCTTTCAACCTGCCCTCCCAGTAATCTACGACCTTCTTCACCTCTTCATCCTCCGGCACGCTCTTGTCAACCGGCAGGCTCCACCAGTCCATGCTCTGGAGGCGATAGCGGCCTGCGCGCGTCAGGTGCAAATCCATGCGCCCGATGTTGCGCGCGTCCGATCCCATCTTCGAAATATGAGCGCCTCCCGACATCGATTGCAGCAACTCGTGCTCATGCCCGCCCACTACCAGATCGACATCGGCCTCAGCCGCAAGCCGCTTGTCTTCGCACATCGAAAGATGAGTCAGCGCGATTATGATATCGACTCCCTGTCGGCGAAGCTGTCTGACCAAACGCCTGCCGACTCTGATCGGATCCGCGACTCGGAGTTCTTTCCCGTAGGTCGATTTGGCGGCCGTCTCCTGAGTGAGCAGGCTGAAGACGGCGACGCGCGCGCCGCCGAGTTTGTAGATCACGAACGGCTTCACGCCGTCAATCGGCCTGCCGTCTTTTTTGAACACGTTGGCCGCCAGATAGCTGAATTTCGATTCGCTGATGCGCTGCCCGAGGGTTTGAAGGTTTATGTCGAATTCGTGATTGCCGAGCGCGGCGGCGTCGAGTCGCAGGGCGTTGAGCGAAGCGATCATCTGCTCGCCTTTGAATTCCTTCGAGGCCAGAGAGGGAGAGAGGAAATCACCCGCAAGCAAAAAGAGCGTGTTAGGAGAGCGAAGTCTTTCCCGTTTGATTATGGTGGCCACGCGCGCAAGTCCGCCGCGCTCTCCGCCATCGACGGGCGAGATTTCATATACATCGTTGAGTTGAAGTATGGTTATGGTGGTCGTCGATGGCTTTCGTTGAGCGGCAGCGTCGGCGGGCAGCAGAATCAAAGCGCAAAAAATCAGAGCTGCTGTTTTGATCTTCATCTTCTTACCCTTTCAATCATGCTCAGGCGAGTCAAAGGATCGATAGCATACAACCGGACGTGGACGTTGCAAAGCCGCGAGCCATACTGTGCGCCGGAGGCGCAACGGACATTAGCCGGCGGAGAAGCCACCGGAACACGCGCCAGGCATGTGTTCGCGCGCCGGAGGTGCGCAGGATCAGGGCCTCATCCGGCCCCCCTCCGGTGCGCGAGAGATTTGGCTTACTTTCCCCGGTGGCTTCACCACCGGCTAATGTCCTCGGCCGGGGCAAAATCGCTGTCGCGATTCATCCATGAAAACATCAATCGCACACCTTTGCGCTCGCTCGCACTGTTTGCCAATTCACGATCAGATGGTCTTCAATACCGTCATGACAGAAGCCTACTTCGAATCCTTCGATGGAACCCGCTCCGGCTGGCGCGCTGCATTCAACAACCCGCGATCCGTTTTTGAAGCTCACTCCATGGAAGATGTAAGGTCGGCGATTGCCGCAGCCGAACGAGCGGCCCGCGAGGGGCGATGGGCTGTCCTGATGCTCTCCTACGAAGCCGCGCCCGTGTTTGATCGAGCGATGATTGTACACGCTGCCGGAGAGTTTCCTCTCGCGTGGGTTGCCGTGTTCGATGAAATTCAGGAGCCTGCTATTGAATCGACCGGCGAGTATCAGGCTTCAGCTTGGGAGTCGCTGATTTCGAGAGAAGAATATGAAAAAGCGATTCACTCGATTCACCGACACATCGAAGCGGGCGACACCTATCAGGTGAATTACACTTTCCCTCTTCGTTGTCGGTTTGCGGGCGACGCTCGCGTGTGGCATCGCAACTTAGGCGCATCTCAGGGCGCAAAACACGCGGCCTTTCTCGACATGGGTCGCTATAAAATTCTGTCTCATTCCCCCGAGTTGTTTTTCGAGCGCGAAGCCAATAGCCTCATCGTCCGACCTATGAAGGGAACTGCTGCTCGCGGCAGGTGGATGGAAGAAGACGAAGCTCAGGCCCGGCGGCTTGCAGAGAGCGAAAAAGATCGCGCCGAAAATCTTATGATCGTCGATCTGCTTCGCAACGATCTCGGCAAAGTATCCGAGACCGGTTCGGTGCGCGCTCTGAGGCTGTTCGAAATCGAAAGATTCCGAACAGTGCTTCAGATGACCTCGACCATTGAATCGGCTTGCAAGCCGTCGACAGGATTGAAGGAAATACTCGACGCGCTCTTTCCGTGCGGCTCCATAACCGGCGCTCCAAAAATAAGCTCGATGCGAATCATTCGAGAGCTTGAACCTTTCCCTCGCAGCGTCTACACCGGAGCCATAGGATTGATCCGTCCGGGCGGCGACTGCGCATTCAGCGTGGCTATCCGAACCATCGTCATCGATGCTCAAACAGGCGAGGCCCGGTTCGGCGTCGGAGGAGGGATAACCTGCGATTCGACGGCAGCAGGCGAATACGACGAATGCCTCGTCAAGGCGCGGTTTCTCGATCATACCTGGCCCCGGTTTCAACTGCTTGAGACTATGCTGCTCGATGAAGGGCGATACTTTCTGCTTGAGCGACATCTTCGCAGAGCCGCATCCTCCGCCGCATACCTGGGCTTTCGATGGAATGAAGAAGACATACTCGATGCCCTGCGAAGCGTTCAGGCTGATCATCCAACGAGGCGATGGAAAGTGAGACTTCTCGTCAATGAAGACGGAGCGGCCAGCGTCGAGGTCTATGAGCAGGCAGCAGAAGACGAAAGATTGCGAAGAGTGAAGTTCGCTTCTGAGCCGATCAACTCGCAAGACCCTTTCATCTATCACAAGACGACCCATCGGGCAGTCTATGAAAAAGCGTTCAGCGAACGAGGCGACTGCGACGATGTGATTTTGTGGAACAAGAGAGGGGAAGCGACCGAATCCTGCTTTGCCAACATCATCATCGAAATTGACGGGCAGCGATGGACTCCTCCGCGAGAGTCGGGCCTGCTCGCGGGAACATTTCGTGATGAGATGATAGCCGAAGGTCTGGCGCGCGAAAGGGTGATTCGCAAAGAAGAACTTCTCCGCGCGCGATCATTTTTTCTCATCAACTCGGTGCAGAAGTGGATGCGGGCTGTCATCATCTGAGGCGCTCCGATAAATGAGTTCGGGTTGAGAAAACTCGCGCCGGGAGTACAATGGAGAAGTTCCGCAGGAGATTGCTTTATGTCAACGATCACGATCGAAGTGCCTGATGAGCATTCCGAGATGCTTGTCAAAGCAGGTGACCGTCTTCCGGAGATTCTCGCTTTGAGCCTGCGACAGCCTGCGCTGCCCGCTCATATTTATCGTTACATTCTCGATTTTCTCGCCAGTCAGCCCACTCCCGAACGAATAGCTGCTTTTGGCCCCACACCTGAAATGACCGAGCGGCTGAAAACCCTGCTTGCGCGCGAAGCTGCGGGCGAGATTACGCCCGCAGAGCAAGCCGAGATGGATGAATATGAGCGGATCGAGCACCTGATGGTTATGATCAAGGCCGGAAACCTCCGTTACCTGACGAGCGCGCAGTGAGCCCCACGCATATTCCAGCCAAACTTCGCAGACTTACGATAAAGCGCGCCGGGTCTCGATGCGAATACTGTATGCTTCCGTCAGGCATCGCTTTCTTCCCTCACGAAGTCGATCACGTCATAGCTGAAAAACATGGTGGAAAGACGGAGGCGGAGAATCTGGCTTTTGCCTGCTGGCGATGCAATCGTTGCAAGGGCAGCGACCTCGGCTCATTCGACCCGCAAACGGGAAACTTTTCTCTGCTTTTTAACCCGCGCGCGCATGTCTGGTCCGATCATTTCGTATTCCAGGATGATGTGATAATCGGGCTGAGTCCTCAAGGGCGCACTACAATAAATTTGCTCAGGTTGAATAGTGAGGAACGCCTGGCCGAATGTAATCTCTTGCGCGACAGACTCCAGGAACCCCGCGCTTGAAAAAAGTCTATATTCGCGTGGAAACTTTGATGTACCAGATCAGGAACCGCGATATTTTGTATTGCCCCGATTGCTCAGGCCCGTTTAGTCTGGTCAGTCATGAAGTCAGAAAATAATTTCGAATCGAGGGAACAATTCCCGCCCTGGCTCGTCTAATAATCGGGCTATCGAAGCTCTCACTCATCGTCCGGCTGCGGGAGCCGGGCGCAATCGCTTCCGAAAAGAGTAGTTTGATGAAAACACTGCTGGTGATCGCGCTGGTTGCAATTTCTGCCGGAGCGCAACAACAGATAAATACTTCGCCTGCTGCCGCAGGGAGTGCGGCGAAAGCGCCTGCCTCTTTGCCGCCCGAAAAAGCCAATCCTGTTCGCATTCCATTAGCCAGCGCCGCGCCGGTAATTGATGGTCGCCTCGACGACGAAGTGTGGAAATCGGCCGTCGTTCTCAAAGATTTCTACCAGGTTCACCCGGCTGACAACGCCGCGCCCTCTCATCCGACTGAAGTCCTGATGGCTTTCGACAGCCGTCATCTCTACATCGCCTTTCGCGCGCGCGACGAAGCGGGCAAGGTGCGCTCGAACGTCTCCAAACGCGATGAGGTTTTCGACGACGACAACGTGCAAATCTACCTCGACACCTTCAACGATCAGCGCAAAGCCTATGTGCTGGCCTTCAATCCTTTAGGGATTCAGGCCGACGGCATTCTGACCGACGGCGCGGGCGAGGACTACAGCGTCGATATAGTGATGGAGTCCAAGGGAATCATCACCGACGATGGCTACACGGTCGAAGTCTCAGTCCCTTTCAAATCGCTGCGTTACGAAGCCGGAAAAGACAAGCTGTGGGGCATTCACGTTTTTCGACGCATCAACCGCCTCAACAACGAAACTGATTCGTGGATGCCTATCGCCAGAGACCGGTCGGGGCTGTTGAATCAGGCCGGGCGCATCACCGGGCTTGAGGGAATCTCGACCGAGCGCACGCTTGAGATCATACCCACGCTGACTCTTTCAGAAACCGCAAGGCGCGTTCCCGTTCTGCCTCCCAACGCCGACTCTGCGCGCATCGATCCGGGCCGTCTGGTCAACAGCCCCATCAACGCGGATTTCGGCGTGTCGTTCAAACTGAGCGTCTCGTCGAATGTCACGCTCGATTTCACGGTCAATCCCGACTTCGCTCAGATCGAAGCCGACGCGCCGGTCGTCATTGCCAATCGACGCTTTCCCATATTCTTCGAAGAGAAGAGGCCCTTCTTCCTCGAAGGAATCGATATATTCCGAACTCCCTTGCAGGCAGTTCACACCCGCACGATAGTCGATCCCGACTACGCCGCAAAACTCACCAGCAAGCAGGGAAGGAATTCCTTCGGTCTGCTTCTGGCTTCCGACAATGCGCCAGGCAACTTCAGCGAAGAAGAAATCAACGATTCAAATCTGTTTCCTTCGATTGCGAAGTTCATCGATAAGAACGCCTACATCGGAGTGCTGAGCCTTAAGCGCGACATCGGAAAAGAATCCTCGCTGGGAATGATAGCGACCAGCTACAACTTCATCGAACGCCACAATCAGCTTGGCGGCATCGATGGACGCTTCAGGCTCGACAAGCAGAAGACTCTGACGTTTCAGGCTATCGGAACGACTTCGCGGAGATATTTCTACGACATCGCCGAGGACACAAACGCCTATCGAACCGGCAACGGTTTCTCTTACCTGTGGAACTTCAATCAGAGCGGTAGAAACTTCGGCTACAACCTTCGCGGGATGGGAACGACGCGGGATTATCGCGCCGACGTGGGATTCACCCGCCGCACCGACACCAACTCCTACAGTTGGTTCGCCAGATACAACACCGATCCCAAACCCAAAGCGAAACTGATTTCGACACGGGTGTTCAACTTCGCCAACGCTTCATTCGACTGGGAGGGACGGCTTACGGACATTCACGCGGAAGCCTCGCTGGGGCTGGAGATGGCCCGCAGCACCTCTTTCAGCTTCAGCGCGGTTCATGGCTACGAGCGCGTATTCGAAGAAGAATTCGGCCCGCGTCGCACAAGCGCGCGGACGGGAGCTTTCTTCGGCCCGGACGACGAGCGATCTGTCCGTCCGAGCGGAGTCTTCGTGGGATTTAACACCAACCCCAGCGACAAATTCTGGGCATCCATTCACGCGGGCCACATCTGGAACAGCTTCGATTTCGATTTCGGCGCAGGGCCTCGCTATCCGAGAGTCAGCCCTCCGGCTTTGAGCGATCCATTCGCGCCGCTCGATCCCGGCCCGGCCCGGTCGTGGGAAATAGGAGCCAGCGTTTCCTACAAACCTACTGAATCGCTTAACTCGTCGCTGGGGTATTCGAGGAGCACATTGCGCAGAAACGACACCGACCTCGTGGTGTATGTGTCGAACATCTACTCGCTGAATGCGACCTATCAGTTCACAAGGTTTTCGTTCGCGCGAGCGCGAATCGATTACGACACGCTGTCGTCAAACGCGCGCGGACAATTTCTTTTCGGCTGGACTCCCAACCCCGGAACCGCTTTTTACCTGGGCTACAACGATGATTTGAATTACAATGGCTTCAATCCGTTCACCTCTCACCTGGAGCCGGGCTTTCGCCGCAACAACCGCGCCTTCTTCATCAAGATGTCTTACCTGATAAGAAGAAGCCTGTAGAAAATAGTCTGGAGTCGAGAGTCTGGAGTCTGGATTGGAGCTTTGGTAAGCCTGACGGCTTTCGGACTCCAGACTCTCGACTCTCGACTTTAGGGAGTGAAGTTGAAGGTCAGAGTGCCGATGACTTTGACCGGCTGTTCCTGAAGAGTCGTGGGAGCGAATTTCCACTGGCGGGCGGCTTCGATGGCCGCGTCGCGCAGCATCGGATGGCCTGACAATGCCTGCGCGTTTATCACGTTTCCTTCCTCATCGATAGTTATCTCGACGACGACTGCGCCGGACACGCGCGCTTCCTTAGCCTGTTCGGGATAGGATGGAACCGCGCGGCGTATGGCTTCGCCCTGAAGCACACCTCCTGATTTGCGAATGACTTTTGGCGGCTTCGCGCCTTCGACAGGAACCGGAGGAGGAGGTGGGACATCCCTGCCACTTGAATAGACGGGTGGCGGCGGCGGCGGCGGTGGAGGAGGCGGCAGCATTTTGCCCCAGCTATCGCCGTCATCGAAAAGCACTCTCACGACCTTGACGGAAAACGATGAGGGATCGCCATAAAGCGAGATGAACCTCTTCCAGTCTTCTCCGATGGAGAACGAAGCATTCGGCTCGATGGGCGAAATGGCTTTCGTGTAATGAAGTGAGCGCGAGCCGTCTTCGCCGCTGAATTCGAGAGTGTATCCGCTGACTCTCTGAGCGGAATTGTTGGTCAGCAGAAGTATCGGCTTGACTGCATAAAGGTCAGCGACAGGCAGCCATTCTTCGCCCTGCTTTTTGTAAACCGACAGGTTCCTGACTGCTTTCATGCGGGCCTCAGTGATTGTGACGGGAGGCTGATGGTCGTTGTCGAACTGAAGCGGGATGTCGGGAGCCTGCTTCAACTCATCGATCAAGTCCCGCACTTGCCACTCGCCCCGATAAACCGAACCGCTCTGAGTTTCGACGGCAGCGATTCCGAATACTCCATCGATGACTCCACCGGGAACGCCGCCCGGCACACCGCCGGTAACGCCTCCTTGCACGCTGCTCGACCGTTCCTTGACTTTCTGCTCGGCCAACACCCGGTCTCGACTCATCAGACCCGATGCGAGAGTAAACGCAATTACTGCGAAAGCCAGCAGCCCGACAAGGGCGTGGTGCATTGCGGACGACTTCTTTTCCGTATCGTTATGCATGATCTCTTCTATCCTCCTTCGCAAATTTGAACCGGCGGCGCTCGACACTCCGGCCATTTTCAACCCGATGCACAGTTGCAGCACCTTCAACAAACTCGCTGCGTAAACTCCCGACTGCCCGCCGAGACGACAGACTTCTTCATCGCAGGCGCGCTCGCGGTCTGCCAGCATCTTTCGATCAATCATCCACACCAGCGGATGGAACCAGAAAACCGCGCAGAGGATCATCTGCAATGTCGCTGTGAGGTTGTCGCGCCGCTCGATGTGAATCAGTTCGTGCATTATCACCGACTCAAGCTCGCGCTCGCTCAGATGATCGGAGATGTTTTCGGGCAGGACGATGACCGGCCTGAAGATGCGCCAGACTCCCGGCTCGATTATGCCCGGAGCAAGCACCAGATCGATGTCGCGCCTGACTGCAAGCCAGGACTTTACGCGGCGGAGCGCGGCCCGCTCGCGCCCTGACTCTGCGGCTCTGCCTGAACGCATCGCCCGCGCAAATGCCACTCGCTTGCTGAACCAGCGCGTGAGAACGAACGCAAATCCCGCAAGCCACACGAGAGTCAGCGCGCAGTAAAGCTCGTTGTGCCTGTGCGGAGATTCGACGGTTGCAGACGAATCGGTTATGTCGAAGAGTGTGATTTCAATCGCCGATGAATCTTCGACCGCTGAGGGCGACGGCCTGAAGAAATCGAGATCGAATCCGGCGAGACTGATGATCGCAAACAGCAGGGCTGAGGGAAGAGCGAACTTCAATGAGGCTATCATCCAGACGCCGTAGCGGGCGCGAGCCGGGCCGCTTTTGAGAAGCAGGATCGCCGCCATCACCAGACAGCAAACCAGCGTGGCCTGCCAGAGATGATTTGCTGCAAGAGGCCAGAGACGATGTGACAGGTCAGCCCACCACTCGTGAAAGGTCATAAGTTTCTCCTTCCTTCGGCGCTCAACTCTTCCGCGCGCGGCGCGGCGTCTCTTTAGTTTCCATCCTTTGCTGCTCGGCCAGCATGTTTTCGATCTCGCGGACGTCTTCGAGATCGAGTTTGCCCGCTTCAGCCAGATGCGCCATCAGCGGGCGGGCCGAGCCGCCGAACAATTCCAGCAAATCATCGATCAGGCGGTGGTGGGCGGCTTTGCGAGTCATCGCCGGCTCGAATATGAAAGCGTTGCCGATCTTTTTGACCTGACGGACGGCTCCCTTTTCTTCCAGCCTGCGCACGATGGTCTGCACTGTGGTATATGCCGGGCGGCGGCGTTCGGGAAGCCGCTCCTGAATCTCTCTGACCGACGCGCTGCCCAACTCCCACAGCGCGTCCATCACTTCCATCTCGAACTTCGTCAGTTTTATCCCTTTTCTTCTGGCCACTGTACGCTCCCCGATTTTTCTACTACAACTGAGGCTGATTCTACTACAAGCGTCGTAGGCAGGTCAAGCGGGATTTTCTTTGACCATCGCCGCGCCGATGTCTAAGATCGAAGGCGTGAAACTGAGCGTGAGCCATTACGAGCCCGCCTCTTCTGCCAGACATGTGGCGGTGTTCCTTCACGGGCTGGCCTCGGATCAGAAGGGCGAGAAGGCCGTCCATTTTCGCAAGAGGCTGTTGAAGGAAGGGATGGCTTATGCGACTTTCGACTTTCGAGGTCACGGGAAGTCGGAAGGCGAGATGCGCGAGTTGACCGTCACCGGGCTGCTCGAAGATTGCGAGCAGGTGATCCGGCCTCTCTCCGAGCGATACGAGCGGGTCTCTCTGATAGGATCGAGCATGGGCGCGTGCGCGGCGGCGTGGTATGCGACGCTCAATCCGGGAGTGATTTCTTCCTGCGCGCTGATAGCTCCGGCGTTGAACTTCGTGGGGCTTCTGGTCGATCAGACGGGGCGGGATGGTCTGAAGGAATGGAAGAAGAGCGGAAGGCTTCAGTTCACCAACCAGTATTGCGATATCGAGTTGGGTTACGACATGGTTCGGGACTGGAGCAACTATCCGGTCTCCGCGCTGGCTTCCAGGTACGCGACCCCCACTCTGATCGTTCATGGAATGAAGGATGATTCGATAAGCTATCTCCACAGCCTGAGCTTCACAGCGCGGGCTTCGGGGGCTGAAATAGATGTGATTCTGTTGAGCGACGGAGACCATCGTCTCACGGCCCACAGGGACAAACTCTCGGACTGGATCGCGCTCTATTTCGCTCGCAGCCAGCGCCCCTGAGCGGGGTCTTAGAGGGCCTGATCGGGTTACACCGGCGCGGCGGCTGACGGCGCGCGCTCGACAGCGCCTCAGCGGGACACTTTATTATTGACATGCATGATTGCTGATGTTACAAGGTAGGAGGCTCTGAGTTGAGAAGAAACTCCGGCCTTTGTTCGTTGATACGCTTAACCAAATCGCTTCGATTGCCCCTACGCTAGTCCGCTCTGTTCTTGTCGCGGTTCCCCCGGTTGTTCTCCCGTAAGTCCGTTCGCTCTCTGCTCGATGGCAGCGAGCGAGAAGGTTTCGTTTCAAGCTCCCTGGCCCTTTCCGTTGGGCGCGCTGCGAGTCTGTTATAGAACTGTCAATCGGGCGCGTACCCGATCAAAGTCTGGTAAAGGCGAGGCTGAAATCCTTTTTTACTATGTCGGCGAAACTTGGCGAGACCCTTCTAAAAGAAAACCTCATAACTCCTCAGCAACTCAAGGAGGCGCTCGACTACCAGAGAGTCAACGGCGGGCGACTGGCCGCTACCCTGGTCAAACTCGGCATGCTGACGGATGAGGAAGTCACTTCCGTTCTCAGCCGTCAGTACGGAGTTCCTTCGGTCAACCTCGATTTGTTCGAGGTCGATCCGTCGGCCGTCGCGCTGGTTCCGCAGGAGACCGCCGAGAGGTATTCGGTGCTTCCGCTCTCGCGCGTGGGCGCGACGCTCACTCTTGCGATGGTCGATCCGACCAATGTTTTTGCAATCGATGACATAAAATTCATGACCGGGCTTCAGGTCGAGCCCGTAGTAGTCAGCGAGACGGCGCTCAATGTCGCAATCAAAAAGCACTATGGCACATCGCGCGAACTGGAGCTTGCCCGCGTGGTCGAAGACCTGGTGGCCGAGACCAACGCCAACGACCAGTATCAGGATTATGAAGCCTCTCTCGATCTGGTAGAGGCCGAAGAAGAGATCGATCTTGAAAACCTCGAAAAGATGGCCGACGACGCTCCGGTCGTCAAGCTGGTCAACGTATTCCTGGTCGATGCTCTCAGGCGCGGAGCTTCCGACATTCACGTCGAGCCCTACGAAAAAGAGATGCGCGTGCGCTTTCGCATGGACGGAGTGCTCTACAACATAATGAACCCGCCGTTCAAAATGCGCGACGCTCTTATCTCCCGACTCAAGATCATGGCCCGCCTGGACATCGCCGAAAAGCGCCTTCCGCAGGACGGAAGAATAAAGCTCAAGGTCAAACTCGATGGCCGAAGCCGCGATATCGATTTCCGGGTCTCGACCCTGCCGACCATCTTCGGCGAAAAGATAGTGCTCCGACTGCTCGACAAGGAAAACCTCCGGCTCGACATGACCAAGCTGGGATTCGAGCCCGAGAGTCTGGAAAAATTCAAGCGCAACATCAACAAGCCCTATGGAATGGTGCTGGTGACGGGGCCTACGGGTTCGGGAAAAACATCCACGCTTTATTCCGCGCTGCAGAGTCTCAACACCATCGATACTAACATCATGACGGCTGAAGACCCTGTGGAGTTCAACCTTCAGGGCATCAATCAGGTGCAGATGAAGGAATCCATCGGATTGAACTTCGCCGCCGCCCTGCGCTCTTTCCTGCGCCAGGACCCCAACATCATCCTGGTCGGCGAGATCCGCGATTTCGAGACGGCGGAGATCGCCGTCAAGGCCGCGCTCACCGGCCATCTGGTGCTTTCGACCCTGCACACCAACGACGCGCCTTCGACCGTCAGCCGACTGATGAACATGGGCATAGAGCCTTTTCTGGTGGCCACCTCCGTGAACCTCATACAGGCGCAGAGGCTCGTCCGCCGCATCTGCGCCGAGTGCAAGACCCTGCTCAAGGTGCCGGTCGAGGCGCTCGTCGATATAGGTTTTTCGCCAGCCGACGCGCCCGAAATCAAGTGCTTCAAGGGCGCGGGCTGCCCGGCCTGCAACAACACCGGCTACAAGGGAAGAGTCGGCCTTTACGAAGTCATGGAAATCACCGACGATTTGAGAGAACTGATTCTGGTCGGCGCGTCGGGACTCGAACTGCGCCGCAAGGCTATTGAGGAAGGCATGCTGACGCTCCGAAGGAGCGGCCTTGAAAAAGTCAGACAGGGGCTTACGACTGTCGAAGAGGTTGTGAGAGAGACGGTGAAGTAGGTGACAGGGAACGGCTCGCTTCTTGCCCAACCTGTACCCTGTGACCTGTAAGCTGGAGGATTTATGCCAGAGATAGCATTAAGCGAATTGCTCAGAAAGATGTTCGAGATGGGAGGCTCCGACCTGCACATAACGACCAACTCTCCTCCCATGGTGCGGGTGCATGGAATCCTGCGCCCGCTCGATTATGCGGAGATGACTCCGGCTGAAACCAAGCAGCTTTCCTATTCGGTGCTGACCGACTCGCAGAAGCACCGCTTCGAGGAATCCCTCGAACTGGACTTTTCCTTCGGCATAAAGGGGCTGTCGC
>CAZPQE010000037.1:0-8047 GCA_964588615.1 uncultured Clostridia bacterium | reverse complement strand
TTCCGCGCCAATTTGTTCAATCAGCGCGGGGCGGTCGGGGCAGTCTTTCGCTCCATCCCCTACGAGATTCGCACCTTCGAAGAGTTGGGGCTTCCGGCGGTCATAGAAAAACTGTGCGAGAAGCCGCGCGGGCTGATACTGGTTACGGGCCCGACGGGGTCGGGCAAATCTACGACGCTGGCGGCCATGATAGATAAGATCAATCGCGAGCGCCACGAGCACATCATAACGGTCGAAGACCCGATAGAGTATCTGCACATGCACAAAAGCTGCATAGTCAATCAGAGAGAGGTTCACGGCGACACTCACTCGTTTGCCAACGCACTTCGCGCCGCGCTTCGTCAGGACCCGGACATCGTGCTCATCGGCGAAATGCGCGATCTTGAGACGACCGAAACCGCGCTGCGCATCGCCGAAACCGGACACCTCACCTTTGCGACTCTGCACACCAACTCGGCGGCTTCATCCATCAACCGCATAATCGATATCTTCCCCGCCCACCAGCAGTCGCAGATACGCACCCAGCTTTCGATGGTTCTGGAAGGCATCGTCACCCAGTCGCTGCTTCCGAAGGCCAACGGGCAGGGGCGCGCTCTGGCTATGGAGATACTCGTCCCCAACTCGGCCATCCGCAACCTGATCCGCGAAGACAAGATTCACCAGGTTTATTCGATGATGCAGGCAGGTCAGGACAAGTTCGGAATGGTCACCTTCAATCAATCGCTGGCCAATCTGTATTTCAAGAAGCAGATCACTCTGGAGCTTGCGCTGGCGCGTTCGTCAAACCCCGACGAATTGCAGGACATAATCAATCGCGGCGCGGCCTCCATCAATATGCAGCAGCAGGTTCGCGCTCCGGGACCCAACCAGCCCGGAAACCGACCCGTCGCCCCTTCGCTCAGTCGCATTGGAAAGTAAGACCGCCCACAGCAGGCGACCCTTACATCGAGCGGCCCCCCGATGCCCCCGCCGTCACGGTTTTAATATGAAGTTATCGTCAGGAGGCCAACATGCCTACTTATGTCTACAAGGGTCGCAATCGCCTCAACGAGATAGTCGTCGGCGAGCGGGTGGCAGCCGACCGCGCGACGCTCGAAGCTCTGCTGCGCCGCGAGCAGGTCATTCTGACCAGCGCGCGTGAGAAGGGGCGCGAGATCAGTCTTCCCAAGCTGGGTCGAGAGAAGATCAAGAGCAAGGACCTGGCTCTGTTCACCCGGCAGTTTTCCGTCATGCTCGACGCCGGACTTCCGCTCGTTCAGTGCCTTGAGATTCTGGGCCAGCAGCAGGACAACAAAGCTTTTCAGAAAGTGATATTTCAGACGCGAGCCGACGTGGAAGCCGGTATGACCCTGGCCGACGCCATGGCCCGTCACCCGCGGGTGTTCGAGACTCTCTACACCAACATGGTGGCGGCTGGCGAAACCGGCGGTATTCTGGACATCATCCTCCAGCGACTTTCGACTTATCTGGAAAAGATGGTCAAGTTGAAGAGCGACGTCAAGAGCGCGTTGGTCTATCCCATTGCGGTCATCATCATCTCGATCATCGTCATCTCGATCATCATGATCGTGGTCATTCCGGCCTTCAAGAATATCTTCGAGGGACTGCTCGGGCCGGGCGAGAGGCTGCCTTGGCTCACCGAGGTGGTCGTAGGCATATCGCAATTCATGGCCACTTACTGGTGGCTGATAGCGATACTGTGCGCGCTGCTCTTCTTTGGCGGCAAAGCCTGGTACAAGACCGAGAAGGGAGAGCGAGTGATAGACCGCACGCTGTTGAAGCTGCCCATATTCGGACAGATACTTCAGAAGATCGCCATAGCGCGCTTCAGCCGGACGCTCTCGACTCTCATGAGCTCAGGCGTCCCGATCCTCGAAAGCCTGGAGATAACCGCAAAGACTGCGGGCAATGTCATCATAGGCGAAGCCATCATGCGGGTGCGGGTGGGCATAGAACAGGGGCAGACGATAGTCGAACCGCTGCGCGCCTCGAACGTCTTCCCCGTAATGGTCAGCCAGATGATAGGCGTGGGCGAACAGACCGGCGCTCTCGACGCGATGCTCTCGAAGATAGCCGACTTCTACGAACAGGAAGTCGATGCGGCGATAGCCAACTTGTTGGCGCTCATGGAACCGGCTATGATCATGTTCCTCGGCGTGACAATAGGAACCATAGTAATAGCCATGTACCTGCCGCTGTTTACCCTTATCGGCAAACTGGCAGGGGGGAAATAGAAGCAGCGGAATCTGGAGAGCGAAGGGGGCGCTTCGCTCTCCGTCGGGCTTTTTGAAACCATGTACATAAAGCTGCAATGGTTACAAATATGGCGGCTGGCCATAGCAGTCGCCCTGCTGGTGGCAGCGGCGCTCTTCGAGCGGGACGCCGGACCTCGCTCGATGATGCCTGCGCTGGCCGCAGTGGCCGGCGCGGTTCTGTTTTTGACGGCTGTTTACTTCCTCGCCCTCAGATACTCGTCCCGCTATGAATTGATGGGATATTTCCAGCTATGGATCGATCTGGGACTGGTCACCTGGCTGGTTCACTGCACCGGAGATGTCGAGTCTCCTTTCCTGGCTCTTTACCTGGTGATGATATTCGCGGCAAGCGCGCTGTTTGGCAAGCGTGGGGTTCTGATACTGGGCGTGGCGGGGATGCTGCTGTACGCTTCGGTCTCCACTCTTACGATGAGCGGGATCGTCTCCCGGAGTGAGGGATGGAAGCACTTGGAGGGAGCCACTCTGGCATCGGCCCAATCCACATTCGCGCTCAACCTGATGGCCATCTGCGCAGTCGCGCTGCTGTCGGCTCACCTCTCGGAGCGCGCCCGACGGAGCGAATCCCTGCTGGCGACTGCGACCAGAGAACTGGCCGACAATCGTTTGTTCAATGACCGCATCATCGAAAGCGTGCGCAGCGGGCTGGTGACCACCAATCTGAGAGGCGAGATCACCACTTTCAATCGCGCCGCCGAGGAAATCACCGGACACAAGGCTTCCGATGTTCGCGGGAAAAATATCTTCACCATCTTCGGAGACATTCAGAAGCAGATAGAAGTGGGGCTGGAATCGATTCGCACTCGCTCGCGCCTCCCCCGCTTCGACATAGGCTGCCGGACGGCCAGCGGCGGCGAGATTCACCTCGGCTTTTCAGTCGCGCCTCTGGTCGATGAAGCGGGCGAGGCGCGCGGTTACGTTCTCACATTCCAGGATTTGACCGAAGTCATGGAGCTTGAGCGCGAAGTCCGCCGTCAGGAGCGGCTGGCCGCGCTGGGCAAGATGGCTGCCGGGCTTGCTCACGAAATCCGCAACCCGCTCGCCTCCATGCGCGGATCGGTTCAGGTGCTGGCTTCCGAGTTGAACCTCTCGCCCGATCAGTCGCAGTTGATGGAGATCGTGCTCAGAGAATCTGACAGGCTCAACCGCATAGTGTCGGACTTTCTGACCTACGCCCGCCCGCCGCGAACCGAGCGCGCGGTCATAGAGCTATCAGCCATACTGTCGGAGACGGTCTCGCTGCTTCGCAACAGCCCGGAGGTCGGCCCCGATCATGCGGTGATAGAGGAATACCCGACAGAAGAAGTGCATTACTACGGCGACCCGAATCAGATAAGACAGATTTTCTGGAACCTGACCCGCAACGCCCTTCAGGCCATGCCCGATGGAGGCGAACTCAGGGTGATACTCGAAGACGAGCCCGGTCGCGGAGTGACCATATCTTTCAGCGACACCGGACAGGGGATGAGCCGCGAGCAGAAGGATCGTCTCTTCGAGCCGTTCAGTTCTTCGAGCGGCGGGACGGGCCTCGGCATGGCGATAGTCTATCAACTGGTCAGCGATCACGGCGGAAAAATTCTCGTCGATAGCGAGGCTGGAAAAGGAACCCGAATTTCGATTAAACTTCCCGTCGCAGGCCGTGTCATCCGCGACCCGGAAAGCGCCCAGGACGCGGCCCCGCAGCCCGGCTCCCCCTCTTCGTTGGCGGTTGTCGGAAATGTCTGAAGCAATGCAGGGAGCCTCGACTCCTTGCCCGATTCCTCATACCTGAAAAGAGGGTTTCATGGAAAAGATACTGGTTGTAGACGACGAACGCAGCATGAGAGAACTGCTCGAACTGGTGCTCAAACGCGCCGGATACTCGGTGCATACCGCCGAGAACGGCACTCGCGCGCTCGAACTGGTCCGGCACAACGTCTATGACCTCATGATTTCGGACGTGAAGATGCCCGACATCAGCGGCATCGATCTTTTGGACCGCGTGCGCGAAATTTCCCCCGAAACTGTGGTCATTATGATAACGGCCTTTGCCACAGTCGATACCGCGCGGCGAGCCTTCAAACTGGGAGCCGAGGATTTCGTCATCAAGGATTCGGGCTTCGATGTCGAGGAACTCAAGATAATCATCGGCAAGGCCCTCGAAAAGAAACGGCTGCGACAGGAAAACAAGGTGCTCAAGGACGAGCAGCGCAAGCGCAATTCGCCTCACAACATGGTGGGCACTTCGACGCAGATGCAGGCCATCACTCACATGATCATGACGGTGGCAGCGACCACTTCCACCGTGCTGATAACCGGAGAATCGGGAACCGGAAAAGAACTCGTCGCCCGCGCCATTCACGATATGTCGGACCGCGCAGCCGCTCCGTTCGTCTCGATCAACTGCGGCGCGTTCACCGAAACGTTGCTGGAATCCGAACTCTTCGGCTATATGAAAGGTGCCTTCACCGGAGCGGCCTCCAATCGCAAGGGGCTGTTCGAGGCCGCCGAGGGCGGGACGATATTCCTCGACGAAATCGGAGAGACCACTCCGGCCATGCAGGTCAAGCTGCTCCGCGTGCTTCAGGAGCGGTGCATACGCCGGGTGGGCGGGCTCGAAGAAATCCCCGTAGATTGCCGAGTGGTGGCTGCCACCAACCGCGACCTCGCCAAGATGGTCGAGCAGGGCACATTCCGCAACGATCTTTTTTACCGCATCAGCGTCATCCCCATCGAGATGCCTCCTCTGCGCGCCCGCCGCGCCGACATACCCGAACTCGTCCGCCACTTCATAAACAAATACTCCGCCTCTGCGGGCCGCCCGCCTCTGGAGATTTCGGAAGACTCGATGAACTATCTCGAATCCTACGACTGGCCGGGCAATGTGCGCGAGCTTGAAAACACCATCGAGCGCGCAGTCGCCCTGCAGCCATCGCGCCTGCTGCGCCCCGATCTTTCGGGCGACGCTTCCGCAAGAAGCGGGGCTGAAGGATTGATAGGCCCTGAATGCCTGCCCGAAAGAATCCTGAAGTACAAACCCCGTATGATCACCGACATCGATCTTCCCGAAGACGGCTTCGACCTCGAAGCCTACCTGGCGCAACTCGAAAAGGACTACATCATCAAAGCTCTTCAGCGCACGGCGGGCAATCAGACCCGCGCCGCCGAAATACTCAATATGCCCGTGCGCTCTCTTCGCCATCTTCTGGACAAGCACAAGATTCGCCAGACCGCTTCTCTGCTGCGCGAATCCACAGGCAATCTGAGCGACAGCGCGATTCATCGGTGAAAGACCGCTTTTTCACACATCACCGGAAGGCGGAATAAAAGCGCGAAGGGCGGATGTCTGATCCGCCATCAAGCGTCTTTCGATCGCCGGCCAACTCAAAGTTCATGCGCATGGGGGATGTATCACGCTCAAGCCCGGACAGACTGCTCTCATACCCGGAGGAGCAAGGACAGACGGAAGGACTGGATTCTTTCGAAGAAAAGCTTTACTGACTACCGTCATCATTCAGCGGGCCGGAGAGTTTCTTCTTCGTCGTAGAGATCGCTGATATTGATTTCGTTGGGGAGGCCGGGGTCGCGGGGTATGGTCTCGGCTCCCCATCTCTCAGGCGGTTTGCTGTCTGATGAAAAGGCGGGCGTGCCATCGACGAGCGGCATCGTGCTGCCCGAAGAGGAGTATTGCGCGGCTGAGTTGTGAACTTCGGTCGGAAGGACATGGTTTCCGGTGAATTGAGAAACCAGCACTGTTATGTTGTCTTCTCCTCCGCGCTGATTGGCCAGGTGTATGAGGTGCTGGCAGGCTTCCTTGAGCGAGGGCGCGCGGTCGATGATTTGCAGCATTTCATCGGCGCGCACCTTGTTCGAAAGTCCGTCCGAGCACATCACCAGAATGTCGAGATCGCGCAGGGGCAGACGGTCTACCGCGACGTTGACTCGCGGAGCGGCTCCCAGAGCCTGTAGTATGACGTTCTTGTAGGCGTGGCGCTCGGCTTCTTCTTCGGTTATGTGCCCGGCCTGAACCAGTTGGCCGACGAGCGACTGATCGCGGGTTATCTGCTGTATGCCGCCCGCGCGTATGAGATAGGCGCGACTGTCGCCCACCTGTCCGAAATAAGCGGTAGTGCCGAAAAGCCCGACTGCGGTAAAAGTGGCTCCCATTCCCATGTACTCGCGCCGCTTGGCGCTCATCTCGTTGATCTGCTGATTTGTGATTTCAATCGAGAGGCGCAATCGCTCATGGAAAGGAAGCTTCGAGTAGGTGTGGCTCGATTGCAGTTCGAGCATGCGGTCGCGCACGCTTTCGACCGCCAGGCGCGAGGCCACTTCGCCCGCCAGCGCGCCTCCGATGCCGTCTGTAACGGCCAGCACCGACCCGCAGGCGCTTTGAGTGAAAGTGGTCAACCGCTCATCAGGGTCGCCGGGTGATCCGGCGGGGGTCCAGGTGTCGGCGGTCGAAAGGTTGAGGACGAGAAAATTATCCTCATTGACCTGACGCACCATACCCACGTCAGTCATTGCATAAACCGCAATGGTGAACGCAATGTTTTCCGGCATAAGCTAAACTAACGATCTGCACAGAGCGCGCGGCTCAGGCAGCCGGTAAATATTCCTCTTAAAAAATCCAACTTCAAAATTTTGCCAGATTATGAATTATTTTTGCCCGATTCGCAATAAGCGTCGGCCTGCAGACATCAGTCGAGATTCTGCAGCGCCTGATCCAGATCGGCGATTATGTCTTCGACATCCTCGATGCCTACCGAGATTCGCACCAGCCCGTCGGTTATTCCAAGACGTTCGCGCTCTGTCCGAGGCACAGACGCATGGGTCATCGTAGCCGGGTGCGAGATGAGGGTTTCGACTCCGCCGAGGGATTCGCCCAGAATCGAGAGGCGCACGCCTTCAAGCGCCCGTCGAGCGTTTTCTATCGATCCGGTCTCGAAGGCGATCATCCCGCCAAACCCGGTCATCTGACGACGGGCGAGTTCATGCTGCGGATGAGATTTCAGCCCCGGATAATAGACCTTTTTGACTTTGGGATTTTCAGCCAGAAACTGCGCCACCTGCCTGCCGTTCTCGTCGTGCTGGCGCATGCGCACGGCCAGCGTTTTGGTCCCGCGCATCACCAGCCAGGAATCCATCGGAGAGATGATCGCGCCCGCCGCGTTTTGAATGAATCCGAGCGCGCGGGCGTCTTCCTGGTCGTCGAGTATGACCGCCCCTCCGATGCTGTCGCTGTGGCCGTTGAGATATTTCGTCGTCGAATGCACGACGATATCTGCGCCCAGAGAGAGCGGGCGTTGAAAGTAAGGGCTCATGAAGGTGTTATCGACGACGAGCCGTATCTGCCGAGGCCGGGTGATTTCCGAAACCGCCCTGATGTCGGTAAGCGACATGACCGGGTTGGTCGGAGTCTCGATAAACACCATTCGGGTTTCAGGTCTTATGTCTTCCTCGAAATTGAACGCATCGCGCCCATCGACATAGGTGAACTCAAGGCCGAATTTGCGAAGCACCTTGTCGAAGAGGCGGAAAGTTCCGCCGTAGGTGTTTTCGCTCACTATGACGTGATCGCCCGCTTTGAGCAGCGTCATCAAAGCGTTGGTGGCGGCCATGCCCGAAGCGAAGGCGAAGCCGAAGGAGCCGCCTTCGAGTGCGGCGAGATTTTTTTCCAGAGCGAGCCGCGTGGGATTTTGAGTGCGGGCGTATTCGAATCCCTTATGACGGCCCAGCCCTTCCTGAGCATAAGTGGAAGTCTGATAGATAGGCACCGAGACTGCGCCAGTCGT
>CAZPQE010000036.1:1198-23105 GCA_964588615.1 uncultured Clostridia bacterium | reverse complement strand
TTTGCCATCAGATTCAAACTGCGCTCGCAACTGCGCGGGCAGGAAATCACAAGCGGAAAGATAACCCGCCCTCTGGCTTTGATCGACCATATTCCGTCATCGGTCGAAACGGAGGGCGATCAGGCTTCGCTGCGCGCCAGCGTTCTACCGCCGACCATCTCCCTCAAGTCGCGCCAGAGATCGACGGGCGAATACACGGCTGAGATAAAGGCGGACAACCTGACTTTTCAGGCGACGAGTTTCTGGAATGCGCTGTGGAATTCCGAAAGCGCGCCCGTAGAAGCCGTTCTGCAAATGTCACCCGCAGACATTCAGACGCGGATGGACCTTCAGACGATCTCGCCGGTTCCAGACCTCGACAGGATTCAAAAGATCGTGCGTCAGGGGCAGAGTGGAAGCAGGCCCATCCGCGTGCCGGTGAAATTTCAGATCGAATTCAACTCCCTGTGGCGGCGCGCTGTGGCGGCGCTCGCGGCTCTGGCCGCGCTCGGAGCGATGGCGGGACTGGCAGGCGTGTTTCTCGTCCGCGCCGCCTATCAACTCATCACACCCGAAGGCGAGCGCGGACTGAGCCTGCCTCTGATTGGAAGCCATCTGATTTCGATTGACGGGCGACCTGCCGCGCAGATCACCCGCCGGTTCGGACGACTCAGCGTCGCTCCGCAGCCGGGCTTCCTGATCGAAGGCGGACTGATTGCCCGCAAAATGGATCGTGAGGGAGGCGATTTCATGATCGAAAGCGAACAGGATCATCTGAGGCAACCTTATTCGATAAGCCGCGCGCTTCCGGCATCCAGTCAGCGTGTCGCGCGCGATGACATTCTCGATTGAAAGTGGATGTAGAACAGGCTGCCAGCCTGTTCACACTCTGAAAATAAGGAACCCGGAATTACGCAGGCCGGCAGCCTGCTATGTTCGGAGGAGCTATGAAAAATAAAGCGACAGCGATAATCCTTCTTGCTCTGGTTTTCACCTGCTGGTCGGAGGCCGAGGCCCAGAACAAGTTCCAGAAGAAATCCATTCAGGTCACCTGGAGAGACGGACGGGGCGACGCCTGGAGCGATCTCGACTGTCAGATGGCTATCCGCATCGACCCTCAGTACGCCGCCACGCTCAACGCTTCGGAGATAAGCTCGGACGACAATCCGCCGCTCACTTACGCCATCGGAGAATGGCATTTCTTCAGCCTCAAAAACGACGGAGCGAGAACCTACGCTGAGCCTGATGTGCTTGTCTTCGCCGACAAGGCTGACCCGGTGACTTATCAGATCGAGTTGCAGAAAGACAAAAAATCCATCGTGTTCACTCAGGGAAGCACAAGCAAGCTGGATGTGAGCAACGATTCGCCCAGCGTCGATGTGGGATTGCAGCAGGTCAACACGCCCCGGCTCAAAGACTGGCTGCTGCTGGCCGGAGTCATCCTGCTTGGCGCGATACTGCTTTACGTGATCGTGTTCCGCTGGCTCTTTTCGGGACTGTTGTTCAACCATCGCTGGGGGGTATCGAAGGCCGAACATTTCACCTGGTCTCTGAGCCTGATACTGCTGCTTGCATTGGGAGCGGCGATGACATTGTTTTACAAACCGTTCGGCCCGAGGCTTGAGACGTGGCTCATCATCGGAGTGCTGGGAGCCTTCTGGCTCCTGCACGCCATAGTGTGGATGGCTTCGGGCAAGGAAGCATAAGTGGTGGTCGGTGGAGGGAACAGGTGACAGGCAGGAACTCTCCGGGTCTGTAACCTGTTCCCTGTTCCCTGTCACCTCCAGACTCCAGACTTTTCTCAGGAGGAATCATGAGCGACCAGATAATCATACGCGGAAAAACTCAGGCGCAGGACATTCAGCAGGCTCCCGTCAAACCTACTTTGATAATCGGACTGGGAGGATCGGGCGGCGACATACTTCTGAGAGTGCGCAAGCGGTTCTTTGAAAAATACGGATCGCTCGCCCAGTTCCCCATCGTCTCTTACCTGTGGATAGACACCGACGCGACGGAAAAAGACGTGGGAGCGGGAGTGTTCGCCGAACAGATAGCCTTCGCTCCGTCGGAAAAGATCATGGCGACGATGCCCGACACCACGAAAGTCACCAACGATCTCAATCAGTATCCGCACATCAAGCGATGGTTCTATCCCGGACTGAGCAAGCTCAAGACGATGACCGAAGGCGCGGGCCAGATTCGCGCTTACAGTCGACTTGGTTTTTATGAGCATTACACCGAGATTCGAAACGCGATACTCAATGCGGGCGCGCAGGTTCGCAACGTCGAGAACATCAGGACGGTTTACGACAAGCATCGCCTTCAGGCCAATCCGAACGACCTTCAGGCGTTCATCGTGTTTTCGCTTGCCGGGGGGACGGGAAGCGGGATGTTCCTGGATCTTGCTTTTCTGGTCAAAGACATCTTTCGCGGAACCGCGCTCACAACGATCGGCTGCGTGCTGCTGCCCGGTCTGTTCAATCCTAACGAAGACCGCATCTTCGCAAACGGCTATGCCTCGCTCAAAGAGTTGGAGCATTACAGCTACGAGCATGACTTCGAAGTCCAATGGCCCGACTCAGTGCTGCGCCGAATTCCCGGCCCTCCCTTCAACTACACCTACATGATCGACCGGACGAATCACGCCAACAACGCCGTCGATTTTGCCACCCGCGAAATAGTTTTCAACATGGTGTCGGACAATCTGTTCAAGGATTTCACCCGGAGCGATTTCGCAGGCTACAAGCGCGGAGTGAGGGTCAACCTCGATCAGTACCTCGTCGATCTGTTCGCCTTCCGCCATCGCAACGCGGCGGGCGACAGCATGATCGATCAGAAATTCATCACCCGTTTTTCCAGCTTCGGCATGGCCTCGATCACTGTTCCGGCAGACCGGATAGAGATGGCCTGCGCCTACAAGCTGGCCGCAGATGTCGTCGATCACTGGGGCAATCTGTCAGGCGGGGAGTTCAACGCCGCCGTGCTTACCGACGTCGTTCTGCGCGAAGTGCTGCCCAAAGCGAGGGTATACGAAGGGAATTTTTCAGCGCAGGGCCAGATAGAACAGCGGCGCGACATACAGAATTTCCTGCTCGACGATGGCCGTCGTCAGGGTCAGAAGATTCATAACCTTCTGGCTCAATCGATGGCGCAGACGGCGCGCGAGGTTCGTGAAGGAGTTCATCTTCAAAAAGGCATGAGGCTTTCGCAATACCTGCGCGCGGCGGTCGAACGCGAGTCGGCCAAACTCCGCGCAGACAGACAGGACCCTCAGCAGTGGGGAGATTATTCGCGGGCGATTCACTTCAACCGCGAAGATCTCGGCGAGCAGGCCGAGCGACTGCTTCACAGGGAAATTGCCGCGATCATAAACGAGCAGCATCAGAGCGTCGGCTATGCGATAGCTCTGCTGCGTCAGGTGGTCAATATTCTGCGGGACGAGCACCGCGAGTACATACCCAACTTCGAGCGGCTCCGCGATCAGGATATCAGGCGGGCTGAAGAGGGCCGAAGAAGGCTCGATCACCTGCTTGCAGAGATTGCCCGTCACGAAGTCCGCTCGAATTTCGACGGGCGCAGAAAAACCATCCTAAGTTACGACATCAAGCGATTCGAGGAAGCGGCTCCAGCATATCTCAACTCGGTGATGCTCGCTCAGACGCGCGGGGCGGCCAAAGACATCTGCGAAAGGCTGATTCGCTACATCGGGCTTGCCGAAAAAACCGAGACTGGAGAGATGATGACCGAAGGTTTGATAGGCGAGCTTTACACGCTCGGCGGGCAGCTTGAAAACCTCAAGCGGAGGCTTGTGACCAAGTACGAATTTTTCCGACAGCCGACGACCAGCGACCTGTCGCTGATGCTCTACGAAGCGAGCGACATCGAAAACAGTTACATCCCGCGCTATCTGGGGACGGGCGATAAAGCTAAAAAGCAGATCGAGTCCATCGGCGATCAGATTCTTCAGGAGCTTCAAACATCGGTGATCGATCTGCCTCGCATAGTTCGACAGAGAGGCATAGAGAAAGTGGAGCTTCAAATCCGCGACCTTGCGCGCAAGCCTTTTCACGCGATCAGAAGAGATTTCGATGTCCTTGAGACGCTTTACAAAAAGTACCCTTCAGACGGCGACCGCGAGTCGCAGGTGCGGTTCATCTACAACAAGGCGAAGTTCTGGCTGCATGGAGGGAGCCGCCCGCGCAGCTATCAGCTTTCGCCCGAACGTCACAAGATAATCGTGGGCATCCCGCAGGACTGCACCGATCCGATCAAGCTCGACGAGTTCAAGGGTTTGCTCAAGGGGCGAATCCCGATGCCGGGCGACCCTGCCCTTTCTATTCAGCCGTTGCCTGATCGCTCGGAGATAGTCTTCTACAGCGAGGTCGGAGGCATACCGATCAACTGGGCCGACCCGCTTGCGGAGTACCGCCAGAAATATCTTCAGAAGCAGGGCGATGGGGAAGAGCTTCACACCGATTCGAACGAGATAAAGTTCAACGATCTGGTAGTGCTCGACGATCACGAGCGGGCCGAGCTTGAGGAAGCGCACGAATGTTTTCTGCTCGGCGTCATCTTCGGCGAGATACGCCCCGAAGCGGACAACTCGGGCCGTATTCTTTACGTGTGGTCTGAGCATATCGGGATGACAGGCAGCTTGAGGCCCATCAGGCTCGGGATAGAGATGCGCGCGCTTGCTGAACTGATAAGCAAGAAGGCGACGCGCGATACTCTGCTTGCGCGGGCACGCGATCAGGTCAATGAGGTTCGCAACAACGGCGAGAAGCTGGCGCAGTTCAACGCGCTGCTCAGTTGGTACTACGACGAGGTTTACCCTGCGACCAGGGTGCAGGGTGCCGACGGCAGCGAGCATATAGAGCAGTCGAACGCCTGCCGCGCCGTTTACCGTCAGCTTCAATCGATCAAGGAGATGCTCGAAGCCTGGGAGCGCACGCATCCCGGCACGATAAAGGTGTTCATCGAGCGGACGCAGCAATATCGCGCCGCGCTCGATCATTTCGCGCCGCGATTGCTTGACGGCAAGCGGGCTTTCAGAAGCGCGCACCCAGAGCCGATGGCGACGACTATCAGCGGGTGATTCAGTTTTCAGTTTTCAGTTCTCGGTTTTCAGTTTTCGGTTTTCTGAGCGCGCGAGGAGTTGTTGATGTAGAACCGTCTGGCAGGCGGTTCACACCCTGAAAGAATGAAAATTTGGGAAACAGCAGGCTGGCAGCCTGCTGCACATTAAAGAGTCAGATGCGCTGCGCCTGTCCACTAACATCTGACCTCTAACATCTATCAACTTGTTTCGAAGGAGGAGTCGGTAATGCACAACAGGCTGGCAGCCTGCTGACCCATGGAAAGAAGGAAAATTCAAAGCAGCAGCAGGCTGGCAGCCTGCTGTACCTTTTCGGAGGAGGTCTTTATGGCTTCGGACAAATTCGCATTGAAGACTCTGGGTCTTGAGGCGCTGGGGTTGGCGGCGATGGGGGGGCTGGCTTTTTTGTATGTCAACTCTCAGAAAGATTATGTTCCGCCATCGCCTCCTCCGCGCGTCATCAAACCCGCAGCCAATCAACAGGACGCTACTGTTTTCGTCAATCAGTACCAGAAAGACGCCCAGTCGGTTTCTGATCTTGCAAAGACGATAAGCGCCTCGCAGGGAATCGATCTCATAACCTTCGTCATCGACACATCAGGCAGCATGATCGATGACCGTCAGGATTTGAGAGATTCGATCAAGACCGTCATCGACCGCAACCGGGGACGGAAGTTCGAGGTGATAAATTTCGCCGACACCGCTGAGGCGACTGGCGACCCGACGCGCGATCTTGCCGAATTGCAGCGGCGCATAGATCAGGCGACCGACCTCGGAGGCTTTGAAAATAGTCTGCTGGCTCTTCGAACGGCAGCCGAGCGGGCGCGGGGCAAGTTCAATAATCCTCTCATAGTGCTGATGACCGACGCCGCGCCCAACGACGGCGGGAACCCTCAGAGTCAGGTGACGCTCGATGAAGCGATCACTGCGCTCAATGCTTCCAATGCCCATCTTTACATCTGGGCGGCCTTCGATCAGAACGAATATCAAAGCGCGGGGTCAGCAGCGACAAGCGACGACTATCGCCAACTGATAGCAAAGCTCAAGGCCGGGGGCCAGATTTACCTTGTCAAGCGCAACGGATTCGATCCGAACTGGTTTCAGCAGATTGGGAGATAGTCATGCTGTGTCACAACTGCGGGAATGTTCTGGAAAAGGGAGTGCTTTACTGCACAGACTGCGGCACTGCGGTCTCCTTCCAGTCCACCCAGGCGATGGGCACTCCCGCGCAGAAAGGCGACTTTCCTTCGACTGGGACTTTCGGATCGCCCGGCGCAGGCAATGACGACTTCGCAGACGCTTCCGTTCAACCCAATCCGCCGGTCGATGATTTCATCCAACCGGCAGCCACTTCGCGTCGATCCAGACGCGCCCTGATCATCATCGTTTCTATTCTCATACTGTTCATCGCCGCTATTGCGGCGGCGTTGATGCTCAAATCGAACACGCCTCCGACTCTCGATCCTATCGAAGTGAGCGCGGCTCTGGTTCACACGGGCGACACGGTGATATTGACTGCCCATGCCAAAGACAGCGACGGAGACCGCCTCGACTATCAGTGGTCTTCTTCTGCGGGGCAGATTCGCGGCAGCGGCGAGCGGGTCACGCTTGACACTTCCGCAGTCGATGCCGCGCAGGGGCGGAAGGATGTGAAAGTCACTCTCACCGTAAGCGACGGTCGAGGCGGTTCCGTATCGACTGATCGTCCCATCACCGTCCTGCCAGCCGCAGTCATAACCAATGCTTCAACCGCTCCGTTGCCGATGACCCTCGACCTCGAAGCTGACAGGAAATCGGTGACAGCCGGAGAGGCGGTCAGCCTCACGGCCAGAGTCGCCAATCGCGATCCCTCGCAGTTGATTTATGAGTGGAAAACTTCTGCCGGGTCGCTGCAAACAAGCGGGCCGAGGGCTGCGCTCGATACCTCATCGATAAAGATGAGCGCAGGCTCTAAAAAAATAACCATCACTCTCACCGCGCGCGATCAGAACGGAGAGATTCGATCCGACTCTGAAACCATCAGCCTCGTCGCCGCCCAGCCCGCCAACTGGCCTCCTGTGATTACGCTTCGCGCGTCGAGATCAACCGTCTATCAGGGCGAAGACATCGAGATCACAGCTAACGCAACAGACCGCGACGGCGACTCGCTCAACTACCAGTGGAATACATCTCATGGACAACTCACAGGCAACGGCAATCGGATGACGCTCAGAACATCAGCCATCGCTCCCGCTCAGGTGGAAGTGTGGGCTACGGTTTCGGACGGGCGCGGAGAGTCGGCCACCGACAGGCTGATTGTCTCGGTCATCGCTCGCCCGAATCGCCCGCCGGTGATCGCTCGAATCGATTCGGACAGAGCGAGAGTCGAAGCGGGAGCGCGCGTGACTCTGACGGCGATTGTCTCAGACCCGGAAGGCGACTCGCTCCGCTACATCTGGTCGTCTTCTGCCGGAGAGATTCGCGGCAGCGGCGAGAGAGTCGCGCTCGATACCTCGTCAATCGAAAATGATTCGGGAGCGGTTCAGGTGAGAGTGAGTCTGACCGTGAGAGACCAGGGCGGCGGCACGGCGACTGAAAACGCGATAGTGACGGTGACAACCGAAAGAAGAGAAGAGGAGCCGAGAGCGGGGCCTCTGAGAGTGTCGTCGTCTGCGGAGGGCGAAGACATAATCATCACGGTGACGGACCGTCCGACGCGCGCGGTGTCTTCGTCTGGAACAATCATCGTCTCAGCCCTGCCGGGAGGCGCGACGCAGGCGACGGGTTTGCTGCCCGCCTCGATCGCTTATCTCACCTTCGGGAGCTTGGAAAATCTGTCGAAGGATCGGGTCTCTTTTGCGGAAACTCCCGGCCCATCGAACAGTTATTCAAGGATGAAGATTCGCATACGACCAAAGAAGGCGGGGAAGCCCGTTCGGTTCACCATCAACTGGAGTATTCGGTGAAGGAGGACAGGAAATGAAACACATAAGATCGTTGACGATCGTGTTAATAGCCTGCTCGGTTATCTCTATTCCTGCGGGCGGGCGATGCGATGTGGAAGAGCTTTCCGTGCCAGCAGAGACAGCCTTTCGTCTGGAACTTCTATCTCCCATCAGCACTGAAAAGAACAAGAAAGGGGATAAATTCAACTGCCTGGTGATGGAGCCTGAAGATTTCAAGGGCGCGATCGTCACGGGTCACATCTCGAAAATAAAAGCGTCACGAAAAGCGAACAAGAAATCGGAGATCGCGCTCGATTTCGACCTCATAACGATGGGCGAGCGCGAGGGCAAGTTCGAAGCTGAAGTCACGGAAGTCTACGATGTGATCGATGCAGCGAAAGAAGGCCGAGCCGATGAGGAGGGTACGGTCAAAGGCAAAGGTGTCCGAAAGCGGGCGATCAAAGCCAGCATAGCGGGGGCGATCATCGGCGGGATAATCGGCGGGATTCTCGGAGGCGGGAAAGGCGCGGCGATGGGCGCGGCGATAGGAGCGGGCGCGGGCGTTGCGACGACGCTTTCGATGGACGCGCCCGAACTGGAGTTCGAGGCCGGGACTCAGTTCGCGGTCAAAACCAGAGGTCGCGCGCGTTAAGAGCGTATCTGCAAACCCTGGAAGATGAGGCTGTGTCAGTAGTCCGGCAGTGAGGGAGGACTTGACTCGCGCCAGTCCAGCCCCTGCTTACGCGCTATCTACTGACGCGCTTTCCCGGTTTGCGACACGCTCTAAGCGGCGATCATTGATGGAGGTGAGTATGATTATCTGCAATAACTGTGGAATGGAAGTCGAAGCCGGGATGAGTTTCTGCACGGAGTGCGGGGCGGCAACACCTGCTGCGATAAACGCCGCTTCACCGCCGCCGCAATTCACCTACGGATATGGCGCGGCCCCTGCGCGCGCGCGCGAAGTTCCTGCGCCGGAACCGGAGGTGATCGAAGCGCCGCCGATTCCTGCGCCGGCCGCGCAGGTTCAGGCTCCGGGCAGCAACAAGGCGATAGTAGGACTTCTCGGCGTAGTGGCGATGGTGGCGGTTGCAATCGCAGTTTATTTCGCGCTCAGAAGCACTCCCGAATCGAGGCTGGCCAAAGCGATGAACAATTCTGTGGCAAGTGGTCGGCTTGTGGCGATGAATGAAGGCGATGATGCCTATTCATACTACAAACAACTCCGGGCGATTGATCCCACTCACAGCGCGCTGAAAGAAATCGCGCCCAAAGTGCTGCCGCAGTTAAAGAGCATGGGCGAAGAGGTCTTTCGCAGAAAAATGGCTGTTATGGTCGAGCCGCTGACGACCGATGACTGGATGAAAACTCTGCGAGCTTACGAATGGGCTCATGCGCTCGACCCCAACGATAAACAGATTGAAGCGCGATGGAAATTCGCCGAAGGAGAAACTGCGAAGGCTCAAAACAGAAAGGACGACGCAGATCGCAGTTTCGCCGCCGCCGCGCGAATCAGTCCCAACTGGGCGTTGCCGCAAAACAGTATGGGATTGCTACGGATGGAAAATAAACGCTACTCGGAATCGGTTCCTTACTTCGAGCGAGCCATCAACCTTCAGTCGAACTGGGAAATCCCATACAACAACATGGGCACGGCCTATTTCTATCAGAAGGACTACGACACGGCTGAAAGCTGGTATCAAAGGGCCTCGCAGATGAACCCTCAATGGGCGCGGCCTCATTACTGGCTGGGATCGATCTACGAAAACAGAAAGTGGTATCAGATGGCCATCGATGAGTATGAAACGGCTCTCAACCTCGGCTCGGATCATCTTCCCTCTGACGCCGACGCGGTGCGCAAGCGCATAGAGAAGCTTCGAGCCTTGATCCCGTAGGAGAGAGATGGACGAGCTTCGATTCAACAGGCGAACCTTTGTTTATCGCAGAGAGCCGCGTCGCAACGATTCATCAAAGCGACTCGCCCTTTGGGCAATCGTCGTGATTGTAGCGGGCGCGTCGCTCGGTCTCGGCCTTCTGTGGATCAGGCAGAGCCTCACCGAACGGTTCGACATTCTCATCATCAACGGTCTGGTCATCGACGGGACGGGCGCGGAAGGGCGAAGGGAAACAGTAGGAATACGCGATGGCCGCATAGTTCCGGTCGAATGGCCTGTGTTCGCCGAAGCCGACAAGACAATCGATGCCGATGGCCTTGTGGTCGCGCCCGGCTTCATCGATGTTCACACTCACATAGAAGGGAATGTGAGCGGCAGCAGCCGCGACAGCCCCCTTGCCGCCCCGAACTTCATCTCGCAGGGCATCACCACCATCATCACCGGCAACTGCGGCAGGTCTGCGCTGTCGATTGCGGACTTCTTCAGTCAGTTGCAGCAGCGCGGCGTCGAAGTTAATGTCGCTTCGCTTGTGGGGCATAATACGATTCGCAGAAAGGTCATGGGTGATGACGCGCGGGCGCCCACCGATGAAGAGATCAAAGAGATGCGCAATCTGGTGAGGCGGGCGATGCGCGATGGCGCGCTTGGTCTCTCAACAGGGCTTGAGTACACACCGGGCGCGTTCGCGGATGTGGAAGAGGTCAAGGCGCTCGTCGAAGTGGCCGCGCGCTATCACGGCATCTACGCGACCCACATGCGTGATGAAGGAAATGATGTCGTGAAGTCAATCGAAGAGGCTCTGGCGGTGGCCCGCGAAACACAAGCTCCGCTGGAGATTTCTCATCTCAAATGGCGAGGACGCGCAAACTGGGGCCGCTCGCTGCAACTCATAGCGATGATCGCTGAAGCTAAAAAGTCAGGTCTGAAGGTCAGCTATGACGTTTATCCTTACACGGCGTCGAGCACATCGCTCGACATACTGATACCGAAAAGCGCGCGCGAGGGAGGCGGCGCGAAGCTGCGCGAAAGACTCACGGGCGGGGACACTCGCGCTCGGGTAATCGAAGGCACGCTGGCGCAGATGAAGAGCGAGGGCTGGGAGGATTTTTCCTTTGCGCGAGTGGCCTACTGCGAGTTCGCCCCCGAATTCAACGGATTGTCGATTCCTCAAATCACCGCGCTGCTCCATCAAAAGAAAATCTCTACGTCTGCGGCAATACCGCCGACGGTCGAAGTCAAACAGGAGATAGCTGACGACCCGACCGCAGATGAAAAGAAGGTCGAAACAAAGATCGAAGAGAAAAAAACAGAAACCATTACACAGAAGGAGGAAAAGCCGGATCAGGACGAAAAGCAGAAAACACCGAGCCTGGTGCAAACCGAGGGCGATCTGCCGAAAAATGAGGGAACCAACAGCGGGGTGAAGAAGGAAGAAGCTTACAAGGCGGCATCAGAGAAAACTGAATCGAACGACGAGAAAAAGAAATCGAAGCCCGTCACAAAAAAACCATCGACGGCGGTAAAGAAATCGAGCCGCCAGAAAAGCAAAGCGACAACAGCAAAGCGGAAAGCAGACAGTCAGAAAAACAAAACGACAGCAAAACAAAATTTGAGCAGGAGCCAATCCACAAAATCAGGGCAAAGCGGCAACAAAGAGGAACCGACGTTCGACTCTGCGAGCGCGCGGAGCCAGGCGGAGGCTATATGTTATCTGGCCGCAAGAGGCGGGGCGCAAATGATCTACGAGAATATGAGTGAGGAAGATGTAATCGGTATGCTGCGCTTTCCTGATTGCATGCTCGGCTCGGACAGCGGCATTCGCACGGGCGACGGACGTCCTCACCCTCGCGGCTACGGATCAGCGCCCCGACTCATCGGGGTTTTCGCAATAGAGCGAGCGATATTGTCTCTCGAAGAAGCTGTTCGAAGAATGACTTCGCTGCCTGCCGAGACCTTCGGCATCAGTGAGCGGGGCAGGATCGCGCCCGGCTACTGGGCAGACATCGTGATATTCGATCCTTCCGCCATAAGAGACCGCGCCACCTATGAAGAGCCTTTTCAAAGCCCTGATGGGATACGCTTCGTGCTCGTCAACGGGCGGGTGGCCCGCGAAGGCGCACAAAGCCTGTCGCTTAACGCGGGCCGCGTCCTCCGGCGGGAATTTGATTGAGGAGATGTTGATGTACAACAGGCTGCCAGCCTGTTGACTCATTGAAAGCATGAAATCGAATACGCGACAAGCTGGCAGCTTGTCGGACATTTTCGGAGGAGCCGACAGGTAGAACAGACTGCCAGAGTGTTCGCATCCTGAAGATATGACAGTGGAACTCAGCAGGCTGGCAGCCTGTTGTACCTTTTCTGAGGAAAACAACATGCGCTGTCCATCGTGCGGAACTGAAAATCCTGCCAGCAGAAAATTCTGCGGAATATGCGGCCATCAGTTGCAGCAACCAGCCCTCGATCCGCAACCCGCGCCAATCTATCAGCCAGGAACGGATTATAGCTCTTCAAACGCGCCGCCTCTGGCCACACCTCCAGTCGTCCAGAAAAAATATAAAGCTCTGCGCGTGATTGCTGTTGTCTACAAGGTTCTGGCCTTCCTCGTCGGATCGCTCTGCGGTCTGGCTGCCCTTGTCGCCCTGTTTGCCGGACTCAGCGCAAGCTCAAGACGCGAACTGTTCGATGTAAGCCCTGTGCTGGCGCTGGGCGGCATCGCGGGTGCTTTCATCTACGCGCTCATAGGCACTTTCTGGTTCGTGACCTTTTACTCGGCCGCCGAGTGGATTCTGGTCTTCCTCGACATCGAAGAAAATACCCGCGCCACCCGCATGCTGCTCTCCCGACAGCAAGGCCAGTGACTCTGTGAGGCGAGAAGTGATCCAATCAAGTCCTCCCTTACGGTCGGACTACTGACACATTCCACATCGGATGCGGTTTTCAAGAGTCGGTGGGCGTGTGCATCTCAAATATCCCCCCAACGGAAGTTGGGGGTAATTGCAATTCCAACCTGCACACCAGACAGTCCCCTTCCTTTCGGTTACTCCCGATGGAAATCGGGGGAGGAGTCCAGGTCCAACCTTCAAGGCTGGACCTGAACGATCCCCCAACTTCTGTTGGGGGGATTGAAAGAAATTCTGGCTGCCTCGTGTTAGGCTGGAATTGAATGATCCCCCAACTTCCGTTGGGGGTATTTCAACCAACTTTTGAATATTACACCCCTCCACATCCCTGCTCCTACCCCAAATCGTGCAACCGCATGCGAAAGCAGGCGGCTGGAGGTTGACGGATGCCCGTTCGTCTTCAAGGCAATCTGTTGTATTTCAACATTTACATCTCTGACCTATGACTGGCACGCGGCTCGCCCTGTCTGGCCGCGTAGTTTTGGATCATTGAGTCAGGGGGAATTTTCAAGATGGCAACCACAGCATTACCGATTCAGGATACGGGCGTCGCCGTTGCCCTTTCGGGCGACAATATGAGCGGCTTCGAAGACATCTACCGCAAGCACTATCGCAGGGTTTATTCGATCTGCCTGCGAATGACCGGCAACGTCGCCGAAGCTGAAGACCTCACGCAGGAAGTCTTCATTCAACTCAATCGCAAGCTCTCTTCTTTTCGCGGCGAATCGGCCTTCACCACCTGGCTCCATCGCCTCACCGTCAATCAGGTGCTCATGCACTTCCGCAAGCGTTCGGTCAAATCGGAACTCACGACCGAAGACGGCGAGATGCCTGACTCCGTAGACCCCGACACCATCAACCCTGAAGCTATGCCAATAGTCGACCGCATAGCTCTTGAAATAGCCATCGCTCAACTTCCTCCGGGTTATCGAACCGTATTCGTGCTCCACGATGTCGAAGGCTACGAGCACGAAGAGATAGCGAAGATACTCGGTTGCAGCGCGGGCACTTCGAAATCCCAGCTTCATAAGGCTCGTTTGAAACTGCGCCGCCTGCTTCGTCAGCGGACTATGGCCGCCTGACCGGCTTCATAAAATAGATACTTCACAGGCTGCCGGTCTTAACAACCGGCAGCCTTAAACTTTTTGGTAGTGATGAAAAGGTAAGGTTGGCACAAGGAACGCAAGCGTCTCGCTTGCTGGTGCGGTAGCAAGCGAGACGCTTGCGTTCCTTGTTCGCATTCATTGGTAAGGCTTAACCGTAGCATTACTTTTTCATCACTACCAACTTTTTCGCCCCTTCATTTCTCTACGCTCAAAACCCTACCAATCCCCGCAAGCCATCTGTTAGCATGGGCGCGAAAGTGCTTTGAGCCGAGGACAGGAAACAGTGGAGTGGGATCGAGTCAAGAATTCATCAGATAATCTCGCCGCCCGCGATGACCGGGAACTCGTAGCCCGTTGTCTCGAAGGCCAGCATCAGGCATGGGAAACTCTCATAACCCGATATCAGCGACTCATCTATTCCATCCCCATCAAATCGAGGCTCTCACAGGATGACGCGGCGGATATTTTCCAGTCCGTCTGTCTCAAACTCCTCGAAAACCTCTCCTCTCTGCGCGATCACGAAAAGATAGTGTCGTGGCTCATCACCACCACCACGCGCGAATGCTGGAGAGTTTCAAACCGGCAGCGACGCAATAGCGCCCCCGACACAGGCAACGATGAAGACGGATCAGACCCATTAGGCGATATCCCGGATCAAACGCCTCTGGCCGATGAGCAGTTGCATCGCCTTCAGCAACAGCAGATCGTCGCTCAGGCGATCGCGTCTCTCCCTGAGCGTTGCTCCGATTTGCTGCGAATGCTTTTTTACCAGAAAGATGAGTTGAGCTACGCCGACATAGCCCGGCGAATGAAAGTCCCCGTTTCCTCCATAGGCCCGACGCGCGCCCGCTGTCTGGAAAAACTCAAGAAGATTCTGGCGGGCAAACTGTAGGTTCCTGTATTTTTCCCGGCCTTCTTCGCTCTATCAGAGTGGATTTCGATACGACACCCCTGATAAGAGAAGGAGAAGAGATAATGAAAAGATTCACCAGCATATTGACAGCCACACTCCTCGTTTGGGGCCTGCTTCTTTCTGTCCCGATCAATTCTGAAGCAGGCTCTTCGAGGGCCAAAGGAACAATCAGAGCCGTAGACCTCAATCGCGGACTCGTCACCCTGTCCAAACGCGGGGGCGAATCCGTAACCGTCAACGCAGTCGAGCGAACTGAAATAACACGCAACGGGCAGGCGGCCCGGCTTCACGATCTGCTGCCAGGCGACAAGGCCACGATCAAATATGACTCGCAATCGCTCAACGCCGCTAAGATAGACGCTCGCGGCCCTGAGCGGGAACCCACAGTCAGAGTCGATGGCACGTTCAGCGGGGTCGATGCCGAGTCGAGCACCGTAGTTATCGATCCCCTTCCCGAAGGCGATCCCGTAAGATTGACCATCGGTTCGAGCACAACGCTTTCGCTCGATGGCAGAGCGGCGACTCTGGCGGAGATGGCCTCCGGCTTCGGAGTCGTTGCCGTTCGACACGAAAGTTCCACCGAAGCGATGTCGGTCAGCGCCGAATCGCTTGCCGAAGTTCGCGGAGTCATTCAGGAAGTCAACACTGAAGCGCGCACCGTCACAATCGATCCGCTCGAAGGCGATTCCAACGTCACCCTCAACGTCGTCGAAGGCACTGCGATTTCTCTCAACCGCAGACCGGCTTCGCTCTCCGACCTCGCTCGCGGATTTCACGTCCGCGCAAGCTTCGACCCGGCCACTCACAATGCGCGCCGCATCGATTCGGCTTCTCTGCTTGAGATACTCGGCCAGATTCGCGCCGTCAACCTTGAGAGCGCGAAAGTCACCATCGCGCCTCTCGGAGACGCGCCCGCCGTCGAGTTGCAGGTAGTTCATTCGACCGTCATCACAATCAACGGCGAGCCTGCCGCTCTTGATCGCCTGCAACCCGGAATGCCCGCGCATGCGGTCTACAACCTGGCGTCGCTCGTAGCCGACCGCATCGATGCCAGAGCCGAAGGCGGAAGCGATTGCACGGTCGCAGGCATCAGCGGCGAGATCAAGAACGTGAACGTGGAAGCCAAAACACTGACAACCGATCCGCAGGAAGGCGAAGAGGTGACACTCAACATCACCGAGCGAACTGAGATCACGCTCAACGGTCGCCCGGCTCGCCTCACCGAGCTTCTGCCCCGTATGAGAGTCGGCGCACGTTTCTGCCGTGAGACCAAAAACGCTCTGGCAGTCGCCGCATTCGACCACGAAGATGAATGCACAGTGGTCGGAGTCGAAGGCGCTGTCGCCCGCGTCGATGTGGAAGGCCACAAACTGGCTGTCACGACTGCAAGCGGCGAAGAAGTCGTCCTGGATGTGACGCCTCGCACTGAGATCAAGCTCAACGGCGAGCCTGCGCGACTGGGCGATCTTCAGCCCGGCATGCGAGTGAGCGCAAGGCTTTGCCGCGAGACTCTCACCGCGCTGTTCATCACCGCGACGAGCGGCGGAGGCGATTGCACTGCCGAGAGCATTTCGGGCGAGATAAAATCGGTCAACCTCGAAGCCAAAACGCTGACAATCGAAGTTCCCGGCGGCGGCCCGGAAGCGACGCTCAATGTGACCGAACGCACTGAGATTGCGCTCAACGGTCGCCCGGCTCGCCTCTCTGATCTTCAGCCCGGGATGCGGGCCTCGGCTCGCTTCTGCCGCGAAACGCTCAACGCGCTAGCGGTCGTTGCCACGAGCGGCGACGAGTGCGAAGTCGCAGGAGTTCAGGGAGAGATTTCAGCCGTCGATCTCGATCAGCGCGTGGTTGCGATAACTCCTCCGGGCGGCGAGCCGGTCAGGCTCAACGTCACCGAGAGGACCGAAATCACCATCGATGGTCGTCCGGCGCGTTTGAACGATCTTCAGGTCGGAATGCGCGCAGGCGCGCGGTTCTGCCGCCAGACGCACAACGCTCTCGGCATTGCCGCCTTGAGCAGCGGCGAGGACTGCACTGTCGTGAGCGTCGAAGGCGCAGTAGCCCGCGTCGATGTGGAAGGTCATCATCTGGTCATCGCTCTTGCAAGCGGCGAGCAGGTGACGCTCAATGTGACAGATCGCACCGAAATCAAGCTCAACAATGAGGCGGCCCGTCTCTCCGATCTCCGCGAGAGGATGAGGGTGGCCGCACGATTCTGCCGAGAGACCTCAAACGCGCTAGTGATTTCGGCCTTCACTGCTGCGCCTGACTGCACAGTGGCGAGAGTTGAAGGCGCAATCGCAGAAATCGATCTCGAAGGCCACACCATCACAGTGGCTACGGCGAGCGGCGAGCGCGTCACACTGAATGTGACAGATCGCACTGAAATAAAAATCAACGGCCAGGCGGCTCGCCTCTCAGACCTGCGCACGGGGTGGAGAGCCGAAGCGCGGTTCTGCCGCGAGACTTCAAATGCTCTGACCATTCAGGCCACGCGGCCCTGAATCAAACTAAAGTCGGGCGCTTCGCGCGCCCGACTTTTCGGCACTCAACAGGCGCAGACAGTTATGCGCCGCAACAGGAGTCACTATGAATTGCCCCGGATTTGAAAAACTGATCGATTACCTCGACGGACAGGCTGACGAAGGCGAGGCCGAAGCGATCAAAGCTCATCTTGCGATTGGATGCCGCGAGTGTGCTGACGACATCCGCTGGTACGAGCAGGTGAGAGATATCGCCGCAGACGACGATATGATCGAGCCTCCCTCGTGGGTAACCCGTCGAGCCGTCAGGCTTTTCGAGAATCGTCCCAACCGATCAGGCGTGAAAGAAAAACTGAGTCGACTCGTCGCCTCGCTCGTATTCGACAGCTACTCGCAGCCCGTCGTCGAAGGAGTTCGCTCGACGGAAACGATGAATCGCCAGTTGCTCTATCGGGCCGACAATTACAGCATCGATCTTCAGATCAGCCTGACGGAAGTTCCGGGCGCGGACCTCGTGGGACAGATTCTGCGCAAGGACGATACAAGATTCGAATCTGTGTCCGGCGTTCCGCTCGACCTCATATGCGAAGGCGAAGCGATTCGCTCGACGACGACGAACGAGACCGGCGAATTCCATATTTCGTCGGTCGATTTCGGAGAGTACGACCTGAGAATCGAGATGCGCGATGTGAGCATCACGGTCGCCGGATTGCCTGTCGCGCAGTTGAACTGACAAGTGAGTGTCGCCCAGTGAAATCGTCTTTTTTGAGACAAGAGTGATTCACCTGATGGATGAAAGAATGACACACCTCTAGGGGCTGCCGTCTCTGGCGGCCCCTGACTGGATGGAAGTCTCGATTTGAAACGTCGACATTGAATCAGTCAGGGGCGGGCACGTAGACCCGCCCCTACAAGTGTTTCTTTTTTGTAAAGGCCCTGAAGTGAGCAAAGAACTTGCAGACAAATTGATGAGCGCCGAGAGCCCCGAATCATTCCTCGCCGAGCAGGAAGGAAAGTTCGATTGGCAGACGATGGCCGCTCTTAAAGCGGAAGTCGATAGGCTCGCTCATAACGACCTCAATGTGGCCTCTCTTCTGGTTGATCGAATCGAGCGAGTCGCCCGGCTTACAGGCGAGCCTCTCTCGAATGCCTTCGCCGAGGCCGGGCGCGCGCGTCTGCTTCACCTCTCCGGTCACTATTCGGAAGCCAACAAAATGTTTGACGGCGCGATCAAATCTCTTCTGTCGGCGCGGCTGCGCGCGGAAGCCGCCGCGATTCAAAAACAGAGAGTCGATACGCTCACTCAACTGGGCCGATACGATGACGCTCTCTCAACTGCCCGCTCTGCGCGCCGCGCGCTCCGGCATACCGAACTCGCCCAGCTTGAAGCCAACGTCGGCAACATCTACTACCGAATGGACCGCTACCGTAAGGCCCTTGAGCATTACGACCGCGCGCGGAACATCCTCGCATCGAACGGCAATCCCTCGATGCGCGCCATCATCGATGGCAATCGCTCGAACATATTTCTCGAAACAGACCGGCCTGATGAGGCGCTGCGGCTGCTTGAAAGCGCAACCGCGACCTGGAAACAGACGGGAGAGAATCTTGCCGCAGCGCAGGGGCGATCAAAGATCGCCTACGTGGAATTCCTGCGCGGCAACTACAACTCGGCGCTCGCAAGCTACTACCCCGTTCGCGACCAACTCGAAGCGATGGGAAGCGACCGGCTGGTGGCCTGGTGCAATCTGGAGATAGGCGAGGTGCTGCTTGCGCTCAATTCCTTCAGCGACGCGGCGGAATCTGCTCAGTCGGCCCGCGCGCGATTCGGCCAACTGAGCATGCCTTATGAATCCGCTCAATCCACTACAGTGCTTGCGCTGGCCGAAATGGGGTTGAGGCAGTTCGAGCAGGCGCAGGGCCATCTGGCCCAAGCGCGAACGGCTTTCGAGGAAAGCGGCAATTCTACTTTCGTCGCTTTGATCGATTCTTATCTCGCGCAGATGGCTCTGCATCAGGGCGATGCCGAAGACGCCGCGCGGCGGGCCGAATCATCGTTGCGGGTGTTTGCGCGGCAGAAGCTTTCGACCAGAGCCGCCAGCGCGCGGTTGATCGCAGCGCATGCGGCTCATCTTTCGGGAAACCTGACTAAGGCATCGAGGATGGCTCATACAGCCCTGCGGACGGTCGAAGGCGTTTTCGCTCCCGGAGTGGTTTATAAATGCCATCACCTGATAGGAAAGATCGAGCGAGAGAGGGGTCGCCGCCGACAGGCGCTTGAAAATTTCAGGCGCGCGGTCGAAACCGTCGAGCAGATGCGTGGCGGAATCGCAGCAGACGAATTCAAAGCGACATTCCTGCGCGACAAGATCGAAATCTACGAAGACGCCATCGCATCCTGTCTCGATGAAGAAAGCGACGAGCGACTGGAAGAAGCCTTTCGCCTCGTCGAGTCTTCGAAATCGCGCGCGCTGGCCGACCTGCTGTCGCGCTACCTGCGAAGTTCGCAATCAGAACCCGTCGAAGGAGAGCAGTCGGAAATCCGCGCCAGGTTGCTCAAGCTCATAGAAGAACTCAACTGGTACAGTTCGCGCGCAGGGCTTGAAGACGACAAGGGCAATCAGCGCAATGCGACGGTGGCAGAACGCCATCGCCGCGAGGTGCGCCGATGCGAGCGGCAGATAGCTCAACTCTTCAGCCGCCTCGAAACCGAGGATTCCGCTTTCGCCGAAATGCAACTGATGAAGGCTGCAAGTTCAGTCGATCTGCGCTCGGCGCTCGAAGAGGGCGAAACCGCCATCGAGTATTTCATCACCGGCGATGAAGTGTCGGCATTCCTGGCAACCCGCGAAGGCGTGCGCCTGGCTCGCGGAATTGCGTCGAAGCGAGAGGTCGAACATCTGCTTGCCGCCCTGAGATTTCAAATAGAAAAATTCAACTTCGGCTCCGACTACGTCGAATCGTTCTTCGGTCAGTTGAAACGCGCTACGGATGATTACCTCGCTCGCCTGCAAAAGCATCTGTTCACGCCGCTCGAACACCTCGTCGAAAGCGAGCAGATAGTAGTCATACCGCATGGCGCTTTGCATTACGTTCCGTTTCATGCCCTGCGCGATGATGGCGGGTATATGATCGACCGCTTCGAGATTTCTTATGCTCCGAGCGCAGCCGTCCTCAAACTCTGCCGCGCCGTTCGCCATCAGAGCGACTCTTTCGACAGCATAATGGTCGCCCTCGGAGTCACCCATCGAGACACGCCGAACATCGTCGATGAAATCCGCGAACTGGGATCGCTCTTTCCTGATTCGGTGACTCTGATCGGAGAAGAAGCCACGCGCGACAATCTTTTCCGTTATGCCCCCCAGGCTCGTTTCCTTCACCTCGCGTCGCACGGTTATTTCCGGCGCGATAATCCTATGTTTTCTTTTTTGAAGCTGGCCGATTCGCCCCTGAATTTTTACAGCCTGCTCGACCTCCGCCTCCGCGCCGAGATGGTCACTCTATCGGCGTGTCACACCGGAGTGAACATGGTTTTTCCGGGCGACGAACTTCATGGCCTGATGCGCGGATTTCTTTACGCGGGCGCTCCGTCGCTTGTGGCCAGTTTGTGGGCGGTGAGCGATTCATCTACAGCCGAGTTGATGAGCGAGATGTATCGTCGCATCGGCGAAGGCGAGAGCAAGCGCAAGGCTCTGAGAATGGCTCAACTGCAAATCAAGGACGATTACGGACATCCTTATTACTGGGCGCCGTTCGTTCTGATGGGCAATACGGCGTGAGCCAAAAGTCTTTCGGAGGGTCGGGGTCGGCAGTAATATCGAATATTGCAGTTCTTTCACCAGAAGCAGTGAGGACGCTATGAAAAAGCTCAAAGCCGCGACATTGATTCTGAGCCTTGCCCTTTGCGCAGCCGCTTCGTTTCCTGCGCGGGCGCAGACGACCGAAGCCGCGCGAGAGTTCCGCAGAGGTGAAGTCGTCGTCGAGATAAAACCCGACGCTTCGATAGAAGCGGTCAATGCTCGCATCGGAACTTCGGTCAGGCAAAGGCTCTACGGAACCAATTTCTATCTTCTATCGACTCCGAGGAACAAAAAGGAAGCCAAGTATCGCAAGCGGCTCGAACGCGACCAGGACGTGTTGAGCGCGTCGCTCAACCCTGTAGTTACGAACCCGACCCTTTTCGGGCGATCAACTTTCAGCTTTCCCGACGGCTATGCGACGCCCGGAAAAACTCAGGCGGATTTTGATAACCAATCCGCGCTCTTAGGGTTCCTTCAGTTGGTGCAGGCGCATGACCGCTCGCGCGGCAAGGGAGCGGTCGTCGCCATAATCGATACAGGAGTCGATCTAAGTCATCAGCAGATTCAGCCCTTTATCTGGAACGACTCTCGCGCAAATGCCGACATCGCCGGCGACGGAATCGATAATGACCGCGACGGTCTCATTGATGATTATCGCGGATGGGACTTCATCGAAAACGACAACGATCCGCGAGAAGTCGCGGACGATCCTCAAACGACGGTCGCAGGTCACGGCACATTCATTGCCGGAATCATCGCCCTGGTCGCTCCCGACGCGCGCATAATGCCTATCCGCGCTTTTCCCGCAG
>CAZPQE010000036.1:0-1181 GCA_964588615.1 uncultured Clostridia bacterium | reverse complement strand
CTACGGCGATGAGTTCACCATCGCCTCGGCTATAAAATACGCCGCCGACAACGGAGCCAACATCATCAATCTGAGCTTCGGCACTTCTCAGGTCTCGACCATACTTGCCGACGCCATCAACTATGCCAGAGACCGGGGGGCAGTGCTGATGGCCGCTTCCGGCAACGAGAACAGCGAGTCTCCGCAGTTTCCCGCAAGCTCGCCCGATGTGATGGCAGTGGCGGCAATCGATCTGGCCAGCCGCAAAGCGAATTTCTCGAACTTCGGCCCTCACGTCGATGTGGCCGCTCCGGGAGTTCAACTCATCAGCGCCTATCCCGGCGACGGAGGAAATCAGTACGCGATGTGGAGCGGCACTTCTTTCGCCGCGCCGTTCGCCGTAGCCGAAGCCGCGCTCATCTACGGGCTCGACTCTTCGCATCCCGATATCAGAAAAGCTATCGAAGACACCTCGCTCAACATAGACGCGGAGAATCCCGGATACGCGGGGAAACTGGGCAGAGGGCGAATAAGCCTGCTCCGTGCGCTTGAGTGTTTGAACACCGATTGCGCGAGGACGGTTCACGACTTTCGCGCCGAAGCCATACTGGCGCGCGCTCCGGGCGTGACGACGGGTCAGGGGAGGGCGAAGGTTTCAGTTACTGGCTCAAAGCAGGAATTCGAGGTGACGGCCACCGATCTCAATCCGCGAATGCTCTACGGATTGTTCGTCAACGGCTCGCCCGCAGGCGGCCCGAAATATGTCGCCAGCCTCGGCGACATCGTTTTCAAATTCTCGACCGAGCCTGGGGATTCTCCGATCACAGGCGCGATCAATCCCGTCACCAATATTCGTCACGTGGAGTTGCGCAACGCATCAGGGCAGATAGTGCTTCAGGGCGATTTCGCCCGCCTGGAAGACGCGCCTCCCACAGGGCAGACCATTGAGAAGGAAGCCCGGCTCCTTTCTCCCGCTTCGCGCGCCGGAGGGAAGGCAAAGATCGAGGTCAAGCTCGAACGCGAATCGCTGACCATCGAAGCCGAAGGGCTGGCAGCCGGTTTGCTCTATCAGATAAGCGTCGATGGGGTGAATCTCAGTCAGGAAGGTTCGCGTAATGGATACCTCAAAGTCGTTTACACCAGCGATGGATCGAGCGGGCGGCTGCTTCCTGTAGCCTTGCGCCCTGCCATCAACATTCGAC
>CAZPQE010000035.1:0-23144 GCA_964588615.1 uncultured Clostridia bacterium | reverse complement strand
GCGCAGGCTCAAGGCTTAGGAATGCGGAAGGGGGAATTCGGAATGCGGAATAGGGGAAACACTCTTTATTCCGCATTCCGAATTCGGCACTCCGCACTCCACATGGGGACGCCGGACGGACAGATATAATCTCGGCGACATCTATTACACTAGCTGAAGCGGGCTGATTGTATTAAATGCCCTTCGGTGATGTCAAGAAAAATCTTTGCGCGGCTGCGGAAAATCTCGTCTTTTTTTCTCCCTTTGCCGGAAAGCAGCCTGACAAGTCTGGAGTCGAGGCTCACGGTGACTTTGCAACAGCCCTGCGCTCTCCGCCAGGACTGTGAAAGAGGGATGAACTGTTTTTGCCTTTTATCTTCTGCCCCTCGCGCTGCGAAACCACTCGACGAATCTTCCGACGCCTTCTTCTATTTTGGTTTTCGGATCGTAGCCGAGCAACCGACTCGCTTTGCTTATGTCGGCATAGGTGACAGGCACATCGCCCGGCTGCTGAGGCTGTCGGTCTATGATCGCCGGTTTGCCCAGCGTTTCTTCCAATACCTCGATCAATCGGCGGAGTTCGACCGTCTGCGATTCGCCGAGATTTATTATCTCGAACGCGCTCGCTTCATAATTTATCGCCGCCGTGACGCCCGCGATTATGTCATCGATGTAGGTGTAGTCGCGCCGCGTCGAGCCGTCGCCGAAGACCGGTATGGGGCGGCCTTCATCGATGAGCCGGGCGAATTTGTGAATGGCCAGATCGGGTCTCTGCCGCGCGCCGTAGACGGTGAAGAATCGCAGGCACACGATCTTCATCCCGTAAAGATGGCTGTAGGCATGGCAGGCCGCTTCGCCCGCTATCTTGGTCGCCGCGTAAGGCGAGATGGGGCTGGCTATGGAGTCGTCTTCAGAGAAAGGGACTTTCGAATTGACGCCGTAGACCGAACTTGACGACCCGAAGATGAATCGCTCTACGCCGCTTCGCCGCGCCGCTTCCAGAAGCGAGTATGTGCCACGCACATTCGTCTCTTCATAAGCCAGAGGATTTTCAAGCGAAGGCCGCACTCCAGCCCTTGCTGCCAGATGCGCGATTGTGTCGAAGCGCGCTCGCTCGAACAACTCGTTCATCGCCGCAGAGTCGGAAATATCGGCTTCGATCAACCGGAAATCTTTTCTACCCTGATGATGAGCTATGTTTGCGCGCTTGATCCTGGCGTCGTAAAAATCGTTGAAGTTATCGACAACCGTGACGCGAATATCGCCCTCGTCGAGCAGATGATCGATCAGATGGCTGCCTATGAATCCCGCTCCGCCTGTCACAAGTATGTTTTTCATAAAAGGGCTGTGGATTATACCACGACGAAGCGAGAGAGGAGAGTGTTTGCAAAAAGGCAAAAGGCAAAAGTAAAAAGGCAAAAGTAGAATCTTCCTTTTGCCTTTTTACTTTTTCTCTATATCAGGGTTTCAGTTTCCGACTACTTCTTTCGATTCGACCGGCCCGGCGGCCAGCGTCCAGGCGTTCCATCCTCCTCTCAGAGCGCGCACCCGTTTGAACCCGTTTGCGAGAAGAGTCTCGGCAGCTTTGACTGCTCCGCCATCGGTCGAGCAGGCGCAGTAGGTCACTATTTCGCGGTCGCGGGGAAGCGCGCCGAGTCGCGCCTGAAGTTCGGCGGGCGCTATGCGAATCGCGCCCCGAATGCGGGCATCACTTGTGTCGTAGTCATTGCCTCTGACATCGATTATCACGACCGATTCGTTGCGAGCCAGCTTCGATTTGAGTTCCTCGACCGTGATCCGTTCGACATCCTGTTTATCCTGCGCGAGAGCCGGGAAGACCAGCATCGCACCCGCGCACAGAAGAAATATCGCTTTCAATTTGTTCATCGATTCACCTCCGTTGAAATTAGTCATCGCGCGCGTCCGCCCCAGCGCAATCTGCGCGAAAGCTCAAAGGAAACTTTGCAGGGTCGGACGAGTGCGGGCCTGAGCGGGCTTGCTGCCGTCAGGCCCTCAGATATACGTCGCAGCATCAAGCGCGGTTACACACTGACTCCAGACTCCAGACTCTCGACTCCAGACTTTTCATTTTTTTCTGTCAGGGCAGGTGTTGCAGTCTTCCTGAAGCACGATGGAATCGAATCGCTGTTGTTGAGCGGCTGTGAGCATAGCACGCATGCGGCTGCGCGCCTGCTGGCGGAGCGCGTCGTATCGAGGGCGAACTTCGGCGCAGACTTTTTTGTACTCGCTGCGCGTCTCTTCGAGTATTGATCGAATAGCCGCCGATTGTTCCGGGTTGAGATCGAGCTCGCGCGCGAGGGTTTCGAAATAAGCGTCCGCATCGCGGAGGGAGACCGACTGCGCGGCGTCGATGCGCGAGCGATACACGCCGCTTATCGCTATGCCCGCGATGCAGCCGAGCGCGAACACTACGGCCAGCGCGCTCCACACTTTAATCCAAATCTTTTTTTCCGCGTTCATTTCTCTGCCTCCTTGACCATCGTGGCAAGCACGTCTTCAGTCGAGATGGCGCATTCATCGCTGGTCGAGATGGCACATGTCCCGCCGCTGCGGACTCGCTCCACACCCGCGCCGCCCGCGCCCGTGAGCGCCGTGTCGAGCGAGGCGCTCTCTTGCGCGCCAGCGCCCGCAAACCAGAACCAGAAGACGACGGCCAGCGTGAGGATCGCCATCGCCGGTATCGCCCGCTGCGCTGCCATCATCGCTGTCATCCATCCATCGCCCGTGTTGTCAGGCTGTCGGGCGCGTATGCGAGCGCGCACACCAGCAAACTGCATGCGCGAAGCGACCCCTTCTATTTCCTGATCGCTCATCGCCGCTCTGCGAATCAGAGAGGCAGCCGCGCGGTCGAGCCGGTGGTCGTTTGATTTTTTTCTGTTCCAAAACATTTCAGATGAATTCTCCAATCACTCGTCTCAGCGCGGCGCGGGCGCGATGGGCGCGCACTTTGACTTTCGAAACGCCCCAGCCGAGGGTCTCGGCTATCTCGGCGACTGACATCTCCTGTCCGTCGAGCAGAGTGAGTATCAACCGGTCATCAGCGCCGAGTCGGGCGAGGAGTTTTTCTGCCAGGTCGCGCGAGATGACATCGGTTTCAGCGTCGGCTGCTTTTTCATCGCGCAGGTGCGAGTTGAGAAACAGCGCCTCGTCCTGAGATATACTGCTGAAGCTGTTTTCAGGTCTTCGACGCGCCCGCCGCAGTTGGTCGTAGCAGGAGTTGATCGCTATTCGTGAAAGCCAGGCGGCAAACGACGGGCCGCGCTCGCGCGAATAATCATCGAGCGCGAACCAGGCTTTTGCGAAAACATCCTGCGCGACCTCTTCCACTTTTTCCGCGCGGTTGAAGAAGCGCCCGGCGATGCGGGCGACTCTCAATCGATGGCGGATGAATATCTGCTCGAAGGCCGCTTCGTCGCCCGACTGCGCCAGAAGAGCCAGTTCCTCATCGCTCAAATCATTCGCCTCGCGCGAGAGCGACCCGGCGATTGCGATGCATAATTTTTCGGCAGCTTCCCCCATTGAGCGCAATCAGACAACAATGATAAACGCCCGGCAAACAGTTTCGGTTACGGAAGCGGAAAATAAATTTCAGATCAACACGTCGCCGGCGATGGTGACGAAGAGGATGACGCTGACGAAAGCGTTGGTGGTGAAGAAAGCGGCGTTGAGCCGCGAGAGGTCGTTCGATTTCACGAGGCTGTGTTGATAGATCAAAAGCGCGCCTGTGGCCATCACCCCTATCGAGCTTATCCATCCGAGCGCGGCGACGCGAAAGAAAATCAACAGCGTGGCGAACATCAGCGCGTGCAACCCGCGCGCTATCCACAGAGCGCGGCGGATGCCGAACCTCTGCGGGATGGAATGAAGCCCGGCTTTGCTGTCGAAGTCGAAGTCCTGGCAGGCATAGAGGATGTCGAACCCGGCAGTCCACAGCATCACTGAAATCGAAAGCAGCAGCGGGACGAGCGTGAGTTTGCCTTGAATGGCTATCCACGCGCCCGATGGAGCTATCGACAAACACCAGCCCAGAACGATGTGAGACAACGCGGTCACTCGTTTGGTATAGGAGTAGAGGAAAATCGAAGCGAGCGCGACGGGCGAAAGAATCAGAGTCAATGGATTGAGTTGCCAGGCGGCGAGCAGAAACAGAAGCGATGAGACGATGGTGAATGCCCAGGCGAATTTCAGATCGAGCAGACCGGCGGGCAGCGCGCGGTTTGCGGTGCGCGGGTTTGCGGCATCGATGCGGCGGTCGGCTATTCGATTGAAAGTCATCGCCGCCGAGCGCGCGCCGACCATCGCAAGGGTTATCCAGAGAAGTTTCGAAATCCAGAAAGCGGCCTGCTGCGGGGGAAGTTCGCGCGCTGCAAGGGTTGCGCCCAGAAAAGCGAATGGGAGCGCGAACAGCGTGTGCTCGATCTTTATCATTTCGAGCGTGGTCTGAAGCCTTCGGGCTATGGTCATAACAATTGCCTCGCGTCTGATTTTTCCAGCCACATTATAGCAATCCCGGCTGAAGGCTCAAAAAAAGGTCTCGACGACATCGCGCAAACGCGCATCAGTCAGCGTCGCGGTTTTCAACTACCAAACCGCCGGGCAGTGATGATAAAAGTTTCTCGATCCGTTATCCTGCTCGATGATCAGCATGAACATCATGACTTCACTTGCGCAAATCAGTTTCGATGAGGCTCTGGCCGCTGCCCGCGAAGGCGCAATCACGCGCGACTCGGCGCTCACTCTCATGCGCGCACGCGACGGAGAGGAGTTCGACTCGCTGATGGAAGCGGCCTGCGGCCTGCGCGATCAATTCAAAGGCCGCGCGATCACTTACTCGAAAAAAGTTTTCATTCCGCTGACGAATCTCTGCCGGGACTACTGCGGCTACTGCACGTTTCGCAAAGACCCGATTCAGCCGGGCGCGCGCACGATGACGCCTGATGAAGTTCTGCAAGTGGCCCAAGCCGGGGCAAGACTCGGATGCAAGGAAGCTCTTTTCAGTTTGGGAGATCGCCCCGAAGCCCTGTTTCCTGAGATGCGCAAAACGCTCGCTCGACTGGGCCATCGCACTACGCTTTCATATCTGGCCGAGATGTGCCGGCGGCTGTTCGAGGAAACTTCGCTCCTGCCGCATGCCAACGCGGGGCTGATGGGCCGCCGCGATCTTGAAACGCTCAGAGAGACCTGTCCCAGCCTCGGATTGATGCTCGAAAGCGCAAGCGAGCGATTGATGCTTCCAAATCAGGCTCACGATAATGCGCCGGACAAACGGCCCGCGCTCCGATTGAAAACTATGGAAGAAGCGGGAAGATTGAAAATTCCTTTCACGACAGGAATCCTGATCGGGATAGGCGAAACGATGGACGAGCGAATCGATTCGCTTTTTGCCATTCGAGAGCTTCATCTGCGCTTCGGCCACATTCAGGAAGTCATCATACAGAATTTTCGCGCAAAGGCGGACATCCCAATGCGCCGCCACCCGGAGCCGACCATCAAAGATCACGCGAGAACGATAGCCGTCGCCCGTTTGATACTTCGTGATATGAACCTTCAGGCTCCGCCCAATCTCGCAGATGACGATTATCCGTTTCTGCTGCGAGCAGGTATAAACGACTGGGGCGGCATCTCGCCGCTCACGATGGATTACATCAATCCCGAAAAGCCCTGGCCGCATATAGCCGCGCTCGCCCGCCGCACACAGGCCGCAGGCTTCGAGCTAAGAGAGCGGCTCTGCGTTTATCCTGAGTTCGTCAGGCGAGACGGATTTCTCTGCCCTGATGTCGCCGCGCGCGCCCGCGCGATGGCAGACGAGCGCGGGTTTGCCGTAGTAAACTAGCGGCGAAAGGAGTCTCTGTATGTCGAGGACGATATCAATCGAAGAAGCGTCAGATGACCTGAAAGGATTGCTCGACGGGCTTCAGCCTGGAGAGACCGTCACGCTTGTCGGCGATAAAGGGGAGCCGAGAGCGAAGCTGGTATCGCTTGCTGACACGCCGAGCATCGCATCTCAAGCCGCATCGGACTGGGAAGAGCAATGGAAAGCTCTCGCTGAAGAGATCGGACGCGCGTGGAAAGATGACAAGAGCGCGGTGGAAGTAATTTCGGAGATGAGGCGATGAGCTTTACAATCGATGCCAGCGTCATTGTTTCAGCAGCGCATGCGCCGGATGTAAACCACACGGATAGTTTCGAATTCCTTCGCCGGATTCGCCTGCAAAATGAAGGGGTGTTTTGTCCGACTCTGGTTCTGACAGAGTGCGCCGCAGCGATAGCCAGACAAACCAATCTGCCGGATCAGGCGCAGAGAGTTTTATCCCACATCGAAGCTTTTCCAAATATGTCTCTCATTTCTCTTGATCTCGACCTCGCGCGTCGCGCTGCTCAGATCGCCATCTCGCAGAGGCTCAGGGGCGCTGATGCAGTTTACGTCGCCGTCGCAGAATCATTCGAGGCGACGCTCATCACCTGGGATTCGGAAATGGTCAGTCGCAGCGCGCCGGTCGCGTCTGCGCTGACTCCTGCTGACTGGATAAATCAAGCAGGCTGAGGACTCCCGTTATGCAATGGATTTATCTTGTGCTGGCGATAGTCGCGGAAGTCGCGGGTACGACCTGCATGAAACTTTCGGAAGGTTTCACCCGAGCGTTGCCCTCGACGCTGCTTTTCGTCTTTTATGGTTTGAGCTTCGCGCTGCTCACTCTCGCGCTGAAGAGGCTCGATGTGAGCGTGGCCTACGCCGTGTGGTCGGGGGTGGGCACGGCGTTGATTGCCGTCATCGGCTTATTCTGGTTCAGAGAGCCGATGACCATTTTGAAAATGGTATCGCTGGCGCTCATCGTCGCCGGCGTCGTCGGATTGAATCTCGGAGGAGGCGCGCACTGATGAAAGAAATGACTGCTACACTCATGGAGTTTTGCGAAAAGGCCGAACTGCTCCGCCTAGCCTACACGGATGCGCGCGGCTATCCGCGAGCAGTTCCGGTCTGGTTCGTAATCATCGAAGGCGATTATTTCCTCGGAACCGAAGCGACGAGCGCAAAGCTCAAAGCGATTCGCTTTGATTCACGCACAGGCTGGGTCATCGATGGCGGGCCGATGACTGCCTACAAGGGCGCGTCGTTTTGGGGGCGCGCTGAAGAAGTGACCCACTCCGACCTGCGTGCTAATATCTACCGCGCGCTCGGAGAAAAATACTTCGGCTCTACGGATCATCCGAAATTCATCGAGATATTCGGCCAGGTCGATTCGCCTGGCGTCGTTTACCTGCGGCTGAGAGCGGAGGACAATCTCGCCTGGGAGTATTGATGAAGAAATCAAACAGCACAGGAATTCTCGAAAGAATCCGGCAGAACGAAAGCGGCAGGCTCGATGCGTTGATGTCGAAGATCGACCGTGCGGTCGCTCGCGCGATTGATCGCGCTTTGAAGGGCCAAGAGTTGAACTTCGAAGAAGGACTGCTGCTTGCAAAAACGACGGGCGACGAGCTTGAAGCCCTCATACTTGCCGCCGACCGCGCGCGACGCCGCAGCGCAGGCGACGTTATCACTTACGTCGTCAACCGCAACATAAACTTCACCAACGTCTGCTTCGTGGGATGCCGTTTCTGCGCCTTCAGCCGCGCCCCCCGCGAGAGGGACGCTTACTTTCATTCAATGGATGAGATCGCCCGGCGCGCAAACGAAGCCTGGCAGACAGGCGCGCGCGAGGTGTGCGTGCAGGGCGGGCTTCCGCGCGACCTCGATCCGTTTTATTACCGCGATCTGCTTGGCGCGATAAAACAGGCGACGCCCCGCATGCACATTCACGCCTTCTCGCCGATGGAAGTCGTCTATGGAGTGGAACTCACCGGGATGCCGCTTGCGAATTATCTCTCCATGCTCAAAGACGCAGGGCTTGGAACTCTTCCGGGCACTGCCGCCGAGATACTCGACGACGAGGTTCGACACCGAATCGAGCGAATAAAGCTCAGGACCCATCAATGGATCGATGTGATAAAAACCGCTCACCGCCTCGGCATTCGAACTACCTCGACGATGATGTACGGCCACATCGAAAGCGAGGAGCACTGGGTTCGCCACCTGTTGCTTTTGCGCGATATTCAGAAAGAGACCGGCGGGTTTACTGAGTTCGTGCCTCTGGGATTTGTTCATGAGTTCACCCAACTGTATCGTTCAGGCGATGCGCGGCCCGGCCCGACTGTGGAAGAGCATCTGAAGGTGCATGCGCTGTCGCGTCTTCTGCTTCAGGGCTGGATCGATAACATTCAGGTGTCGTGGGTGAAGATGTCGCGCGAAGTGGCGCAGGCATGTTTTCGAGCGGGCGCCAACGATTACGGCGGCACGCTGATGGAAGAAAACATCTCGCGTCTGGCAGGCTCAACATCGGGCGAGCGCATGCCGGTAGAAGAATTTCATGAGCGTATATGCGAACTCGGTCGCGTGCCTGCCGAGCGGACGACGCTGTATGAAATCGTGAAGATTTGGGAAGCAGATGAGCAGGGGCGCCGGGGCGCAGGGGCGCAGGGGTGAAAAAGGATAGAATTGCGAAGACTCGGACTTTATCTCAACCGACTGCCCGGATTCGACAAGCGCGGGTTTGATCGCCGCGAACTCATCGAATGCGTCCGCGCGGCAGACCGCTGCGGATACGATTCCTTCTGGATGCCTGAAGCCTGGGAGCGCGAAGTATTTTCAACTCTCGTCGAACTGGCCGCGCGAACAGAGCGCATTCATCTCGCCACAGGAATAATCAATGTCTTCTCGCGCAGCCCTGCGCTCGTAGCGATGAGCGCGGCCACTGTTGACGAAATATCAGGCGGTCGCTTTCGCCTCGGACTCGGGACAAGCGGCGCAAGAGTCGTCGAAGACCTTCACGGCATTCCTTTCGACCGTCCGCTCACGCGCCTCCGTGAGACGATTCAGATCGTTCGTTTGCTTCTCAGCGGCAGGCGAGTGGATTTTGACGGCCAGTGCTTCAGACTGGCGCGGTTCAAACTCGGATTCAAGCCCCTGCGCGCGCAGATTCCGATCTATGTGGCCGCGCTCACGCCCAGGAGCCTGCGACAGACAGGCGAGTTGGCCGACGGATGGCTGCCCGCGCACTGGCCGCGCGCGCACCTCAATCGCGGCATCTCCGAAATCAGGGCCGGTGCGCAGTCCACAGGGAGTCTTCTTCTGCGAACTGAGATCGCGCCGTTTGTGAATGTCATCGTGTCGAGAGATGTGTCGCGGGCAAGAGATGAAGCGCGATTGCCGATAGCTTACTACGTCGGAGGGATGGGCGATTTTTATCACCGCAGCCTTTCGCGTCTGGGTTTCGCCCGCGAGGCCAGCTTCATACGCGACCTCTGGCAGATGGGGTATCGCAAACGGGCGATTCAATCCGTCACCAATGAGATGGTCGATTCGATAGCCATTTGCGGCCCTGTCGAATACTGCCGAGAGAAACTCGACGAGATGAGTGGTTTTGGGGCGACGCTTCCCATAGTTCCCATACCACAGGAAGGCACGACTGCCGATAAATGTCGCGTGATCGAATCGCTCATCGCCTGACGGGCGGGAGCTTTTCGACGCCCGTTGTTTCTCATCTCTCGTAAATCGGCAATCACCCGGCTTTTGCGCCCTTTCGTGGCCGCGCTTCAATCCTGTATGCAAAAAATATTTCTGATCCTGTTCTACTCATTGGCGTGATAATGTATAAGCGCCGCATCAAGTAATGCCCCCGTGCCTGGCCAATGAACGCCGTGCCCGATTACGGGCGTTCGTTCGCGTCACAACTGAGAATAAAAGCCATGAAAAAAATAATCGCCTTCGCGCTCCTTTGCGCGGCCTCGCTCGCTTCCGTTCACGCTCAACGAACGGATTACCAATCACTCAAAGCCGAAGCTGAAAAATATTATGCCGAAGGCTCCTACGCCCGCGCTCACGAAATCTATCTCCGCGCCGACGCCATGAAATTGGAACCAGCCGACGCGCACTGGGTCGATTTTCGAGTGGCCGATACTCTGTGGCGCGCGCAGGCCGCCACTCGCACCGCCGACTCCTCGAAATTCGAGCAGGCCATGCGCCAACTGATTTCGATGGTGAGCGATGTTCAGCGCGAAGGAGAACGCGACGCGGTGTGGGTCGAAGCTACGGAATCGCTCGCCGATTTCTGGTGGATGCGCAACGACTCTAAAAACTGGCATCAGGGCTGGCTCTATTATCAACGCGCGCTCGACTGGTGGGCCGGTTCCGACGACCTCGATTCGGCCCGCGACCGCTATCTCAAAATAGTATGGAAAATCTCGCGCCCTGCCTGGGCCGAAGTCTATTACTACTACGGCTACTATGGAAACTATGCGCCGCTCGATGTGCTCGAAAACGCCCTCCGCATAGCCCGCACCGAAAACGACCGCGCCCATCTGCATTACCTCATCGCTATGACCATTCGCGGGCAGGGCGGATATTACGAAGAGCGAAAGCGAGTCAGCGAAGAATTCGAAGCGGCCATCAGCGCGGGCAAGGAAACCGACTGGTACGACGACGCGCTTTATTACTACGCCGAATGGATGATGAACTATGGCCGCTTCACTCAACTGCAAAACAATCAGTGGCAGCAGGAGCCTGATTATGTCAAAGCTCTGGAACTCTTCCGCCGATTCATCCTCGAGCACGTCAAAGGCGAGACCCGCTACTGGGATCAGGCGCAGAGCCAGATCGAAAACATCATACGCCCATCGGTCGATGTGAGCGTGTCGAACATCTTCCTTCCCGATTCGGAAATCCAGTTTCATCTCAACTGGCGCAACGTCAAACGGGTCGCTCTCTCGCTCTACCGCGTCGATCTTGCGCGCGACCTCAGCTTCTCAGACAAGAACGACAACGCGGGCGACTGGATCGATAAAATAAATCTGACGGGAAGCGAGAGAGTGAAGTTCTGGACGAAAGAAACTGCGGACAAAGGCGACTACCGACCTGGACAGGAAGCCGTCCGAGTCGAGAGCAAACTTCTTGCAGGCGCTTACGTCGTCGAAGCGCGAAGCGATAACACAACGGCGCGCGATCTGGTGCTCATCACTGACCGCTCGCTTGTGCTCAAGTCATCGAGGAAACAGGCTCTCGCATATTTCTGCAACGCGGCGGACGGCTCGCCTGTGGCCGGAGCGAGCGTAAAGCTGTGGGAGCATTTCTATACAAACAGCGCCTGGCAGTGGCGCGAGCGCGCGGGCGTGACCAACCGCGAGGGCATCGCGGTTTTCAATCTTGAGTCGAGCGGGAGCAACACGCAGCTTTTCGCCGTCGCCTCTCTCGAAGACCGGCAGGCGTTCAGCCAGGGCCACAGCTACGGATACAATCAGGAAGATCAGCCCTGGAAGATTTACGCTTTCACCGACCGCCCCGCTTATCGACCCTCGGAGACCGCGCAGTGGAAATTCATCGCCAGAAGATATCTATCGGGAACTTACTCGACTCCTGCTGCTCAGACGGTCGAGTATGAAATCACCGACCCGAAAGGCGCGAAGGTGAAAGAAGGCAAAGCGGCGTTGAATCAATTCGGCAGCGCGTGGGGCTCGCTCGAACTGACCGATAAAATGCCGCTCGGCCAGTATCGCGTCAGCTTCTGGGATGAAGGGCGCAAGCGTCACATAGGCAACGCCAGTCTGTTGAGGCTCGAAGAGTACAAGCTGCCTGAATTCAAAGTCGCCGTGCGAACGAAGGAAGAGAACGGGAAGAAAAAATCTTTCCGGGTGGGCGAGAAAGTCGAAGTCGAGGTGCAGGCCGATTATTACTTCGGCGGCTCGGTGGCAAACGCCACGGTCGAGGTGATAGTGCATCAGAACCCCTTCTATCAGTGGTGGCGTCCGCGTCGTGATTACGAGTGGTACTACGAAGATTTTTATCCCCGCCCGTACAACTACGGCGCGCAGGGACCCATCATCAGGCGCGAGACTATCAAGACCGACGCTTTCGGCAAAGCGTCTCTGAAGTTCGAAACGCCAAAGTATTCGCAGCAGGATTTCGAATACTACATCGAAGCCCGCGTGACCGACGCTTCGCGCCGCGAAGTCGTTGGAGCGGGAACCGTGCGCGCGACACGTCAGCGTTATTACGTCTATCCGCAGGCCGATCATTATCTCTATCGCCCAAAGGATAAAGTCGCGGTGAAGATCAAAGCTCTCGACTCCAACAGCGAGCCGGTCGAAGCTCAGGGCGCGGTCAAAGTGACGCGCGATTACTGGTATGAAATCTGGACAGACCCGACAGGCAAGGAAGTGCGCAGCGAAGAGCTTGAGCGATTGCGACGGGCGGGGCGAAGAGTTCCTTCCACAGGCTGGAAGCTCAAGTTTCGAGGCTACCAACACGACGACATACTCACGCAGGCGGTGAAGACCGACGCGAAGGGCGAAGCCGAAGTAGTTTTCAATCCTGAGCGCGAGGGCTACTATCGCGCGCAGTGGACGAGCGCCGACAGCGACGGGGCGACGGTGAGGGCCGAGACTGCGGTGTGGGTTGCGACAAGTGTGAGCACTGAGCTTGGCTATCGACATGGCGGGCTTGAGATCATCGTAGATAAAGACACGTTTCGCGCAGGGCAGAAAGCTCCGGTGATGATCACAGCGCCGACCGCAGGCCGCTGGGTGCTGTTTGCCGCAGAGGGAGACGACATCTACAACTATCAGCTTGTTCATCTCGACGGGACGGTGAAACTCGTCGAGTTCGATGTTCAGGACAAGCACGTGCCGAATGTTTTTCTGACTGCGGCTATGATCGCCGACCGCCAGATTTTCATCGACACCAAACAGGTGATAGTCCCGCCGGTCGAGCATTTTCTCGATGTCGAAGTGAAAGCTGATCGAGAAGAGTACGAGCCGCAGGATGAGGGGACGCTGATGGTGACGACGCGCGATCACGCGGGTCGTCCGGTGTCGGCTGAAATTGCGCTGGGGCTTGTCGATGAATCGGTCTTCTACATTCAGAAGGACTATGCAGGCGATCCTCGACAATTTTATTTCGGCTCGAAGCGCGCGCACACGGTTCAGACGCAGAGCACGTTCCAGCAAAAGCAGTATGCGAAACTCGTCGAAGGCGTGGATAAACAACTGATCGATGAACGTCAGGTCGGAAGGAAGGATTATCAAGATTTTCTCCGCGAGGATGTGGGCTACCTGGTCAAAGACGAAGAGCGCGATGCCAGTAGCAGCAGAAGCAGCGTAATCGGATACGGTCAGGTCGGGGGCCTCGGCGGCGGCAGAGCTTCTCCGAGCGCGCCTTCTGTGAGAGAAGAGGCTAAGAAGGAATTGGCTGCAAATGAGCCCGTCAATGGCCGCGAGTTCGACAGGCTTCAGCTTCTCGCGGACCTTCAGAAACCCGATCAGGTAAAATCGAAGTCAGGCAGCGAACCGGCAGTGCAGGTGCGAAGCGATTTTCGCTCGACCATTCTCTGGCAGCCTGATGTCGTGACAGACCGCAACGGCAGGGCGACGGTTAAAGTCAAATACCCCGACTCGCTCACCGGCTGGACTGCTACTGCGAGAGTTCTTACAACAGGAAGTCAGTTCGGAATCGCAAACGCCGCCACCCGCACAAATCAACCTCTGGCGGTGAGACTGCAAGCCCCGCGATTCTTCGTCGTCGGCGACAGCGTGACCGTCTCTGCCATCATCAACAACAACACCGCAAAGCCGATGATGGTCGCGCCATCGCTCATCGCTGAAGGCTTGACCGTCGCGGGACTGGTTCAAAACGGGGAAGCGGTGAAAGGCGAACTCGGCCCCGTCGAAGTCCCCGCAAGAGGTGAGAAGCGAGTCGACTGGCTCGTCGTCGCTCGTCAGTCCGGCTATCCGAAATTAAAAGTCACTGCCCGCGCAGACCGTCACGCCGACGCGATGGAGCGCGCGTTCGTGGCTCACGAACACGGCGTCGAAAAATTCGTGGCCAGATCAGGCAAGATGCGCGGCCAATCTGTCAGCATCCGGCTCGACATCCCGCGAGAGCGCAAAGCTGAAACGACCGATCTAACGGTGCAGGTCTCTCCGAGCATGGCGGCGACCATGCTCGACGCGCTGCCTTATCTGATCGATTACCCCTACGGCTGCACCGAGCAGACCATGAGCCGATTCCTTCCGGCTGCGATCACGGCGAAGACTTTGCGCGATCTCGGCCTCAAACCTGAAGCGGTGATGGGAAAAATCTTCGGCGGCATCGAGCGCGAGACTGCCTCAGTCACTCATCCGAAAGGAGAAAAAGACCTGCGCAAGCTGGATGAGATGGTCGAGCAGGGACTCAGTCGCCTTTATGATTTTCAACACACGGACGGCGGCTGGGGCTGGTGGAAGCAGGGCGAGAGCGATCACTTCATGACCGCTTACGTCGTATGGGGGATGACGCTTGCCCGACAGTCGGGCATCGAAGTCAAAACGGATGTAATCGAGCGCGGCGCGCAGTTCCTCGATAAAGAGCTTGTCGAAGAAGAATCAAACTACGATCAGCAGGCGTGGATGCTGCACTCTCTTGCCGCGCATCACCGGGCATCGAAGCGGGCGGAAATGGAAAAGTTTCAATCGAAGGCTTTCGAGAACCTGTGGACGAACCGCGACCGATTGAATGCCTACACGCGGGCGTTGTTCGCTCTCTCGGCGCATTACTACGGGCTGGCGGACAAAGCGAAGACATTGATAGCCAATCTCGAAAACGGAGTGAAGATCGATTCTGCGCCCGACGCCTCGATCATCGAAGGCGGGGGAGGGAGCGGGCTTGCGATGCAGACTGCGCACTGGGGCGAAGACGGAATCTACTGGCGATGGTCGGACGGCGGAGTCGAAGCGACTTCGTTTGCATTGCGGGCATTGCTTGAGATCGATCCGAAACACAAACTGATCGAGCCGGTGATGAACTGGCTGGTAAAGAACCGCCGGGGAGCGCAGTGGAGCAACACGAGGGATACGGCGATAGTCGTCCTTGCGCTCACCGATTATTTGAAATCGAGCGGCGAGCTTGCGCCTGAGATCGAATACGAGTTGTCGGTCAACGATCAGTTGATCGTGTCGAAGAAGCTCACGGCTGAAGATGCTTTGAGCGCGCCGTCGCGTTTTGAGATAGATCGGAAATTCCTGCGCGACGGATTGAACATCGTGCGCATAAACCGCAAAGGCGGCTCGTCGCCTGTCTACTTTGCGGCGGAGGCGAAGTTCTTTAGCATCGAAGCGATCACTTCTGCCGGAAACGAAATCTTCGTGCGGAGAGATTATTACCGGCTGGCGGCAAAGCCCACTTTGCTGAAAGGCTTCGTTTATGAAAAGCAGCTTCTTACGGACAACGACATTGTGACGAGTGGAGACCGGATAGAAGCGGTCATCACCATCGAGGCGAAGAACAACTATGAGTATCTGCTTTTTGAAGACCTCAAGCCTGCGGGCGTGGAAGCGGTGCAGATAAGAAGCGGCGAGCCGGTTTATGCAAAAGAGTTGAAGTCGTCGGCAGTGCAGCGACGATTTGGCGAGCGCATAGATTCAGCGGCGGCGGGCGCGCTGGTGCAAAGCGACAAACGAAAATCGATGACGGAAGATGCAGCCGACTACACGGGCCGTTCGCGCTGGGTCTATCAGGAATTGCGTGATCGCAAGGTTGCGCTGTTCATCGATAAGCTGCCGGAAGGCGTGTGGGAGATACGCTACGAGATGAGGGCAGAATCTCCTGGCCTGTTCCACGCGCTGCCTGTGCTTGGGCATGCGATGTACGTCCCTGAGATACGCTGCAACGGGCGGGAGATGAGAATCAAGATTGCGGATCGCAGAGATTAGATCGTGCGCCGTAGCGCAGGCTTCAGGCGGAAAGCTCCGCCTGAAGCCTGCGCTTCGAACAGCGACTTACCGCACGTTGACGAGCGAGTCTTCAGCAAGGACTATCGGATCGGTCCCGCGCATTCTTCTAGTGCAGGACGAGCATCGCAGAGCGTGAGGCTCTTCGGCGTTGATGCCCATCAGAGCGAGTTGCAGAGCGGTGGGCAAAGTGAAAGGATCGGCTGCGTCGAAGTTGACCTGATAGCCGAGGTCCTCAAGTGTGGCAACCGTCAGGCGACTGAAGGGCTGAGAGCTTCCGCTCAGAAAGCCGGTCATCAGTTCATTGCCCAGCACGGTTTCGCGCCAGTGTCCTTCGCGCGTGCCTTGCCCTCCGGTGTTTTCAACCGGCACGGGGACAGGCGCAGTTTCCCCGATCAAGGCGGCGAATTCGCGCGCGCGCCTGCGGCTGGCCGAAGCTTGGATCGAGTTGGACTATACAGAAAAGGCGAAAGATGAATTGCTGCACGTGTCTAATCTGCTGAAGCTGACTCCAACAGAGAGTCTTTATCATCAGGCAGTCACTAAAACGGCGACGCATGATTTTGCCGGGGCGGTCGATGCTTATTCTCAGATAGTCGAGCTTTCACCCGAATCGGAAAAGCCTTACGCACTGCTCGATCTTGGCCGCGCTCAGGAGAGAAACAGAGAATGGAAGAAAGCTCTGGAGAGCTATGCAGCGGCAAAGAACCTCGCTCCGCAATATGCGGCTTCGTCTCTCAGGTTGGGAGTTCTTTACGGTCGTCAGCGTGAGGATGAAAAATCGGATGCGGCACTGGCTGAAGCCGAGAAACTCTATCAGGATATCGGCCACATAGAAGGCGTCGCCGAGGTGTGCTATCAGCTTGGCGTCCGACTGATCAAAAGAGGCAGGACAGCCAAAGCGCGAGAAGAGTTGCAGCGAGCCATTGACATAGCCAGTCGATCCGGCAACACGCATCAGCAGATACGATCTTTTTTGCAAATGAGCAGTGCGGTCGCGTTTGAAAATAATATCTCGCTTGCGCAGACGTTGGCTTCCAGAGCTATCGAGATAGCGCGGGCCGACCATATAGAAAACCTTTCGACCAGCGGCCTGATCGATCCGGGCAATGTATTTTATCTGCGCGGCAATCTGAGCGATGCCGAAAAGTATTACAAGCAGGCTCTTGAGTTCGCGCAACTCTACAAAGGGCGATTGAACGAAGCCAGAGCCTTGCTGTCTCTGGCGAGCCTCTACACACAACACACAGGCAGCGCGTCGCTGGCCCGCGATCACGCCGGTCGCGAGATGGATTTTTACCGGCAGGGAGGATACGACACAGAGGTTTCTCAGGGATGGACGATCCTCGGACACGCCTCGGATCAGATGGGCGATTATGAAGCCGCGCTCGATGCTTTTCGTCAGCAACTTCGACTGGCCGAGCAGTCCAAAGATAAATTGCAGCAGGCGCGCTCGCACGAAGGCATAGCCACTGCGCTCGCGCATCAGGAAAACTACCCGGAAGCTCTGAATCATTACGAGAACCAACTTGCTCTGGATCGCGAGCTTGGCCAGCAGATACACATCGGACATGGCTTGATTAACCGCGCCAACATGCTCTGGCGAATGGGGCGCTATGAGGAAGCGCGCAAATCCTTCGATGAGGCGCGCTCTCTTGCGAGCAGCGGGGATGAAGAGATGAAGGAAGTGAGAGAGATTCAGCTTTTCGCGCGCTGCTGATCGCAGCAAAGGCGAGCAGGCGCTCAGGCGATGCAAAAAAGGCTGATGGCTTCGTCGCGCGCGCCGATGAGCTTGAGGCGAAACTTAAGCAAACATGGGGAAGTCAGTATTGCGACAGCTACCTGGCCAGACTCAATATCGGATCACTTCGCGGACAAGCTGAGAGGTTTGATGGGAGCAAATAACTTCTAAAAAGGAGCGAATGAAATGGCAAAAGAAAGTGGGAAGAAAAACGCGCTGACTGCTCTGTTGAATCCATCGCATGGCCCCATCATCATCACCGGCAACTCGGTCAGAATAGAAATCCCCAAGCCCGTATTCTCAAATAATGATGGGTACGCGCCTGATGGCGCCAACAGGTATATCAGCCCGGATCACCAGCGGATCGTCAGCGGAGTGATAATCGATCTTGACGGGCGAATCCCTCACCAGCCCGTCGTCTTTCCTCTCGACGGATTGTGCGCTCTGCTCATCCACTGTGGGCTTGAGGGGGCTGAAGAGAAGATCATTCGGATCAGACGCCATGCGGATGCTCTCGTCAGGGTGGATTTCGACTTCAAAGCGTTTCCGCTTCAACCCTCTAACGGGCAACACCTTCACTACAGCCCGGGTCGCATAATCAGGAGAGTGGAGCTTGTAGACGATGCTGGAGCCGCTCTGTCTCGTTATCAGGTGCCTGCCAGCGGAAGATGCGAGATATTCTGGCAGGTCGGTCATGCATGAGCGTGACGCTTTTCGCGCGCTGATCCTGCTTGAATAAAAGCGCGAAATCCTCTTTCATGCAGCAATGAGTTATAAATCATTGCGACTCACAAAAAATGATGGCATCGCCGAAATAGTTCTCACCGGCCCCGGCAAGGGAAATGCCATGGGGCCGGACTTCTGGCGCGAGATGCCCGAAGTTTTTTCCGCGCTCGACTGCGATGAAGAAACCCGCGTCATCATCATTCGCGGCGACGGAGGGAATTTCTCCTACGGGCTGGACCTCCCGGCGATGATGGGGGCTATCAGCCCGCGTTTGACGGGGCCGAGCCTCGCCGCCGAACGCTCGAAACTGCTCGATAAGATCGGCGATATGCAGCAGGCATGCGACCGCGTTGCCCGATGCCGCAAGCCTGTCATCGCAGCCGTCGCGGGCTGGTGCATAGGCGGAGGATTGGATTTGATCGCCGCCTGCGATATAAGGCTCTGCTCCGAAGACGCGCGATTCAGTCTGCGCGAAGTCAGAATAGCGATAGTCGCAGACATCGGCAGCCTTCAGCGCCTCCCGCGCATAATCGGCGAAGCTCACACCCGCGAGCTCGCTTTTACAGGCAAAGACATCGATTCACGGCGCGCTCTGCACACGGGACTTGTGAGCGATGTCTACGAAGACGAAACCGCATTGCTTGACGCCGCGCGCTCACTTGCTCGCCAGATAGCCGCAAACCCGCCTCTGGTCGTGCAGGGGATCAAGCAGGTGATGAACGATTGCCGCGATAAAACGATCAGCGAGGGTCTGCGCTATGTCGCGGTGTGGAATTCAGCGTTCCTTCAGTCTGAGGATTTGATCGAAGCCATGAACGCATTCCGCGACAGAAGGCCGCCTCAGTTCAAAGGTAAATGATATCGTTTGAAAGCATCTTACACGGTCAACGCCGGACTTGCGCTGCTGAGTGCCGGAAAGAAATTATCTCGTCAGTGACCACACAATTGACGGCGGAATGCGGCGAAGGGTTTACACCCGAACCCTGCGCAAAGATCGGGGCATCCGCTCCGCAAAGTTCGAGCGTTGATCCTGTCTGATTCTTCCTTATGCAACCGAGCGATTGCATCGGCCAGAAGAAAAGTATTGCCAACCTCAGCCGAATCTCATAGATTCCACTTGTAGTTCAAGCTTTTGAGCCCCCTGAGAATGCTTGTCTGAAATCGGAAACAGTCATGAAAAAGCCTGTCCTGTCTGCCCCACTGGCCCTCTTGTTTCTCGCGCTGGCGTCTGTAGCGATACGCGCTCAACAACCTTCTCCAGGCAGATCGCCTGTGTTTGGCAACGATGATGTCATCCCCGGAGCAAGGCCGACATATAAACTGCTGGCCAATGCGGTGACCGAGCTTTCGATGAAGAGCGACCCGGGCGATTACATAGGCGACGGAGAAGAGTATTTCTTCAGGGACGGGGAAGGACGTTTCTCTTTTCAGCCCTGGGACATGAACCGCGATGGGCTGGTGGATCGCGTCTATATATCTTTTTCAGGAAGAGGCGGGAATAATTTCTCTTTCACTTTCGCTACCAACAAACTCGATATGAATCTGGCGGAGGGAACCTTCCGCGCCATACGTGATATATCGGCTGAACACGGCGACACGGGAATGGACATAAGCGGCAACGGAAGGGGCTGCAACCGGCTTGAAGGCGCTTTCACCATTCTCGAAGCCCAGTTCGATTACTCGGGCAAAGAGCCTAAAGTCATCAGCTTCGCCGTGAAGTTCGAGCAGCACTGCGAATCGAGCAGCCGCGCCCTCAGAGGACACCTCTACTACAACTACGGTTTGACTGAAAGCCCTGAAGAAAAACCGCAGGCTCAAAAACGGAAAACCGGAAAACAACCGCCTAAGAGGAAAACCAACTGAGCCTGCGCAATCCGCGCTCTCTTTTCGTTCTGACACTTCCGTCGAAGCCGTCAGACGCCCGCCTTTTTCCTCAAACCCGCAGACGGGAAAACGAAATCACCCGACGCGCTCGAAACAGGAAGTCGAGCGCGTCGATTACACATTGCGCCCCGGCCCGCTTTTGAGCTACAAAGTCTTTCTTTGCCGACAGAGTGAATCATCAACCTTTGCGCAGTCTGTTCAAATCCCCGATTTGGGGCAAGGGTCTTTGAAAGTCTATAATGAGGTTGCGCAGGAGATTCAGCGAAGAAGGCCGATGCCAGCCAAAGACATCTATCGCGACAGCCTGAAAAACGCCCTTGTCAAAGACAGGTGGACGATCACCCATGACCCGTTGACTCTCAAGTGGGGCAGGAAAGATATCTACATAGACCTGGGCGCGGAAGAAATAATCGCCGCAGAGAAATCCGGTCGCAGGGTCGCTGTCGAAACCAAGAGCTTTGTCGGCGCGTCAGAGGTCGATGACCTCAAAAACGCGATCGGGCAGTTCGTCCTCTATCACGACATTCTGGCCCGCTCAGATTCCGACAGAGTGTTATATACTGCGCGCGGTCATAAACTGAGCTTCGAAGCAAGTCGTGTCAGTAGCCCGACCGTCAGGGCGGCTCAGTCTCAGCCCTTGCTCACGCGCTATCTACTGACACAGGTTCGCTCAATCAAAACCGCAATCTTTGACCGCGCGCAGTATATCTCGCAATCAGAGAATCCACATTCGCCGATATATTTGAAGAGCCTATAGGTGAAATACTTCTCGAAAACCGCCGTGTGCGGCTGATTGCCTTCGACCCTAAAACGGAGGTGATCCTGAGATGGGTGGAATAGATGATTTTCGATGGATAGTTTGCGATGCGCTGTCGGAATATGTCCGAATTCAGTATGCCAACGGAGATATTCAAAACGAAGCGGTCTTCGATTGCGAAAATGACCGTTACCTGGTCGTGTCTGTCGGATGGCAGGATGCCAGACGAGTTCACGGCGTGCTGATACATATAGACATCATCAGCGACAAAATCTGGATTCAACGAGACGGCACCGAACAGGGCATCGCCAATGATCTCGTCAAATCGGGCATCCCGAAAGACCATATAGCTTTGGGATTTCATGCCCCCGATGTCAGACAATACACCGATTTCGCTGTGGCGTAATCGACGCTCCGCCGGTTTTAACAGCAGCGGGTTTTTGATCGAGGAGGAATTTTTTCCAGGAATGCGAAACATAGTCCAGTGCATACCCAATTTCAGCGAAGGCCGTCGCGCAGAAGTAATCGATGAGATAGTCGCCTCCATTCGCTCCACGCCCGGCGTCGTTCTGCTCGACGCGGAATCTGACGCCGATCATAACCGCTCGGTCATCACTTTCGTCGCCCCGCCTGACCGCATAGTCGATGCCGCAATCAATGCTGCTCGCAAAGCCGCTGAACTCATCGACCTCAATTTTCACACCGGCGAACATCCCCGCATGGGCGCAACCGACGTAATCCCCTTCGTTCCCATCGCAGGCGTGACGATGGATGATTGCGTCCGCCTCGCTCAGGAGTGCGGGCGGAGGATGTGGGCTGAACTTGGCATCCCGGTCTACCTCTACGAAAAAGCGGCCACCCGGCCTGAAAGAGAAAACCTCGCCGCCGTGCGCAAGGGACAGTTCGAAGGCATCCGCGACGAGATAGCGACCAACCCTTCTCGACAGCCTGATTTCGGAGAAGCCCGCCTCCATCCGACGGCAGGCATCACCGCCACAGGCGCGCGCCCGCCGCTTATCGCTTACAACGTCAACCTCGGAACATCGAATATCGAAATCGCCAACCGTATAGCCCGTGCCGTCCGACATCAGACCGGCGGATTGCGTTATGTGAAAGCTCTCGGATTCGAGCTCAAAGATCGCGGCATCGTGCAGGTCTCGATGAATATGGTCAACTACGAAGGGACTCCGCTGTTTCGCGCTTTCGAGATGATCCGACGCGAAGCTGGTCGCTACGGTGTTCTCGTCATAGGATCGGAGATCGTGGGGCTCGTGCCTCAGCGCGCGCTCAACGACGTGTCGGATTATTATCTTCAACTCGAAAACTTCAGCCAGGATCAGATACTCGAATATCGTCTTGAGTCGGCCCTCGAAGCGGAGGAAGAAAAAAGCGTCAGCCTCTCCGAAAGCACAGGCAGCTTCGCCCGGATGGTCGCTTCAAACACGCCCACGCCGGGCGGAGGGAGCGTCGCCGCTTATTCGGGGGCGCTTGCCGCTTCGCTCGCGTTGATGGTCTGCCGCCTCACCGCAGGCAAAAAGAAGTACGCCGAATCGGAACCGCGCATAAAAGAAATAGAAGCCGATCTTCAATCGCTCTCCGCGCGACTCAACGCGCTCATCACAGAAGACGCCGCAAGCTTCGACGCGGTGATGGCGGCTTATCGCCTGCCGAAGGAAACGGAAGAAGAAAAGCGTGAGCGCGACCGGCAAATTCAGTCGGCGGGGCGCGAGGCGGCAGCCGCGCCGATGGAGACCGCTCGATGCGCGGTCGAGGTGTTGAAGCTCCTCAATGAGCTTTCGAGCATAGGGAATCAAAACGCATTTTCAGACATAGCCACAGGCGGGCAGATGGCGCTTGCGGCGACAAAAGGCGCTTGCTACAACGTGGGAGTCAACCTTCAGATGCTTCCCCGCGAAGAAGCCGAAAGAATGCGCGATGAGACGCATCGATTGATCGAAGAAGCTTCTTCTATAGCCGGGACGATCGAATCGGAGATGATCGCGCGGATGTGAAACGCCTTCAAACCCCAGGAGGAACGCTTATGAAACATTCGACAAGGAGCTTTTCCGTTTTTCTCGCATCGATTCTCATCGCCTTAACCATCAACCCATCTACGGCTCAGGATAAAAAGGTGACCATCGAGGAACTCATCTCGCGTCATCTCGAATCCATCGGCAGCGCGGAGGCCCGCGCCGCCGTCAAATCGCGCGTGCTGGGCGGGCCGATAAAGTTTGTCGTGCG
>CAZPQE010000034.1:8928-23412 GCA_964588615.1 uncultured Clostridia bacterium | reverse complement strand
CCGAATCGAACTCGTTGAATATGTAGTGCGCGTCGTAAGTGCCGTAGTAGTTTCCCACCCCCGCATGATCGCGCCCGACTATGAAGTGCGTGCAGCCATAGTTCTTGCGTATCAGCGCGTGAAAGACCGCTTCGCTCGGGCCGGCGTATCGCATCGCCGAGGGATTGACCGCAAGCAGGGAGCGGGTCCTGGGAAAATAGTTCTCAAGCATCGCCTCGTAACACCGCATGCGCACGCCGGCGGGTATGTCGTCGGATTTGGTTTCGCCCACCAGCGGATGGAGCAGGAGACCATCGACGACTTCGAGCGCGCACTTGATTATGTATTCGTGGGCGCGATGTATGGGATTGCGGGTCTGAAAAGCCACGACCCGATGCCAGCCCTTCTTGCGAAACGCTTCGCGCGTCTGACGGGGGTCGAGGCGGAAGGCGGGGAACTCAGGATTGCGGGGGCGATTGAGCAAACTTATGGGGCCTCCCAGCAGCCATTCTCCCTGAGCATAGAGCGCAGCGACGCCCGGATGCGCCACGTCGGTCGTCAGGTAAACGCGCTCGGCCTCGCGCTCCCGGTCATAGCGGTATTTCTGTCTCAGGTGCAGCACGCCGAGCAGATGATCTTGGCTTTCGTAGAGCGCGATGTCATCGCCCTCTTTGAATTTCCCGGCCACTTCGTCTGTCGCCGAAAGAGTTACGGGGATAGTCCAGGGCAGTCCTGAAGCCAGATGCATGTTGCCGCGCACCGAGATGTAATCGTCTTCGCACAGGAAGCCTTCCAGTGGGCTGAACGCGCCGTTGGCAATCATTTCCAGGTCTGAGACTTCGCGCGCGCGGAGCGCGAGGCGCGGCATCGCGCTCACGCGCTCAAGAAGAGTCTCGCGCTCGACCCCGGTCAACTCGCGGTTGACCAGCCTGCCTCCGTGCGCGGGTATCGTTTCGATCATAATGGTTCACCATGAAGAGAATTTCGCCGCCGCTGCAAAACCCCAAAGATACGCGCCCGCTCCGTGAGATGTCAAATCAGCCGACGAATTTGTATCCGAGGCCATGAACGGTGAGTATGAACTGAGGGTGTCGGGAATTGGGCTCGATCTTCTGGCGCAGCCACGCCACATGGACATCTACGGTGCGAGTCGAAGGCATGGAGTTGTAACCCCACACTTCGTTCAACAACTCAAGCCGACTCAGCGCGCTTCCCCGATGCTCTATGAAATAACGCAGCAGTTGAAATTCTCTGGCCGATAATTCAACCGCGCGGTCGTCAACGCAAACTTCAGCGCGGCGGAAATCGACTCTTATGTTTCCGAATGTGTAGCTCTCTACCGGAGCGACCGAAGGGGTGGGAGCGCGACGCAGCAGCGCGTCTATCCGCGCCAGCAGTTCGATCATCTCGAAGGGCTTGGTCAGATAATCGTCGGCTCCGAGTTTGAGGCCGACGACTTTATCGACGACCTGAGAGCGGGCGGTGAGCATGATGACGGGCGTCGCGACCTGCCGCTGGCGCAGGTCGCGACCCAGATCGAAGCCATTCTTTTTGGGCAGCATCACGTCGAGCACGATCAGATCGAAAGGCTCGCCCGCCGCGCGCTCAAGCCCCGCCTCTCCGTCCGAGGCAGTCTCGACCGCGAACCCCTCGCCGCGCAGCCTGTCGGAAAGAGTCAGCACGAGTCCCGGTTCGTCCTCAATGAGCAGAATACGCCTGGTCATAAAAGCCTGTTGTCGGGATGGAATCCCGAAATGATAAAACGGCTGTCCATCATGCTGTGACCATTTCGCGCCCGCGCGCGGGATGTTTCATTTGCGCCTGAAAAGCCTGACCTGCTCCTGCTCGAAAACAGGATCGCGTTCAAACCACCTCGCGCTTATCGAGTCAAACCATGAGGACGATCCCCACATTATCAACACATCGGTTCTGTTAAACACGTGATCGAATGTTTCCGCCCATTTTTGAGGATTCATCGAGGCGGCTTCCTCTGCCCTGCCTGAAATGAACGACTCGTTGAGGGAATTGATTCCTGTAAGACAATCCTGCGCTTCCTTGTTGCTGAAAGAGACAGGCATATAGTAATAGTTCGGCCCATAGTTGTTCCATATTATTCTCTCCGATCCAACTCCAAGCTGATTCACGATATTGACGAAAGGAGTCACTGCATAGTGAGTCCGGGTATCGATGAGAACCATAGCCACTCTCTGCCCGTTCTCTATATGATCGCCGCACCTGACGACCTCGCCCGCAAGCCGGTTCGATCTCAACGCATAGTCCCAGGTGAATGCGATTTGAAGGATGAGAGCGAGAGTGAGAAATATCGCGCCTATTCGAGCCGGAGGCTTGCCCGCATCGAAGCGCAGCGATGACGCAAGCGCGATCAGCCCCAGCAGCAGAACGCGCTCGCGCAGTATGGCTCCCTGTCCCGTGTTGCTCGGCCCGAACAGACCGAATGCCAATAGAAAGGCCGTCAGAACTATCCATCCGCGATGCTGGCTCGACAGGAAGGCCGATTTGCTGAAATTGCCCCGCAGCGACGAAACGATCATCGCTATGACGCCGATGGTGGCCCACAGCGCAGGGGTGAGGACGGCGAACTGCGTGGAAGGAGCGTCGACGAACGGGCAATCAGTCGAGAGCGAAAGTATGCCCAGGAAGCTGGATTTGAAAGATATCGATAAAAGATCGGGGGCCTGGAGGTATTCGAACCACGAGCTTAACGACCATGCATCATTCAATCCGATCCATTCCGCCCCCTCTCTGCTCGAACTTCGCATCAGCAGGCCGAACCAGGCCGCCAGGCACGAGAGCGGAATCAGGCTCAATCCGCTCCACAGCCATCGCTTCCGCAGGTTCGTTCCCGGAGTCGCTGCCGCCAGCGTCACAAGCCCGACTGCCGTAAGCCCGACGCTCACAATGTGAAGAAAATAACCGGCAACCAGTAGCGCGGCCAGAACTGCCGCGCGCCAGGCTTTCATCTCCTCGCGCCACTTCCACCACAGACCCAAAGTGACGGGGAACAGACAAGCGCCCAGCAGAAAAGGGTACAAGCCCAGAAACCACAATTTGTTTACCGACACGAGCAGAGCGAGAACGGCAATGACCGACAATCCATCTCTTCCGGCCACCTTCTGTCGCAGCCACAACGCCGAACAACCCAGCCCGACCGATGTGATGAGCATGACGATCCGGTCTGCCGTCCGCGCCGGAAACATCGACATCAGCAGAGACAGCAGCTTATAGCCGCCCAGATAGGGCAGCGGCCCGCCGCGAAGCGCATAAACCTCTCCGAAAGTCGAATTCCCTCTGGAAAGCTCCGACGACAGGTGGGCGTTGTAGAGGTGCAGCGGGCTGTCCTGTGTGATGAACCAGGGCACAAAGCACACAGCCGCAACCACAGGAGCGGCCAGCAGACTGAAGATCAGCGCGCTTTTGTGAAGGGGGTCCGACCATCTGATTTGGAATTTGAGAATCGATGAGGCGCGAAGCAAGGACATTTCGTTCTCCGGTGCGGGTCAATCGTGTTTCGGGCAACCTCCGGTTCTCCTGCGGCCTTGATCTTAGGTTGGCGATCAGCTTTTGTCCACCTGTCGGTCGCGCGCCGTTGATTCAATGAGCAGAATAGGCATGCTCATAAGAGTCGGGAGTCTGCTCGGAGTCTGAAGCCACAGCGGGCAGCCGCAAAGTGAAAGAGCTTCCGCTCCCCGCTTTGCTTTCGACGCCGACCTCTCCGCCGTGCGCGGTGATGATGTGGCGGACGAGGCTCAGTCCCAGGCCGTTGCCGTGAATTTGCGCGGCCAGAGGAGCGCGCCCGCGATGAAACGGCTCGAAGATGTGAGGGAGGTCCGCCGCCTCGATACCCATGCCCCGGTCTTCGATGGCGATACTGACCTGACGCTCATCGCTGCTGGCCCGAATTCTTATCCAGCGATTCTCGCCGCTGTACTTGACGGCATTGCTCAACAGATTTTGAATCGCCCGGCTCAGGGCCGCCCGGTCTGCGGCGATCATCGGCAGACCGCTTTGAATGTCCTTCTCTATTTCGAAGCCCCCTTCTTTGATCATCGCCTGAGAAGCCGCCATCGCTTCAGCGATGATCTCATCGATCCGGGCGGGACTCATCTGATAAGTTTTCCTGCCCGACTGAATGCCCGAAAACTCCAGCGCCTGCTCGACCATCTCCGTGAGCCTCCGGCCCTCGCTTGCTATCAGCGCGCCATAGCGACGCACCTGCTCGCCCTCGGCTATCACGCCGTCTGAAAGGTTCTCTCCGGCTGCGCGGATGACGGCAAGCGGCGTGCGGAGTTCGTGCGAAACTCCTGCGACGAATTCCATCTGCTGGCGGGCCAGTCGCTCGGCCCGCCGCGAGGAGATGATTATCAAAGCGATGCTCACAGCCAGAAGAGCCAGCACGCCGAGGCTGACGGTGAGGTTTTTTCTGCGCGCTCCGGCAACGACGGCTTCGAGCGAGCCTCCGCGATGTTTGATTATCAATTGCCACTGACCTTCCCTGCCCGGCAACTTCAGAGAGCGGGCAGCGGGATTGACCACCTGAACCGCCACCCGGTCAGAGATGATTTGCTGCCTGGAATTGCCCTTTGGCGGAGCGTTGTGATCGAAACTTTCCTGCGCGAGGTTTTCTATCTCGTCGAGTCTGAGCGCGAACATCTCTGCCTGAGCGTCGCTCGACGAAAGGTCTTCGAAGGAGATATCGGGGTCGGACTGATAGATTACTCTCTGCGGTTCGCTGCGGCTTATGATGGACAGTTTGTAGTCGAGATTTTCGCCGGTTGCGAAATGGCGGCGGGCCAGCCGGGGCATCATCTCATCGCGCAGATAGTCGAGGTCGAATCGAACGATAATTTTTTTGAAATCCGCTTCAATCCGGGACTCTTCATCTATCGAGAAGACCTGTAGTACGAGCGCGGGGATGTGTTCTTCGATGGGACCTGAAAAACTTCTCAGCATCAGGCTCGTTCCGACGGAGGCGTTTGGATTCTGTTTTCCATCGCCGGGAAGCAGGAGCTTGAAGCTTCGAAGAGCGCGCATCTCTTTGACCTGCTCGCGCCCCTGTTGGAGTCTGCTGCGAATATCGGCGAATTCGTCGGGCCATTCGGTCGATTCGAATTGACGGGACGAGGGATTGAAAACGGAGAGGCTAAGGGGGTCGCTTTCCTTCCCCTCGACTCTGTAGACGCGGCTGACGAGTTGCGGGTAAGGCGCGGAGTCGAACCATCGGGCGTAGCGATCAGAATATCCCGTCCACATTTTTTCCGCCGGGGTGGAAGCCGGGGGCTGGAAGAAGAGGAATGCCCTTGTGACTTCGCGGTCGAAGTCCTGAGTGAATTTCGCCGCGCTCGCGCGCAGGTTGTTCTGCATTCTCTCTCGCTCGTTTTCGCTCACTCTTCCGAGCAGACGATATTGCAGCAGAGCGAGAACAGGCAGGCCGACGACGAGCGCCAGGGCGAGAAAGAGAGTGAGTGAGAATCTGCGCTTTGTAGATATCACCTTCATCGCAGAGCCAGATTATAACATTCAGGTTTCGCGGCGGAATCACCGCGCGGCAGATTTTACATCCTTAACAATCACGGCAGCGCGGGCAGGAACTCGCGCTCAGGATAGTTCCAGAAGACGATCCGGTTTCCTTGTGTCCATGTCTACCAAAGGCGCGTTACAGAATAAGCATCAAATGCCGTGTCGGCGCTGACGAGGGGAACCTTCTCCCATATAGCCTGAGCGAGCAGCAATCGGTCAAACGGGTCTCGATGATAGAGCGGCATGTCCGACACCACCGCAGCGTGATCGAGAGAGACCGGAAGCATCTCGAAGAAGTTGCGCGATCTCGCGGGGCATAAACGAGCGGAATGGCTCTCCGAGGTCGAGTTTCTTCAGGCTGACCTTGATGGCTATTTCCCAGCAGCTTGCCGCACTGACGAGCTTTCGGTTGCCGGGATCGGTGATGACGGCTTTTGCCGCATCGCTCAGTTGAGGATCGTCCCAGAAGAACCACAGAATGGTGTGCGTGTCCAGTATCAGGTTCATTCCATGTACTCGCGAAAATCTTCGAGCGGCGCGTCAAAGTCCGGCGCCATCCCGTGCTTAGTACCTTTAGCCGTGCCCGGTTGACAGGGCCAACTGTCGCGCTCTTTGCGCCTGATCGCGGCGATGGGATTGTCACCTTCCACGATGATGATCTCTTCACCCGGCCTCAGTTTTTCAATTAACTCGGTCAGGTGAGCCTGTGCTTATTCTATCGTAACTGTCGCTGACATACATTCTCCTTTCTCCTTTCAACCGCCGCCGACATCGATATTAAACCTCAGATCGGCTTTGCGCGCGCTCTTTCTTTGTGAGGGGGACCGACCGGCTTTGAAGCCGAGTAAGGCATTCGGTTCGCAGGCATGCGAGCCAGGTGATTTTTTACATACTTAACAATCTCTTTTCGCCCTCTTAACCAACGCCTAGGCATTCTCGTCTACCATTGAACCTGACGAAATCATTTCAACCCAGGAGGTCGATCTTATGCGCAAAGCAGTTTCTCTCTTCATCGTTATTGGATTGATGGTTGTCAGCGTTCGCGCCGACGACAAAGCGGAGCAGATAATCAGACAGGCTCGTGCCGCGATGGGCGGCGAAAAACTCTCTTCTCTCAAGAGCCTCACTGCCACAGGCAGCTATCGCCGCTCTATGGGCGAGCGCGAAATGTCGGGCGAAATCGAGTTCGATATGCTCTTCCCCGACAAGTTCCTCCGGTCTGAAACCCTCAGCCCCGTTCCGGGCATGGATGTTACACGAATCGAAGCGATCAACGGAGACAAGACGTGGACGGATTCGCGCCAGAGCGGAGGCGGCGCAGGCATGGTCGTCCTGCGCCGTCCGGGCAGCGACTCTCCGCAGGGACAGGCCCAGCAGCAACAGGCGATCAACGCCGACTTCGCCCGCCTGCTGCTCGGATGGCTGCTCACTACTCAATCCTCTTTCCCCGTAGAGTTCAGCTACCTGGGCGAAGCCGAAGCCCCTGACGGTCGGGCTTACGCCCTCGAAGTCAAAGGCCCTGCCGGATTCGTCGCCCGGCTGTTCATCGATCAGAAAACTCATCTCCCGCTGATGCTCAGTTATCAGGGTCGGCAGCCTCGCATGATGATAAATCAGATGGGCGGCCCGGCGACCACTCGCGAAGAAATCGAAAAGAAAATCAAAGAAACGGAAGCGCAGATGGAAGCCGCGCCCCGGGTCGAGTTTCAGATCAACTTCGCCGACTACCGACAGGTCGATGGCCTTCAGCTTCCTTATCGCCTCACCAAATCCATAGACGGCCAGGCCAGCGAAGAGTGGGAGATGAAAAAATTCCGCGTCAACCCCGCCATCAAGCCTGATAAGTTTGAGAAGAAATAGAAAAAGAGAACCCGCAGGCCGCCAGCCTGCTCTGCCTCGTCATTGAGGAGATGAAATGCTCAAAGGAAGTTTCAGAAACAGATCGCTCGCTTTCTTGATTGCCGTCGCTTTGATGCCCGCGCACCTGTTTGGGCAATCGAAGGCGGATGCTGTGGTGCGCGTCATCGTCGTCGATCCTGCTGGCGCGGCCATCGTCTCGGCAAAGGTTGGCGTCAGATCGAAAGAAGGCCGGGAGCAGACGGCCCTGTCCAACGACAGGGGCGAAGCTGTGGTTTCGGGCCTGAAACCGGGCCGTCATCAGGTGAGGGTCGAAGCTGCGGGGTTCGCGGCCAGAGAAATAATCGATCACAATCTGAAGGCCGGAAACAACAGGCTCGAAATCCGACTCGAAGTGGCGGGCATAAACGAAGTCGAAGTCGTCTCGGAAGACAAGGCCGAGAAAGCTTCCGACCCGCGAATCTCGGCTTTGACCAGCGTGCTCACCCCGGAGCAAATATCACAACTCCCCGACGATCCCGAAGAGATGGAGCAGGCCCTCAAACAGATGGCCGGGCCGGGCGCGACTCTGAGAGTCAACGGATTTGCGGGCGGGAGGCTCCCTCCGAAAAATCAAATCCGCGAGATACGATTCAAACTCAATCCGTTCGCCGCCGAAAACCATGAAGCCAGCTTCTTCGGAATAGACATACTCACCAAGCCCGGCATAGACCTGTGGCATGCTTCCTTCAATTTCGGTTTCCGCGATGAATCGCTCAATGCCCGAAACGCTTTCGCCCCCGCGCGCGGGCCTGAGCAGAATCGACGCTACTCGCTCACCCTTGACGGGCCGCTCGTGCGCAATCGAACGTCGCTGTTTCTCTCAGCCGACGGCTTCGACAATTACGATTCGAAGACGATAATGGCCGCGATGCCCGGCGGGAATCTCTCGGAGGTTTTCGAGCGACCGTCGCGCAAGCTCGACCTCGCGGCGAGAGTCGAGCACGCGCTGACGAAGACTCACACTTCGAGAGCCGAGTATCAGCGAAACGCTCTCAGTCAGGAAGGTCTGGGCGCGGGCGATTTCGATCTGCGAGAGCGCGCCTACGCGCTCGATTCCATAGAGCATGTGTTCAGGCTGGCCGACACCGGATCGTTTGGAAAAAAGCTGGTCAACGAGATGCGTTTTCAGGCGCGATGGCAGGAGATGGAAAACACGCCCGCTTCCCGCGCTCCGGCCACTGTCGTGCTCAACGCTTTTTCGAGCGGAGGCGCGCAGATAGAAGGCGGTCGAAGGACGCGCGAATTCGAATTGGCTGACAATATCGATTTCGTCGCGGGCCGCCACACCATGCGGAGCGGAATACTTTTCGAAGCGGGCCGATACCTCAGCGACGAGCGTCGAAATGCGACCGGCGTGTTCACTTTCGCCAGCCTCGACGATTTCAACGCCCGGCGGCCTACTACTTTCACTCGGCGCGCTGGCGACCCTTCGGTAGAGTTCAATCAATATCAGTTCGCCTGGTACTGGCAGGACGACTGGCGCGCGACCAAATCCCTGACGCTCAGTTACGGCCTGCGTCACGAAGTTCAAACCAACCTCGACGATAAAAACAATATCGCGCCGCGACTCGGTTTCGCGTGGTCTCCGTTCAAGGATGGGAAGACCGCGATTCGCGGCGGCGCGGGAATTTTTTATGACTGGTTCGCGGCTTCGGTTTTCGAGCAGACTTTGAAAGTCGATGGCCGTCGTCAGCGCGATATAGTGATTCAAAATCCCGGCTATCCAATTCCTTCGAGCGGGGGCGATGAAATACGCCTCCCGCCGAGCCGCATTCAGATGGACCCGCATCTGAGGATGCCTTATGTGGCGCAGGCGTCGCTCGGAGCGCAGAGAGAGATTTTTGTGGGAGCGCAGCTTCGCGTGAATTATTTCTATCAGCGCGGAGTCCGTCTGCTGCGCGGCCACAACATCAACGCGCCCGCGCCCGGCAGAGAGAGGCCCGACCCTGAGGCGGGAAATATCACACAGATAGAAGCGACCGCACGGTCTGAGAACCACACGCTGATGGTCGGCGTCAACTTCAATAACATGAAGCGGCGATTTTTCGGCAGCATAAACTACCTGCTCTCGAAAGCCACCAACGAATCGGACAGTCCGTTTTCGCTCCCTGCCGATAACTTCGATCTCGGAACCGAGCGCGGTCCCGCTGCGACAGACGCGCGCCATCGGGTGTTCGGGCTTTTCAACATGCCGCTTTTCCATGGAGTGAGTCTCGGAACGCTGTTCAACTATTCCTCTGCGACTCCTTACACCATCACCACCGGGTTTGACGACAACGGCGACAGTGTGAGCAATGATCGCCCGGGGGGAGTCGGGCGCAACAGCGCGCGAGGCGCAGGGCAGTGGAATGTGAGCATGCGGGTGAGTTGGGGGCTGGGGTTTGGCAAGCAGAAAGAGGCGGGCGCGCAGGGCGGCTCTCCGAGAATAGTCCGCATCGGAGGAAACGACGGCGATGTGCCGGCTCTGCCTTCGATGTCGGGCGCAAACAAGCGGTATCGCTGGGAATTCTACAGCCAGTTTTCAAACGTGTTCAATCACACGAACCGCATAAACTTCGCCGGGGTGCAAACGTCGCCGTTCTTCGGCCAGGCGACCGCCGCCCTTCCCGGAAGGAGGATCGAAGTGGGGACGAGGTTCAGCTTTTAGCCGACCTTTGTTCGACACCCGCGACGGGGCGTGCAATAATTCCGCCTGATGTTTTTCAGTCTCAGGAAGTTTTTCGCCATCATCGGGCTGACGCTCCTCGCCTCCTCCGCCTCCTCCGCCTCGGACTGGGAGCGGGCCGTCAAGCTCTACAACGGTGGCGACTACCGCGCCGCTCTATCGGAGTTTCACGACATCATAAGAGACCGGCCCGACCTGTCCGGCGCGTGGTACTACATAGGGCTTTGCGAATTCAAGCTCAAGCGGTACAGCCGCGTCGAGTTGCCGTTGAGCCGGGCAATCGATCTGATGGAAATGGAATCTCCCGCCAGCGCCGAGATAGCCGGAGCGTGGTACACCATCGGAATCTCGCATTATCTTTTGAGCGATTACGCCAAAGCAGTAGAGCCGCTCAAACGCTACATGGAACTTTCGTCGAAAGCCCGGCGCGAGATCGATCCGGCGGCGCGCGCCGCGCTGGGACGTTCCTACTACGCGCTCGAACGCTACGACGAGGCGCTGCCGCTGCTTTCATCAAACGGGCTGACGGAAAAATCGAAGGCCAACGGGCCGTCGCCTGCGACTGTGGAGAAATCAGGCGGGGCCAATTCCTATTATATTGGCGCGATCTACTTCAAGCGCGAAGATGACGACCGCGCGATAGCCGCCTTCAAAGAGGCTCTCAGAGCCAGTTCCGAGGACGCGGCTTCGCTGGAGCTTCTGGCCGAAAGCCTCATGCGCAAAGCGCGGAAGACCGGCTCCGATCCTCTGTGGCTGGAGGCAGCGCAGGCAGGCGAGCAGCTTCAAAAAACGCGCGACGATCTGAGGACGGCCAACATTTTAGGCCGCGCATATCTGGGCAGTAAGCAGTTCGAAAAAGCCATCTCGCCTCTCGAAAAACTGGCGCGGGCGGAGCCTGAAAACGGGCAGGGCTGGCTTTACTACGGCATCGCGCTTTCGCGCGCCGGGAAGTTGAGAAGAGCGATGGAGGCTCTGGAGATGACCATCCAGTTGATGCCCGCTTCCGTCCCCGCGCTCACCGAGCTTGCTTATGTCTATGAGAGCGACAAGCAGTATCAGCAGGCTTTGAAGATTTACGAAAAGGCTTACGCAGTGACCCAGGACCCGGCTCTGAAGGAAAGCATCGAGCGCGTGCGTCTGCTCGCCTCGCAACCGTAATCGAGCAGGGGAGCAGGGGTGCAGTGGAGATGGACTCTCGTATCCGGCTTCTCCCCAGCGCCCCTGCTCATTTCCCGCTCGATCAGGATTCGACGAACGACTCGATGGCTGTCTTTTCGTTGTCGAAGTGCTCGAAGACGGTGATGAGCTTGGTTATCGCCAGCAGGTCCTGTATGCGCCTGGTGAGGTTGACGAGTTTCATCCTGCCGCCCTCGCGCTTGACGGTCGTATAGCAACTGATGAGCGCGCCGAGCCCCGCCGAATCGATGTAGCTGACATCGCCGAGGTTGAGAAGTATTTTCCGCTGACCGTCGGCCAGCATATCCTTGATGCGCTCCTTGATCTGCACGTCTCCTTCGCCCAGCACTATCTTGCCCGCAAGGTCGAGCACGCTCACTCCATCGACAACTCTTTCCTTGATATCCATAACCGGCCTCCTGATTGTGTCTTAGAGCGGTGAAGTTATCACAGCGCGGCAGGCGAGTAAAGTTGAGGTGAATCGAGAGCGCGAAAAATGTTTGCGGGCATCGAGCCTGGCATGCGCTCGATGCCCGCGCGGGTCAGTTATTGAGCTTGAAAGAAAACTGAACCGTTCCTTCGAGCGCGCCTTCCGATGGCGCGCGAAACTCCCACCGCTTTGCGGCGTCGAGCGAGACCGATCGAAAAATATTATGGCCTCTGACGAACTCGGCTTTCGAAACTTTGCCGTCGCCTCCGACCGAGAGTTGAACGACGACTGTGCCTTCGATCTTGTATTTCTGAGCCATGGGCGGATAAGCGGGCTGAACGCGCCTGGTGGCCATCGCTTCGATGTTGCGGTCATCAAAGGCCATCGAGATGATGTTGCGACCTGTCAGGATCACGTCGTTGGCAGCCCTGACCTGTAGGCAGAAAGTCAGAGCCACCGCCGCCAGAAGCAGGCGTTTGATCAGTCTTGAACGTGTTGGTGTTGTCTTCACTTTTTTCCCCATCAGTAAATAAGTTTCAGAGCGATCTGAGCGACACGCGGCCCGCCTCCTCCTATGCCGGGCACGCCACCGGCGACATCCTGCGTCTTGGTCGAGCGCCCGAAGAAAGGATCGAGCAGGCGTCGGGCAGGCAGCGAGAGGTTGGTCGTGTTGAAGAGGTTGAATATCTCGAAGCGAGCCTGAAGGCGGAACTTTTCACTTAGGCGCGTGTCCTTGATGACCGAAAGATCAAGGTTCTTGTAGCCGGGCCCTATGAAAGTATTGCGCCCCAGAGTCCCGAACTCGCCTGCCTCGGGTATCAATGCCAGAGGTATGCCGGTGACCGGGTCTTTAGGCAGGCCGGGATTGAGATAAAGCTGGCCGTCTTTCTTTATGAAAGCTCCCGGCGCGTAGTTGGGGCGCAGGTTGGCGCTGCCCGTGAGCGAAGTGTCGAATCCAAGCAAAGGAGTGAACGGCTGCCCGGATTGCAGTGTGACCAGAGTGTTGAGTTGCCAGCCCTCGACCCATTTGCTTCCGCTCAGAGGAAGATCATAAGTGCAGGCAAGAGTGAAGCGATGACGCAGGTCGAAGACCGACAATCCGCGTTCGCTTCTGGTGTCGTTGCTGTCCTGCGGCCCGCCGCCGTCTCCCGTAAAGCCGACCGGATCGGTTCCGTCATCAATCGATTTGGACCAGGTGTAGGATGAAAGCAGAGAAATCCCCCGCCTCAGTCTGTGAGAGAAGGTCGCCTGGAATGAGTGATAAGTCGACGAGCCGGAAGACTCTATCTGCGTGATGGAATCGACATCGAAGTCGGCAAGATCATAAAGCTGCGTCGGACGGCGCGAAGCGATGTTGAACTGAGTCGATAAAGGGTTGCCACTTGCGTCGTTGCCGGGAATGTAGACGGCCTGATTGATATCGCGCGACCGTATCAGCCGAGTAGTCCTCGTCCCCACATACCCGAAAGAGATCATCATGTTGCTGCTCAGTTCGCGCTGTATGTTGAGGTTGAAGTGTTGAGCGTAAGGCGTGCGCATGCCCTGATCGTATATCAGCAGACGCTGCGCAGGTGATTCCATCAAAGAAGGAGGGGAAAAGACCTCGCCCAGATTGCCGGGCCTTCGCTGGGCGAAGCTCACAAGAAATAATGGGTCTTCGAGGCTGTTGCTGTTGAGACCGAGCGCGTGGGTCAGAAGCAGCGCATCATAAAACAGGCCGTACCCGCCGCGCACGACTGTATGACCGTCAGCCGTCGCGCTCCAGGCAAAACCCAGACGCGGCGCAAAGTTGTTGTGGTCTCCGCGAAAGATACCTTCTTCCGTATCGATTTCCGGCCTGTAGAGACCTCGCTCGAAGGAGAAGGTGGCGAATGCGCCTTCCGAATTCGAGGGAACAGTGCTTACCTCATAGCGCAGGCCGTAATTGAGAACCAGTCGCCTCGTCACCTGATAGTCGTCCTGGAAGTACAGGCCCGTTTGCAACTGCCTGAGAGGCGAGCGGAGGTCGCGCTGAAAGAGGACGGCGGCAGTCGGAATGCCCAGGACGAAATCGGCGACCGGGCTTATTTGCGAAGCCAGCCCGCTGAAGATGAGATAGCCCGCCCCCTTGCGCAGGGCTTGCGCGTCGTGGCGGAGCCAGCGGGTCTCGCCGCCGAACTTGAGCGAATGACGCCCCCGCAGATACGACACCGAATCGGCCAGATGGAAGTTGTTCATCCGCTGGTTTAACGGATAGACGAAAACACTGCCGAGCCTGGTGATGCCGGGAATTTCCATGTCGAACAATCCGGTTGGCGAATCGACCCCGTCGAAGCCTATCTCCGAAGGGCTGATTTCATTTTCGGTAATCTGCTCGCTTCGGAGGCGGTTGTAACCCAACCGCAGATCGTTTATGAGATTGGAAGTGAAATTGTGCGTGTAGCCTACAGCCAGATTCTGCGTCCGCGAGCTTTCATCGAGGCCGAAGCCTGGAATGGTCGGGGCCGTGCTTGACAGACCGGGCGCGGTCGAAAACACGCTGAAGATTATGGGGTTGAAGGTAGTGTTGTTGGAAATGAAGTAGCGCACGTTCAACACTCCGTCGCCAAAGAGCAGATGATCGAGTCTGGCCAGCGCGAAATCATTGTCCGAATCAATGCGCGGGGTCGAAAGATAATTTCCATAGTCGCTGGCGAAATTCGGCAGCGGGATGTAGCGACGGAGAATCTCTGCCGAGACCGGATCGACCGGGAGATCGATTGCCTGCCCGGTGAAAGGGTTCCTGAACCTGCCTGCGCGCTCGCTCTCGGCGGGCACG
>CAZPQE010000034.1:0-8918 GCA_964588615.1 uncultured Clostridia bacterium | reverse complement strand
CTTCGTATATGCGACGTGCCTGTTCGGGGGTGAGCTGCCCCTCGTAGCTGCCCAGAAAAAAAGTCCTGTCTTTGAGGACAGGCCCGCTGGCCGTCCCGCCGAACTGGTTGAGGTTGAAGGGAGCCGGGTTGCGGTCGACTACTTTCTCGAAGTAGTTCGGAGAGTTGAGCGAGTCGTGACGAAAGAACTCGAATGCGTTGAAATGGAATTCGTTGGTGCCCGACTTGGTAAGGATGTTGATCGTTCCGCCCGAATGCGTTCCGAACTCGGCTGATCCGAGGCTGGTTATCATCTTGAACTCCTGAATGGAATCGAGCGAAACCTGAGCCGAGAGGCTGTTCGACAGCGAGTTGTTATTATCGACTCCATCGACGAGGAAAGTCAGTGAGCGGTCGCGCTGACCGGAAACGGCGAACGGCCCGTTGAGTATGCCCCCTTCGGATCCGCCACTGAGCGAGGCCGTAGAGCTTACATTGGCCACCAGCGTCCCGAGTTGGAGAAAATTGCGGCCGTTGAGCGGAAGCTCGACGATCTGTTTGTTCTCTATGACGATGCCCAGAATGGAGTTGCTCGTCTCGGTGATAGGCCCGTCGGAAGCCACCACATTGACCTGCTCGACTGCGCCCGCCACATAGAGTTCGAAATCGACTCTGGCATCTTCATTGACTCTGATCGTTACCTGGCGGATTACTTTTGCGAAGCCTTCCGATTCGACGACGATCTCGTAAGTTCCGACGGCCAGAGCCAGCAATCGGTAGACGCCTTCCTGATCGGTTGAAACCGATCTTGCCTGACTGGTTCCGCTGTTGGTGGCCGTGACTTTGGCTCCTGCAACGACTTCACCCGCCTGGTTGCGGACCGATCCGGTGATAGCGCCTCCGGTCCCCTGCGAGAGGATGGATGAGGGCAGAACGAACAACATTGCTATCAGCAGACACGAAGCTCTTTTCATAACGCCTCCTGCGGCGATCCTGGGAAGATTTTGAGCAAACACGAGGCAATCAGCGACGATCAGATGGAGATTTCGCTCGCCACCGATGCAGTCGTGTACACCTTGTCCGACGGGTTCTTTTTCGAGGGACGACGGGTTATTCCTGTCCTAACACATTGGCGAAGACCTCTGAAGAGATGGCGAGGCCATCGCGAAATCCACGGGCAAAGTCAGCTACTCAACTTGAAAACGAACCGCACGGTTCCGCTCATACCACTGCTGCCGGGCGGACGAAACTCCCATCGCTTTGCGGCATCGAGCGAGACCGATCGAAAAATATTGTGGCCTCTGACGAATTCGGCTTTCGAAACTTTGCCGTCGCCTCCGACCGAAACCTGAACGACAACCATCCCTTCTATACGGTACTTCTGAGCCATGGGCGGATAAGCGGGCTGAACGCGCTTGGTGGCCATCGCTTCGATGTTGCGCTCATCGTCGCTTGCAGAATAGACGCAAACGGGCAGCGAAAGATCGAAGGTCAACGCCAGTATGGTCGCCGCCCACATCGCCCTGAGAGCCCTTCCGCTTACTGAAAACTTTTTATTCAAATTCAAAATGTCTCCAACAGGCGACGGTCCAAGGGACAGCGTCCTTGAAAAATCAAATCAGGCCAGAGCCGCAACCGGCTCCTGGTCGGTCTCCTTCTCGACAGGCGAATTGGATTTGCTCACCGGAAGCGAGATGGTGAATGTGGTTCCTTCACCCGGTCGGCTGTCGACTCCGATCTCACCGCCGTGCCGGTCGATTATGCCGTGAACTATCGATAATCCAAGCCCCGTTCCTTCGCCCACCGGCTTGGTCGTAAAGAACGGATCGAATACCCTGGTGAGCACGTCTTCAGGTATGCCGGGACCGTTGTCGCGGAATGAAACCATAACTCGGTCTCGTTCCACCCACGTCTTGACCCACAGATCGCCCTTGCTCTTCATGGCCTGAGCGGCGTTGACCATCAGGTTCATCCACACCTGCGAAAGCTGCGCTCCGAAGCACTCCACTTTAGGCGTATCGACGTAGTCGCGGTGGAGCCTGACGCGGTCGGGATGGAAATAATTCCCCAGCAGTCGAACGGTCGAATCGATCCCCTCGCTGATATCGATGAGGCGCAGTTCGGTGTCGTCGAGCCTGGAAAAAGTCTTGAGATTCTTCACGATATCGCGCACGCGGCGCGCGCCCTCGTGACAGTCTTCGAGCGCCTGCGAAATGTCCTTGACCAGATAATCGTAATCGATTTCTTCTTTGATTCGCTCGGCTGTGGCCCTGACCGGAGCGGGGATTTCCTGATGCGAATCGTAATAATCGATCAGGCCGCGCACCTGAGCGAAGGAATCCTGAAGCAAAACGGTATTGCTGTAGACGAAGCTTATGGGATTGTTGAGTTCGTGAGCCACGCCTGCGACGAGTTGGCCGAGAGCGGCCAGTTTTTCATTCTGCACCAGCTGGCCCTGAGTGCGAGCCAGTTCGTCTTTGGTCTCGCGCAGCCAAGTGACCTGCGTGGCCAGGTCTTCGTTCAATCCGCGCAGGTTCATCACCATCACGTTGAGCACGTCGGCCATCTCTCCGAGTTCGTCCTTGCGGTCGAGCGAAAGCTTTTGATCCAGATCACCGCTGGCGATGGCGCGGGCGGCCTTCATGAGTTTTGCGACGGGCTGTTCGAAGGAGCGCGTCAGGTAGTAACTGAGCACCACTCCGAAGAGGATGAGCAGGGCGGTCAGCGCGAGGGCGATGATGCCCACGAGCCGCGACAGTCGGGTGGTGCGCTCGACGGCGCTCGAAATGCGCTGCGAAGCCAGAGTATTGAGTTGATCGAGCAATACCTGCTGCTCGGCTCTGGCCGACACGTACTGATCGAAGTAAAGCGTTTCAGCCTCGGCTGACTCCTGTCGCTCGATGGCTCCCAGTATCCTGTCTTCAAGCGGGCGAAGCTGCTCGCCGTCTATCCTTCCTATTTCATCGAGGGTGCGAATTATCTGCGGGTCTGAGGCCAGATTATGAGCCGCGCCGTAAGAATTATTCAACTCATCATAGGCCTGCGAGAGCTTGCTCAACTCCTGATCGCCGAAATCTCCATAGGGGTGAAGCAGGCGACCGCGAAGGGCTTCGCTTATCCTCAGCTTGCCCGCCTGAATGGCCAGGGCTTGTTCGGCCAACAGCCGGTCGGTTTCAAGCACCTGCTTGTAGGAAGACGACGAACGCTGCAACATCACCAGCATCAGCACCGCTACCAGCGCGCCGAGCAGCAGCACCGCGCCGAAAGATAAATAAAACTTGCTTCGAAGTTTAAGTGAATTCGGTCTCATAGTCATCGACACTGCGCCTCAAAAATGCGCTATTCCCCGTCGATACTTATCGGCGCGGCGGAAAAAAACTTTATAGCGCGCCGGGTATAAAGTTTTTTCCGGGGCCGCCGATAAGTTATCGTGGAGAGATTGACTCAGGATGAAACACACTATACTGGCTGTCGATGACGAACCGGCGAATCTCCGCATGCTGGAGAGACTCTTTCACAGAGATTACCGGGTGCTGACGGCCGCCAGCGGCGAAGATGCCCTTGAAATATTGCGCGATGAAGAAGATATCGCGCTCATCATCACCGATCAGCGCATGCCGGGTATGAGCGGGACCGACCTGCTGCGCGAAAGCCTCAGACGCAATCCCGACGCGGTGAAGATAATACTGACGGGATATTCCGACATAGAGGCGCTCATCGATGCCATAAACACTTCCCGCGTCTACAAGTACGTGAGCAAGCCGTGGGATCCGGTCGCGCTCAAAGAAACGGTGAGCGAGGCCGTCGCCCGCCATCAGGAAAGCCTTGACCGCAAGCGATTGTTCGAGGGCCTCATGCTGCTCGTTCAATCCCACTCCGGCCTTTTCAGGCTCGACCCGAATGGTTTTTCTGAAATGGCTTGTGAACCGGTTGATTAGATTTTTTCGATTGGATTTATGGAAAACAGCAATCATACGATACTCGTGGTTGATGACGAACCGGCCAATCTCCGCATGCTGGAGCGTTTGCTGAGGCGCAAGTTCAAGGTCATCACCGCGCCCGACGGCGAGCAGGCTCTGGAGATTCTCAAACGCGAAAAGGTTTCGCTCATCCTCACCGACCAGCGCATGCCCGGAATGAGCGGAACCGAATTGCTCAACAAGAGCCGACAGATAGACCCCGACATGGTTCGCATGGTGGTGACGGCCAACAACGACACCAACACCTTCATCGATGCGATCAAAAACGCCGGGGCCATCCGAGTAATAGCCAAGCCCTGGGACCCGGACAAGGTTATGGCCGATGTCAGCTCGGCGCTTGAAAAATACGAACTGACCCAGCGCAACAAGCAGGCCATGAATCAGCTTAAACAGGCTAATGAGGAATTGAATCGAATGGTTCGTCGCTGATCAGGCGGCAAAAGAGACGCCCGAAAACCTGCCCGCGGGGCCGGTTTGGGGAAGCGAGTCTTTTGCGCGCGGTTGAAGGAGACGATCCACTTCCCTGCGTATAATCGCCGTGGCTTTTGAAAGAAGCTGAGAGACCCGCGCCTCGTTGACCTCAAGCGCCAGGCCGACCTCTTTCATATTGCGCTCTTCGATGTAGTAGAGGCGCAGCGCTAGTTTGAGGCGGTCGGGAAGAGACTGAGCCGCTCGCCATACCAGATCGATCATTTCTTTTCGCTCCAGCCGGATGTGCGGATCGCTCGTTTCATTAGCGTGAAGGTGGCCATCAGGCCGGTCGTCTGCCGTCATCTCATCATCGCTCATCCGCAGCCTGCTGATGCGGGCAAGAAGCGCCTGGCACTCCTGGAGGCTGATCCCCATCTCCTGAGCCAGTTCTGCGGTCGTCGCCGCTCGACACGATTTCTGTTCTACGGTCGCCCGCGCCGCTTCCATCTCGCGCTCTCGGCGATGCAGACCGCGCGGAGCCCAACTGAGCGAGCGCAGGTAATCGAGCATCGCGCCGCGCACTCTGAGTTCGGCATAGGTGCGGAAACGCGCCTCGCGGCCAACGTCATACTTCTGGGCGGCATCGATGAGGCCCATCACTCCCGCGCTGTGCAGGTCGTCGGCTTCGACCGAGGGTGGAAGCTTGGGCAATAACCGCTGCATGACCAGACCGACCACCCATAAATTCTCCAGTATGCGCTCGTCTCTCAGATCGAAGCCGGAATCGAAACTATCGACCGGAGAGAAGAAATCGTAAAAGGGTTCTGCTGCTAACGAAGCATGAGGAAAGTAGGACACGCTCATATTGACTAACCTGTCGGGCGCTTTATCTTTTTATTTCTGGCGTCGAAACCTGCCTGGGAAGACGCTTCTGTTCGACTCGAAATTCAACCGACCACTGATTTCTCCGAACGGGGATTCACAACCTTTGCGCGCGGCCAAAAACTGCTCGTCTCCGATCTGAAGGCATCGCCATCGCTTTTCGGTTGTAAGGAACAACGACATTGGGACGGGAAGCAGCGAGCAACTGTTATGCCGCTGGCCTTTGGCTCGAAAACGAAAGTTGAATGAAGAATCGTTTTGGATTGGCAGGCGCGAAGGGCCAGAGCCGCGCTGCAACCTGAGACGACGCGCTCGCCCAGTGGTCGGCGGCCTTGCTGCGGCGGATTCATTTTCCAACCGCCTTTCGATTACTGTGCAACCGCTCCTCAAAATGGGGGATCGATTCGTCAGTTTTTTCCACCGTCGGAAAAATGCGTTGCGCCTGCCTGTCTGAGAGCGGGAAAGAAAACGCCGCGCGAACATAACCAGCCTCTGAAAGGGCATCGACCTGAGCCAGTCAGCCTTGTCCGATTGATGCTTAACAGCCCGTGGGCAGCTTTTGCAAAATGGCGAATATGGCCACAGTTAAAAGGCATTGACAGGAAAATGCGTCACCCGTCTGCCAATCTTTGTCACTCTGCTTGACACAACCCCTTTCCGGGGAAAACAATCGCCCCGACCCTCAAATCACTCGACCGGAGGACCCGATTATGATCCGAAAAACTTTCTTTTCGATCAGCTTCATCATCCTTGCTACTGCGACCGTCGCCGCTCAACAGGACATAGTATCGACGCGCGATATGAGCGACATCAACTGGATGGAGTTCCGCGAGGCAGTGCCGTCGAAGATCAACACCGTGATATTGCCCACCGGCACGCTTGAGCCGCACGGAGTCGTCAACAACGGAGCCGATATCACCGCTCCGGTGGCCATCGCCCGCAAAATCGCGCGCGATACCAACGCGCTCATAGCGCCGGCGATTCCCTACGGAATGACCGGAAGCATGGACGCTTATCCGGGGGCGTTTTCGATCTCCGAATCTGCTTACAGGGCTTATGTCAAGGATGTGATGGCGGGGCTTGCCAAAAACGGGTTTCGCAACATCATCGTCGTCAACGGGCATGGCGGCCCGCAGACGGCACTGCTCACGCAGATAGCGACTGAGATCGGGCAGGAAAAGCGCGTGCGCACGCTGGTCATCAACTGGTGGAGCTACGCTTCGGATGTAACGCTTTCGGTCTTCGGCGAGGACGGAGGCCATGCCGGATGGAACGAGACCGCTTTCATTCAGGCAATCGATCCGAGGCTCGTTCACAAGGATCGATACTCGGACGATCTGGCAACGCCCAACCCCGCGCCGGGAACCTTTTCGGCTTATCCCGCGCCTTCTTCGATAGGGCTTTACAAAGCGGAACAGGGCTATGTGAAGTTCGATCAGGCGAAAGCCAATGAGTACTTCGAAAAAGTGACGAAGAAAATTTCCGAGTTGATAATCGAAATCCGCCGCAGGTGGGATATGGCAGGGCTGTAGCAGGAAGGGAGGCGATCACACATGACCGCCTCCTCTCTTATTTCGACGCGCAGTTTATTCGAGCGTGAGGGTGAGGAACAAAAGCTGTCCTCCGCGCTCGACCTGAAGCGTCACTTCGGTTTCGTCCTTGAGCAACGCGAAAGCGCGAACCACGTCCTGTCGGCTGGTTATGGGCGTGCGGCCAACCCGGTGAATCACGTCGCCGCGAAGGAGGCCCGCTTCCGAAGCGGGGCTGTCAGGCTGCACGCTTTGAATGACCGCTCCGGTCGAAATCTTCAACTTGAGTTCGCGGGCGATCTCAGGCGTTACCGTCACGCTTCGAATGCCGATGTTTTCTACATCAAGCTCCTGCGGGTCTTCTTCTTCAGGCTGAGACTCTTCGTTTCGCGCGGGCCTTTCGGCCAGAACGAGGGTCGCTGTTTCAGCGCGTCCCTCTCGAAAATATTTGAGGCGGACGGTCTTTCCCACAGGCAGATCGGCCACCATTTCAGTCAGTTGTTTGGGAGATTTCACTGCCTTTCCATCAAACTCAATTATCAGGTCGCCGCTGCGCAATCCCGCCTTGGCCGCAGGGCTGGTGGTGTTGGCCACGTCCTGAACCAGCGCGCCATCAGTGCCGTCGTATCCGACCATGCGGGCTATAGCGGGAGTGACTGGCTGGAGAAAAACTCCCAGGTAGCCGCGAACCACCTTGCCGCGCGCGATGAGTTGAGAGTAGACCTTCGAGGCGAGGTTCGAAGGGATGGAAAAACCTATGCCTGCGCTCACGCCGGTCTGAGAAAAGATCAGAGTGTTTATGCCTACGACTTCGCCCTGCATGTTGACGAGCGGCCCGCCCGAATTTCCCGGATTGATCGATGCGTCGGTCTGTATGAAATTGGTGAACTGCCCGACGGCGGCTCCGAGGTCGCGCCCCGTAGCCGAAACTATCCCTGCGGTCATCGTCTGTTGAAGCCCGAACGGGCTGCCGAGCGCAAGCACCCATTCGCCCTGTTCGAGCCGGTCTGAATCTCCCAGCCTTGCAGAGGGCAATCCCTGAGCTTCGATCTTTATGACCGCGATATCGGTTTCAGCATCAGCGCCTACGCGCTGGGCCTTGAATTCGCGCCCGTCGGCCAGCTTGACTTTTATCTCGTCGGCGTCTGCCGCAACATGGTTGTTGGTTAGTATGAATCCGTCAGAACTGATGATGACCCCCGATCCCGTCCCGCGCTGTCGGCGAGGCTGTTCGTCAAAGGGCGGAAACGGTATCTGCGGTATGCCTTGCCGACGGCGCGCGGAAGGAGCTTTGGCCTTTTCAACCGTGTCTATGCTGACGACTGCCGGCTTGACCTGACGGGCCACTTCGATGAAAGCCCGCGAAAGGTCCGAGGGAGAGGGCAACTGCGACCGCTGCTGGGCTGAAACGACGTAGCCGATTCCCACTGCTGATAGGATCGCGCACAGCACGGCGATGCTCGATCTCTTTCCGATTCTGTTCCTTGCGATTCTCATTGTTGTACCTCCGGGTAATATCACGATATCAATTTCGCCGAGTTTCAAATTTGTTGCAAGGAGATTGCGACGATCAAAGGCCCCGGAGCAGAGGAAACGACCGGGCGAGCGTCTCGCCCGGTCTGAGGTTTTTTAATCGCGCTCGACTCTGAGGTTGTTGGTGACTTTGAAGACCCCGCTCACGCCGTTGGCCGCGATGTAGGCAAGCTGGCTGTCCGACTTGCTCGACACCACGCCTTCGAGCGTGACGCGGCCCCCATCGACGATGATGTGAAGCGAAGGATTGGCGCCCTGAAAGTAGCGATAGAGGCTGGCAGTGCCAGCCACCGCCCGCAGAGTGCGCACTCGAATCGAATCGTCGAAGGAAGAGAGCCGCAGCACTCGGATGTTGTTGACCACACGCTCGACGCCTTCTATCTTCGCCACCCGGTGCTCGGCGTCCTTGCGCGTCGACGAGCGCGTGACCTGCCCGGAAAGGACTACGGTGTCGCCGTTGATTTCGAAAGCCAGATTGTCGAATACGCCGTAATAGGGGAGTGTGATGAGTTCCTTACGAATCTTTTTGGTCAGCAGAGCGTTTTCATCCGAAGGAGTTCCTGCTGCTGCAATACCTCGTGCAGCATCGCGGCAGGGTCCTCTCA
>CAZPQE010000033.1:0-23531 GCA_964588615.1 uncultured Clostridia bacterium | reverse complement strand
CCTGTTCATCTTCACCGTCAAAAATATCACTCTCAGAAAAGGCGAGCGGATGTCGATGACCATAGCCGAATACACCGTGCCTTACAGGGACGTTTTCGCGCTCGACCTCCCCTACGCCCCACCGCCCGAAGCGCGTGGAAATCTCAACAGCGAACAGCAGATGGAACTGGCCCGCTTGTTTTCCGCGCCGAAAGTCGCGCACAAAATCCGACTGACCAATCAGAGCAGCTACCCGCTGACGACCGCGCCCGCGCTCATAGTCCGCGACGACCGGGTGCTCGCGCAGGGGATGATGACTTACACAGCCATCGGAGCCAAAGTCGATCTTGAAATCACCAAAGCCGTAGACATTCAGGTGGCGAAAAATGAAACCGAAACGCGCCGCACGCCGAATGCTCTTCGATGGCAGGGCAACGATTACGCCCGCGTGGAACTGATCGGCGCGATCACGCTCACGAATTATCGCGGCGTCCCCGTAGACATAGAAGTCACTCGCCACGCGCTCGGCCACATCGATACAGCCGACAACAACGGGCAGATAACGAAAGTCAACGTGCTCGAAGACGGCAGGTACATGCCTGCGGGCGATTACCCGTCCTGGTGGGGCTGGTACAGTTGGCCTCACTGGTGGCATCACCTCAACGGCATAGGCAGAATCAGGTGGGACGTGAAACTCGAAGCGGGACGCAAGATCGATCTCGGCTACACCTGGCATTACTTCTGGCAGTGACGCAACAGGAAGGCAAAAGTAAAAAGGCAAAATGAAAAAGTAGAAAGGCCGTCACATTCGATGATGGCGATTTAAGGTTTGCGGCTGTGCCGCTTCGATGCGCGGTGAGTCCTGGACTCCGGGGCATTTGAAGATCACTTGCGGCTGCGCCGCCCGGAGGCTCTGCCTCGAAACGAAAGGGCCGCAGAAAAAAGACGACTGCTCGATGACATCTCATCAACTCATCGCTCGACCAGGGGGCTTCCAATACCGCGGCGTGCAAAGCACGCCGCAAAGTCTCTTATCCTTGAGGCCATACCTGCCGGGCGTAGATGCCTTGCAGAGTTTTGTTCGAACTCAGCGCCAGCCCGTTGACATATCGGCTGACATGCTCGAATCCAGCCTGACGGCAGAAGACATCTCGGTGCTGTTGCATTCCTTCGGCAATCGTCGTCGGCGCTCCTGCCAAAGGGATAGTTTGGCTCTTTCCTCCTCTTCCTCTGAACTCTGTTGAGGTGAATTGTTATCTTGCTCTTTTATCCGCTAACTCTTCTGCGTGGATTTAGGATGGCAGCTTGCGCGCGCGCGTTCTGACTCCAGACTGCCCTCACTTTATCTGAAAATATTTTTCTTCCCTGATTCGCTCTTTCGCAAATCGCGCCCGCCGGAGTATGCCTTTGACGTTTTCTATCATCTGCGGATTCCCGCATGAATAAGAGACGGTGTTAGCGTGATCGAAGCCAAGCTCATCGGCGTATTTTCTGATCACGTCTTCAACGCGGCCCGTCTCGCCCTGCCAATCCGGGTCTTCCCACGGGCGGCTGACCGTAGGGATGAACGAGAGCCATCCTTCGCGCGCCACTTCTTCCAACTCCTTGAGGTAAGGGCCGAACTCGCTGGAGCGGCTTGCGCCGTAGATGACAGCGAAGCGGAGCGAGTCCGTCGCGCCGCGTTTCAACCTGCTGCGGTGGGTTCTTATCATGCTGACGAAAGGCGAAATGCCGGTGACGGTGGCCGCCATCAGATGGCGTGTCGCGCCGCTCTTTTCATCGAGGGTGAAAGCCCCGGCAGCGCGCTTTCTGATAAGCAGTCGGTCGCCTTCTTTCAACAGCCACAGCCTGGGAGTCAGTTTTCCGTCGGGGACTATCTCGATGAAGAACTCAAGCAGCGGTTCTTCAGGCGAAGAGGCTATAGAGTAAGCCCGCTGTATGCGCTGGCCGTTTTCCTCGACTGCCAGAGTTGCGAACTGGCCCGACTGAAAATCGTAGCCCTGTTGGCGTCGAAAGCGAAAGCGGGCCAGGTCTGCGGTGAAATCGACTCTCTCCACCAGTTCAGCCTGGTAGTAGTTCTCTGATTGTGTCGCCAATTATTTTCTCCAATCACGCTTTGGGATGAGCTTTGTCGTAGACTTCCATCAGTTTTTCCATCGACACCTGAGTGTAGATTTGCGTAGTCGATAGCCTCGCGTGTCCGAGCAGTTCCTGAATCGCTCTGAGGTCTGCGCCAGCCGAAAGCAGGTGGGTGGCCACAGAATGGCGCAGCGAGTGCGGGCTTATGTCGTGAGCCATCGCGCACTCGTTGACATACTTATCGATCATGCGCCCGACCGACCGCGTGGTAATGCGCGTGCCCTGATAGTTGAAGAAAAAGATTTTGGGGTCGCGCTGTTCTTCCGAGGCTTCGATGAGCAGTTCGCCTCTCACGCCGAGGTATGCCTGCATCGCTTCTTTGGCTTTCGATCCGAAAGGCACTATGCGCTCCTTGCGCCCTTTGCCGCGCACGCGGATCGAGTCGTTTCTGAAATCGACATCTTCGATGTTGAGGCCGACGAGTTCTGAAACGCGCATGCCGGTGGCGTAAAGCAGTTCGAGTATGGCGCGGTCGCGTTTGCCCAGTACGGTTTCGAGGTCGGGCGTTTCGATGAAGCGAATCACGTCATCGACGGACATCACTTTGGGAAGCTTTTTTTCCAGTCGCGGGCTTGAGACCAGCCGGGCGGGGTTGAGTTCGACGATCTGTTCGCGGCACAGGAACTTGAAAAATGTGCGAAGAGTGGCCAGCTTGCGGGCGATGGAAGTCTTCTTGCGCTTCTCGCTGTAGAGTTTGGCCATGTACTCGCGTATGGTGATGTGATCGATCTGACGGATATCGATATGCCTGCGATTGCCGTCCGCATCGACGGGGCAGAGGGTGTCGTAGAACTGTTCGAGGTCGCTCAGGTAATTGCGCAGGGTGTGTTCGGACACGTTGCGCTCATACTTGAGATGGTCTCTGAATCGGTCGATGTATTCCTGCATGACAAACTCTCTCGGTCTGCCAGCAAAACGGGTGGCACTATTTTATAGCGACTCGCCGCCGAGTCAAAGCGGAAACCCGAAAAGGAAAAAGGTAAAAGTGGCTTCTCGCGCTTTGCGGTTTTCATTTCCCTACCTGCGGGTTTCTAAATTTTCAGGGTGTCAACAGGCTGGCAGCCTGTTGTACCTCTGGAAATGCTACGCGCCACGACGCATCTTCATCGCCGTGAGCGTGTTCTTCATCAGCATCGCAATGGTGAGCGGGCCGACTCCGCCGGGGACGGGAGTGAAATGGCCCGCCGTCTCCCACGCCTCGCGCGGATTCACGTCGCCCGTGAGCGTGTAGCCGTTCTTGTCGAATGCCGCGCGCCGCTTCGCGTCGTCGCCGAAGAATCGCTCCAGATCAGATGCCGAAGTGACCTTGTGCTGACCCACATCGACGACCACAGCGCCCGGCTTGATGTAGCTTGCATCGACCATGCACATTCTTCCAATAGCCACTATCAGTATGTCGGCCTGGCTCGTCACCGCCGCTAGATCGACCGTGCGCGAATGACAGATAGTCACAGTCGCGTGGCGATGAAGCAGCAACAACGACATCGGAAGCCCTACTATCCGGCTGCGACCCAGAACGACTGCGCGCGCGCCTTTGATGGGGATTTCATACCGGTCGAGCATCTCGATTATGCCTGCCGGAGTGCAGGGCCTCAGTCCCGGCTCGTTGATCGTCAGCTTTCCAACATTGACCGGATGAAATCCATCAACGTCTTTTGCCGGATCGACTGAATTGAGGACGAGCGCCGAATCGACCTGAGCGGGAAGCGGCAGTTGAATCAATATGCCATCGATTTCATCGCGCGAGTTGAGATCTTTGACCAGCGCGAGCATCTCTTCAGTGGTCGTGGTTTCGGGCAGTTCGATCTTTTCGGAGTAGAGTCCGAGTTGCCCGCAGGTTCGGACCTTGCTCGAAACGTAAATCTGCGAAGCGGCGTCCGTGCCCGCAAGCACCGCCGCAAGGCCAGGGCGCTGTCCCCGGCTCGAAAGCTCGGCCACTTCAGCCGCCACTTCCTCTTTGATCGCAGCGGCAACGCTTGCGCCGTCGAGTATTTTTGCCGTCATTTATCAAACCTCGAAAGGAGCATTATCAACGCGCCAGTATTATATGCCGCATGCGGGCTTGTCAAATTTGAGCCGAGGTTGAAACGCCAATCGAGCATCGTGTAACATCCTCGGTGCAATGTTCTCCCGATGAAGAATTCATCTTGAATGTTTTCCGCACAGGGGAAGTATGAACCGAAAATCATCATCGCTCTTATTGGCAGCCTTTTCCTTTCTGCTGATGCTGGCCAGTGCGCGCCGCGTCGAGGCCCAGCTTCCGGGGCATTTCGGCGCGACCCGCGCGCCCGCAATCGATGTCGATAAATCGGACAATATTTATTTAACGATGTCTGTGGCCACCAAGCCTGCGGGCGCAGGCACTCCCGGCAGCCAGACCTTCTTCACCATCTCGAAAGACGGTGGCCAGACCTGGAACAATCTTCCACTTACGCGCAATCTCTCGAAGTCCAGAGGCGAAGCGTTCGGCCCCGCGATAGCCCTCACCAGATCGGGAACGACCCGCGCCTACATCGTCTATCACGATAATTCCAACGGGACTACGCAGGCTTATCTGGTGCGGTCGAAAAAAAATACCAAGTTCCGCTCGCCCTCAAACATCACTCCCGGTGTCGGAGGAGCCTTCGCTCCGCGTGTCGCGCTCGACTCTCAGGAGGGCGTCAACGTCGTGTGGGGAGAGATCGCATCAGGCAACCGCAGAGTCGTCTTCCTGCGCTCGACCGATCAGGGCGCGACCTTCACCGAGCCAATCGATATCTCAAGATCGAGCGCCGATGCGTTCGACCCTGAGATCGCAATTGATTCCCTCAACAACATCAACGTCGCGTGGGAAGACACCGCGCCCGGAGTTAGCGCCATCATGTTCTGCCGCTCGACCGACGGCGGGCAGACCTTTTCCGCTCCATCGCGCGTTTCGACAGGAGAGGGCCGAGCGACCGAAGCGCACATCGCGGTTGATCGCTCGGGCCGAATCCACATCGCGTGGGTGGATGAAAGCGGCGGAGATTTTCAGATATTTTATTCGCGCTCGACCGACGGCGGGCAGACCTTTTCCACTCCCCTGGATGTGAGCGAGGATGCGGGCCAGGAGTTTCACAAACCGTTCGTGGCCGTGTTCGGAGACTCGGTGTACGTGGCTTTTCATAAACAGTCGGGGCGAAACCAGCAGGCGCTGCTTGTGAAATCTTCGGACGCGGGAGTGAGCTTTGACGATTCCGTTCAGGTCTCGCGCGCCGACTCTAACACCGGCCGCGCTCACAGCCCGGCGATGGTCTTCGACAGCGATGGAAGATTGCACATCGTATGGATAGACACCTCGATTGTCGGCAATGACGAAGGACTGATGTTTTATCGCAGCACCAGAAACGGCACCAGCTTCACGCCGCAGCAGGTCATAGTCGCAGGGCTGCCGTGAAGGAGGCCACATGGACGAAGAATCATCACGCTGGCCGGAAGAAGAAGGCTCGCGCTCGGAGCGCGATTATATGCGCGAGTACATTGATCGCCTGCCGCTGCCTTCGCCGCCCGAGATAGCCGACCAGTTGGAGCGCATCGGCTACAAGGGGCAGGAAGACCAGCGCCGGGCCGTTTCGCTGATGGCCTATCGACATGTGCGAAGGCTCAAGCGGCTCTACGTCGGAGGCGAAGAAGCGCGCTCGATTCCGCCCAAGCAGAATCTTCTTCTGCTCGGCCCCACCGGATGCGGAAAAACTTTTCTGGTCGAGCTGCTCTTTCAGCACATCTTCCGGCTGCCGACGGTCATCGTCGATATCACCAGCTTCACCGAAAGCGGCTATGTCGGCGACGACGTTCATGCCATACTAACGCGATTGATTCACGTGGCTGACGGCAACGCGGCTCTGGCCTCGTGCGGGGTGATATGCCTGGACGAATTCGACAAGATAGCGTCGTCATCGAGCAATGCGCGATTCGCGGGTCAGGGAACTACGAAAGACGTTTCGGGTTATGGGGTGCAGCGCGAGTTGCTGGCCATGCTCGACGGGTCGGACGTAATGGTTCCGCTCGATTACGGATTTTCGGCTTATGGCGAGCGGGCGCAGCTATCAACGCGCAACATACCCTTCATCGCCTGCGGCGCGTTTTCAGGGATCGATGAACTGCTCAAGACCTCGCGCGCCAGCATAGGTTTTGGCGCGAAAGATGAAGCCGAGCTTGACGCGCTGACAGTCGATGAAGCGGCGACGTTTCAGAAGTACGGATTTTTGCCTGAACTCATTGGCCGGTTCGCTCGCATAGTGACATTCCCGGCGCTGCCCGTACAGACCTTGAGGCAGATACTCAATGAAAACGTGCTGCCTCAGTTTGCGGGCGAGTTCAGCGCCGAGGGGTTGAAACTCACGGTGACAGACGCGGCGCTCGATCACGTCATCGCGCGAAGTCTCAAAAGAGGCACAGGCGCGCGCGGGCTGCATGCGGAAATGGTAGCGGCCATAGAGCGCGCGGCGTTCGACACTTTTCAGCGGGTAGCCAACGCCGAAGTCGTAATCGATGCGGCGCATGGCAGATTGGAAAGCGAGATCAGAAAGCGGGCTTGAGAAAATTGGCATCCCGCGCAGCTTACTGCTACGGCGCATGCGACGAGTCAGGCGGAAGTTCAAGCTGCTACTTCGACGGAATAGCTGCTCGGCTCCGGGATTTCGCATCCTTCTTCCCGAAGCCCTTCGAGATGGAACTCAATTGCCTGTCGAATATTCTGTTCAACCTCTTCTCTGGTTTTTCCGGTCGAGCCACAACCCGGAACATCGGGAGAATAAGCTGAGTATCCGGTTTGGGTTTCTTCCACAATAATCAAATACCTTTTCATGACTTCAACCCTGCCTGCTTCAGGATATTGTTTGCCGTGCCCGGCGCAAGATCATCGCCCGGATTGCCGGTAACGGTGACCAGACCAGGCCTGGTCGGATGCTTATATTGATGATGACCGCCTTTCGCTCTCACCCAGTGCCAACCGTCCTTCTCGATCAGCTTGACGAGGTCCAGGACTTTCACTGCTCAACGATAATCCTGATGCGCCAGCCGGATAATACTTCCGCCTTCTCTTAGGACAACAGCAACTCAAGGTCTTCGCGGACCAGGTTTCGAATCAGCGAGTTGTCGGCGTTGATTATGGCATCGGCCAGATCGCGCCTGGTCTTCTTCATCCCAGGCGTCCTCTCCTTCTCCATAAATGATTCGCGCAGGCCCGGTGTAAGCGGCGGCAGAAAGATGACCCTGACGTTGGGCTTCGAGCATCGCGGCCCAGATGTGCTTGCACACCTCCAGGTTCTCTTCGTAGTAGGGGCAGTCGCAACTGACCGAAAGCCCGTTGTTAGAGAGAGAGAGATTTCATAATTGCTCGTGCCGCGCACGGTGGCCGTCAAAGACCGCGCGCTGCCTTTGACGACATTGACCCTGCGCTGGCGGAAGTATGCTTCTCCGCGATCTTTTATTACGCTTTCGACCAGCCTTGAATATTTTTTCGTGAACGCCATGAGCTTCCTCTCGATTGATGAGCAGACCAGCTATCAAAACAAATCGGAGTGGTATTTCAAGTTCGAGCCTGCGGGCGCGACTGCGCGCTTTTTTCCTTTTGCTTTTCACCCTTCCTATGCTATAGGTCACTGTCACGAAACGACCATGCGCGGGTCCGGATCGAGTGAATTAGAAAATTCAACACAAAGCGAGGATATATGAAACGAGTTTTACCATCCGTGTTGCTGATACTGTTGACGGCCTTTGCGGCCTGCGTGAGCGCGCCGCCCGAACAGAATAAAAATGCTCCGTCGAAAAAGTCCGGCGCTCTCCGCATAGGCTTTTCGATGGACACTTTGAAAGAAGAGCGATGGCAGCGCGACCGCGACCTGTTTGTCGCGCGCGCCAAAGAACTCGGCGCTGAAACCCTGGTTCAATCCGCAAACAGCGACGACGCGATTCAGTTGCAGCAGGCTGAAAACCTGCTCTCGCAGGGCATAGACGTTCTGGTCGTCGTCCCCCACAACGCCGAAGTCGCCGCTTCGATAGTCGAAGCTGCCAAACGTCAGAACGTCCCCGTTGTCAGCTACGACCGGCTGATTCGCAACAGCGATGTCGATCTCTACATCTCGTTTGATAACGTCAAGGTCGGAGAGCTTCAGGCCAAATATCTCTTCGACCGCGCGCCCAAAGGCAACTACGTCCTCATCGGAGGCTCGCCCACCGACAACAATGCCCAGATGTTGCGCGAAGGCCAGCTTAAAGTGCTCAAGCCCTCTATCGACAGCGGCGACATAAAAATCGTCATGGAGCAGTGGGCCAGAGAGTGGCAGCCGAGCGAGGCGCTCAAGATTGCCGAGAATGCTCTCACTCAGGCCAAGAACGATGTCGTCGCCATCGTAGCCTCGAACGACGGCACGGCGGGCGGGGCCATTCAGGCGCTCGAAGAGCAGAAGATCGCCGACAAGGTTCTGGTCTCCGGTCAGGACGCCGATCTGGCCGCCCTCCAGCGCATAGTCGAGGGCAAACAGGCGATGACCGTCTACAAGCCAATCGATAAGCTCGCCCGGCGCGCTGCCGAAGTCGCCGTCGCACTTGCGCGCGGAGAAAGTGCGGGCGCGGCCTCTACGGTCAACAACGGTCGCAAGGATGTGCCTTCAGTTCTGCTCGAACCCGTAACGGTCGATAAGAACAATATGGCCGACACGATAATCAAGGACGGTTTTCGCAAGGCGGAAGAAGTGTACAAGAACCTTCCCCGCGATCAGTGGCCTAAATGACAGTCGGGAGTCGGGAGTGCGGAGTCTGGAGTCTCAAAAGAAGTTCGCGGTTCTGCCTTGAAGCGGAAGTTCTGGAAGACGCAGCTTCGGGCTGAAGCCGGGACTACGAACTGAAGATTTTTTTTATGAACAACTCACCGCTTCTTGAAATGCGCGCCATCGCCAAGAGTTTTCCCGGCGTGCGCGCCCTCGACGGAGTTTCCTTCGATCTTCGCGCCGGAGAAATCCACGCGCTGGTGGGCGAAAACGGCGCGGGCAAATCCACATTGATGAAGATTCTGGGCGGCGTCTATCCTCACCCTCAATACGAAGGCGAGATTCATCTCGACGGGCAGAGGCGGCGATTCACCGGTGTGCGCGATTCGGAAGAATCGGGCATAGCGATCATCTATCAGGAACTCTCGCTCGTGCCTGAAATGAGCGTGGCCGAAAACATCTTCCTCGGACGCGAGCCCCGGCGGATGGGCTTCATCGGCTGGAACAAGCTTTTTTCAGACGCCGGCGATCTGCTCGACCGTCTGCATCTGAAAATCGATCCGCAAACCCCGGCCCGTCAGCTTGGAATAGGACAGCAGCAGATGGTCGAAATAGCCAAGGCGCTCTCGCAGCGCGCGCGCATACTCGTGCTGGACGAACCGACCGCCGCGCTGACCGACTCGGAAGTCGAAACGCTTGTGGCCATACTCAATCGCCTGCGCGACGAAGGCGTCGGGATGATTTACATCTCGCACAAGCTTGGCGAAGTCTTTCGATTGAGCGACCGCATAACCGTACTGCGCGACGGGCGCGCGGTGGGAACGAACGCGACCGCCGATCTGGACGAATCGCGCGTGATAGCGATGATGGTCGGGCGCGAAGTCAACCAGATATTTCCCGAACGTCGCCACACGCCGGGCGACGTGGTTTTCGAAGCGCGCGACATAACGGTTTACGATCCGGTTCTGACGGACAGAAAGCTCGTCGACAGAGTGAGCTTTTCAGTCAGGCGCGGCGAGGTGGTGGGCATCGCGGGCTTGATGGGCGCAGGCCGCAGCGATCTGCTGATGGCTCTTTTCGGCGCGCACGCGGGCCGCGTCACCGGGAAGACGTTGATGGAAGGCAAGCCTGCGCGCGTGACTTCTCCGCTTGAGGCCATAGGGCTTGGAATAGGTTTCGTCACCGAAGATCGGAAGCGATTCGGGCTGGTTCTGGATCAGACCATCGTCAATAACATGACGCTTGCCGGGCTCAAGCAACTGTCGGGGCGGTTCTTCACCCGTCCCGAACGCGAGGCTTCGTCGGGGCGGCGGGCGATGAGCGATCTGAGGATCAAAGCTCCTTCGCTGCAGTCCATCGCCGGGAGTCTTTCGGGAGGCAATCAGCAGAAAGTAGTGCTGGCCAAATGGCTGCTCAACGATCCGCGCGTGCTGATGCTCGACGAGCCTACGCGCGGGATCGATGTCGGAGCCAAGCAGGAAATTTACGCGCTGATAAACCGGCTGGCTGCCGAGGGACTGGCCATCATTCTGGTTTCTTCCGAATTGCCCGAAGTGCTCGGCCTCGCAGACCGCGTGCTGGTGCTGCACGAAGGCCGATTGACCGGAGAGTTCGCGCGCGAGGAAGCCACGCCCGAAAAAGTGATGGAGTGCGCGACGGGACGGAGTAAAACGTAAGGCGAGCAGGTGATCTTTTCGAAGCGAGAGAAACGATGAGTGAATCAGAGAAAGAGTCAGTGGAGAAGACGCCCGCGTCGGCGTCCCGACTGGAATTCAATTCGGCGCTGCGAACCTATTCGATGGTCATCGCGCTCATCGCCGTGTGGGCGATCTTCGCCTACACGACGGACGGCGTGTTTCTGGAAGCCAGAAATTTTTCGAACCTCATGCGACAGGCGACCATCACTGCGGTGCTGTCGGTGGGGATGCTGATGATAATCGTCACCGGCCACATCGATCTGTCGGTCGGGTCTGTGGTCGGGCTTGCGGGCGGAGTGGCGGTCATCGCGCAGGCGTGGCTCGGCTGGGGGCTGTTGCCTTCAATAGCCGCAGGCATCGCGGTGGGACTGGTGATCGGCGCATTTCAGGGTTTTCTCGTCGCCTATGTCAACATACCGGCCTTCATCGTCACGCTCGGGGGATTGCTCGCGTGGCGCGGAGCGATCAAGGGCATAACGAGCGGCAACACGATCCCGGTTCAGATTCCGGCGTTCAAATCGATGGGGCAGGATTACATAGCTCACTCAGGCGGATTCGCGCTTGCGGCCCTTGCGGTCATCGCCATAACGGCAATCACTCTCCTGCGCGAGCGTTCGCGGCGTCAACACGGACTCGGCTCCCAGAGCCTTATGCGGCTTGCCTTGCAGATCGTCATCCCGTCGGTGATCGTCTGCGCGCTGGCCTGGGCGTTCAACAGCTACGCGGGCGTTCCCATCCCGGTGCTGATACTGATGGCGGTCGCGGTTGCCGGGGCGGTTCTCACGCAGAACACGACCTTCGGGCGCTACCTGTTTGCGATAGGAGGCAACTCGGACGCGGCGCGGCTTTCCGGGATCAACATCCGTCGACACGTGCTTGCGGTGTTCTCGATCATGGGCGCGCTGACCGGGCTTGCGAGCATCATCTACACTGCGAGAGTGGGGAGCGCCGCGCCCGACGCGGGACGTTTGCTTGAGCTCGACGCGATCGCGGCTTGTGTAATCGGAGGCACAAGTCTGATGGGAGGGCGAGGGTCGGTTCAGGGCGCGTGTCTGGGAGCGTTGTTTATGGCCAGCCTCGACAACGGGATGTCGCTGGAAAACTATCAGGACTTCACGCAGGACATAGTGAAAGGGATGATTCTGGTGACCGCCGTAGGTCTCGATATGATCGGTCGTCGTCGCAGTTGAATCGGGAAGAGCGCGGGATGAGAATGCAAACTTTCTCGACCCGCTGCGTCGAGAAATGGCCTGGACTCTTTATCTTCTTTCGTTTTGCCGTCGGCGTAGTCAAAAGTATAATCTGGCCGGTCTCGGAAGCCGTCTATGAACAGCAAGGCATTCATCTACGGGCTGGCTATCCTGACATCAGCGATTGTTGTAAGAGGCGCGGAGCCTTCCAGTCTGCGCGTTGCTGCTCAGTCGAAAAACTCCGACGCTTATCGCTTCGACGCCTGGACAACAGACACGGGGCTGCCTCAAAACTCCATCTACTCCATACTTCAAACCCGCGACGGCTACCTCTGGTTCACAACGCTCGACGGGCTTGTGCGCTATGACGGGGTGCAGTTTACCGTATTCAACAAAGGCAACACTCGCGGAATAGAAAGCAATCGCTTCAACTCGCTTCTCGAAGACAGAGAGGGAACCCTCTGGATAGGCACTGAAGACGGCGGACTGACCCGCTACAAAGACGGATCGTTTCGCACCTTCACCACACGAGACGGGCTGCCCGGCAACTGGATACTTTCGCTGCATAATGAGACGGGCGGGCGTCTGCTCGTCAGCACCGATCGGGGGAGCGTTCACTGCGATGGCGAAAGAATGATCCCGTACTCGCCGCGCGCCAAAGAGTCGGCAAGCCTTGCCATTCACGTCGGAGACGCGGGCGATTTGTGGTACGTCGATGAATCGGGGCTGCACAGCATCTCCGAAGGCCGGGCGACGAGCTACGCGATTCCGCCCTCCGATCTGAGCATAGCTTACCTTCGAATGCGCCGGGACCGCAGGGGCGATGTGTGGGTAGGAGGCTTGAGCGGCAAAATCTATCGCATACGAGGCGACCAAATCACAGTCTATCAGGAAGGACTCCCGCGCGCGCCTGTCCTTTGGGTGTGCGAAGACAGCCGGGGCGACGTGTGGTTCGCCACCGGCGCGGGGCTTGTCAGATTCAAAGATGAAAAGTTCACCCTCTACACCACAGAGCATGGTCTTTCGAGCGATAACATTCGCGCCGTGTGCGAAGACCGCGAAGGGACTCTGTGGATAGGAACCGGCGACCGGGGATTGAATCGATTGACCCGGCAGACCATCACCGTCTATTCGACGCGCGACGGCATGACGAGCGACAACGTCTATCCGATATTCGAGGATCGCGCGGGCCGCATCTGGATGGGCGCGACGGAATTGATCCGATTCGAAGGCGGCAGGTTTACGAGCTATTCGAAAAAAGACGGATTGCCCAAAACGCTGGTTTATTCCATATTCGAGGACCGCGCGGGCCGTCTGTGGGTCGGAGCGACGGGCAGCTTCAGCTATTTCCGCGACGGGAAATTCACAGACTTCACTTCAAGACTCGGCTTCGCCTTCAACTACGGCTCGGCGATTTACGAAGACCGACGCGGAAGGCTATGGCTTGGAACCGACCTCGGACTGGTAAAATTCGAGGGCGGCGCGCGCGCGATTTATACCACAAGAGACGGGCTTGCAGGCGATGACATTCATGCGATTCACGAGGATCGAAACGGCGACGTGTGGATAGGCACGTATGGCGGGTTGACTCTTTTCAAAGACGGGCGGCTGACTTCCTTCACCGCGAAAGGCGGACTGGCCAGCGACCGCGTGCGCTGCATCTACGAAGACCGGGAGGGCGCGCTGTGGATAGGCACTTATGACGGCGGGTTGAGCCTCTTCAAAGATGGGCGATTCACCTCCTTCACGACCCGCGAAGGATTGTTCAGCAATGGGGTGTTTCAAATACTGGAAGATCGGCGCGGCAATTTCTGGATGAGCAGCAATCAGGGCGTCTATCGCGTGAGCCGTCGCGAGCTTCTCGATTTTGCCGAAGGAAAAATCCGACACCTCACGTCGGTCTCTTACGGAAAGCACGACGGACTGCTCAACATAGAGTGCAACGGAGGACGCCAGCCCGCAGGCATAAGATCGCGCGACGGCAGATTGTGGTTTCCCACACAGCAGGGCGTCGCCGTAATCGATCCCGAATCGGTGGAGGTAAATCAAAAACCTCCGCCGGTCGTCATCGAAGAAATCCTCCTCGACCGCGACGCGATAGAACGTCGCGCGACGACCATAGAAATCGGCCCTCATCAACAGAACCTCGAAATCCATTACACGGGATTGAGCTTCATCAAGCCTGAGCGCGTCCGCTTTCGCTACCTGCTCGAAGGGCTGGATTCGGAGTGGGTGGAAGCAGGCACGCGGCGCGCGGCTTATTATCCGCATCTTCCTCCGGGCAGCTACACATTCAGAATCACGGCTGCAAACAGCGACGGGGTGTGGAATGAAACGGGCGCGAGCATCAGGATAGTGGTTCATCCTCCGTTCTGGCGGACGTGGTGGTTCACCTCTGTCATCGCGCTTATGATCATCGCGCTCGCTATGGGCGCTTATCAGTGGAGGGTTGCGCGGCTCCGTCAGGCGAAAGAGGCTCAGGAAGCCTTTTCCCGGCAGTTGATCTCTTCGCAGGAAGCGGAGCGCAAGCGCATAGCCGCAGAGCTTCACGACTCCCTCGGTCAGAGCCTTGCGATAATAAAGAACCTCGCGCTACTCGGATTGAAATCTCCGGAAGACGCCTCGCGCGATCATTTCGATCGAATAGCCGAGCAATCGACTCAGGCCATAGACGAAGTTAAAGACATCTCGTACAATCTCCGTCCGTATCTCCTCGACCGGCTTGGGCTGAAGATGGCCATTGAATCGATGATAAAGAAAGTGGCTGACGCTTCAGGCATCGAGTTCTCGATTCAAATCGATGACCTCGAAGGCACATTCACCAATGAACAGGAGATCAGCCTCTATCGCATCGTGCAGGAGTCAGTCAACAACACCATCAAGCACGCTCGCGCAAGCCGCGCCGCAGTAGAGATACACCGCGATGGAGAGATGGTTGAAATCTCTGTGCGAGACGATGGCCGAGGGTTCGCGGCGGAGTCGATGGAGAAGACAGAAAAGCCGCGTCGCGGGTTCGGGCTTTTCGGCATGGCGGAGAGAGCAAAACTTCTGGGCGGGATGTTACAAATCAGATCATCGATTGATGAAGGCACGACGGTGACGGTAAGAATTCCTGTCGGGAAAGAAAAGAGATGAGCCGCGAAATACGCATAGTGATGGCAGATGATCATCCGGTCGTGAGAGAAGGACTCGCCCGCGTGATCCGGTCCGACCCAGGGATGAAGATCATCGCTCAGGCGGGCGACGGGCAATCGGCTCTTGCAGAGATTCAATCGCTTCGTCCCGATGTAGCCGTACTAGACATCGATATGCCCGTGATGGACGGCTTTTCGGTCGCCCGCGAGATTCAAAAGCTCGGTCTTGAGGTCGAAGTGGTTTTCCTGACTATCCATCGCGAAGAAGAACTTTTTCAGGCGGCGATGGATCTGGGAGCGAAAGGATACGTGCTGAAAGACAGCGCGGTGACTGACATCATCGAAAGCATACGCGCAGTCGCTTCGCATCAGCACTACATCAGCCCGCAGTTGTCCTCTTATCTCGTGCGTCGCAAATCAAAGGCAGACGCGCTTGCGCGACTCAAGCCTGCCCTTGAAGACCTCACCCCGACCGAGAGGCGTGTGCTTCGCCTCATCGCAGAAAACAAAACCACGCGCGAAATAGCCGACGAGTTGTTCATAAGCCCGCGAACGGTAGACACACATCGGGCGAACATCTGCCGCAAGCTCGACCTTCACGGCTCTCTCGCTCTGGTCAGATTCGCCATCGAGCATAAATCGGAAATGCAGTGAAAAGGCAAAATTAAAAAAACTGGTCGGTTGATGGCTTTATTCTTTCGTCTGGCGTGTGCAATAAACAAATGTGCGTTCCACAAATGTCCAAGCAGATAGTTTGTTCGCGCTTGCGGAAAACCTGAAACAGAGGGAAGCGATTTTCGCCCGCCAAAATAGTTTCGATATAACAAAGTCGTTGACAGCCATTTGTGTTTTGTGGTACAAACACTGCGCGCTCAAAATGCCTGTTCTGACCGAAACGAAAATAATGCGGGGAAAAGTGTAAAAGCTCGGTGAAAGAATCGTTTCACGAGCGCGTCTGACTCGCGTTCCCTCATCACGTGAAAAACCAATGCCGGATTTTGTGGGCCGACAGCGCCCTTTGCGGGACAGGTCTGCTCTGACGTACAACCGTCGGCCAGCCTGTTGGCGAATCGAATTGGAGAAACAGCAGGCTGGCCGACGGTTGGCGCTTTGAAAACATGAGAATCAGGGAATCAGCAGGCTGGCAGCCTGCTGTACGTTGAAGATCAGCAGGCTGGCAGCCTGCTGTACGTTGAAGATCAGCAGGCTGGCAGCCTGCTGTACATTGAAAGGATGACTATGAACAGCCGACGACGAATCACCTGAATCCGTTTCATCATAACCGCTCTTTTGATCGCTTCGATCATCGCTCCCCGCTCCCAGGCCGAAGTCGAAGCCCTGCGCCATCAGGCCGCTCACTCGATAGATTATTCGATAAATTTTTTGCGAGACTCCGCCGATTATTTTTCCTTCGATCTGTCGAACAAAAAGCAGGACGAATTGACCGCTCAGGATCGGGCCGCGCGAGTGACGAAACTGCGACTCTGCCCCCGTCGCGTGCTGCTCTACGCGGACGAAACGCGAACCCTCGTGCCTCTCGCCCTCGACCACACTCGTCGGGGCGAAGACGGCGAAGCGGAAGTGGTTCACGGCGCGGCGATCGAGTGGGAGACGGACAACGGAGCGGTCGCCGAGGTGACATCCTACGGAGAGGTGACGGCCATATCGCCCGGTAAGACGCGGGTAACGGCGCGAGCGGGGTCGGCGCGAGCCAGTGTCCTGATCGAAGTGAAAGAAGGCGCGCGGCCTGTTGAAAGCGATTTCGAATATGACCAGAAGCACATGAACGATTGCGAAGACCCTGAAGCCGAAGACGTGAAGGATTCGAAGCAGGGCGCGGTTTCCAATGACGGCTTGATTGTCGCGGGCGAAGAAAAGAGCAAATCGACGGTCGTCGCGCCGTTCAAATCGACAGCGAGACCGGCAGCCATGAAAGCGCAGGACAAATCAGCCCGATTATCGAGAACGGTTGCAAATTTTAAGAAGAAGTTCGTAGTCCCGCCTTCAGGCGGAAGCTTTCGCGGGCGAGACTTCCGGCTCAAGCCGGCGCTACGAACTCACTCATCGCCCGCCGCGATGTTTCAGGGGCCGGGGCCGATTGACGGCGACGGTTCGGACACCTTTGCAGCGCAGGCCACGACTTTCAACAACGCTGTGGGCAGCCCCCGCTTCGGCGCGCAGGAAACCATCGCAGGCAGCGCGGCCAAAACGAAAAAGAACCTCGGAAGCTACAACTATCAATTCGTCGCTCCCGTACTCGGGCTTGGCGGGCGCGGGTTGGGAACCACTCTCGCTCTGGTCTACAACAGTCGATTGTGGAACAAAGACGCTTCACAGATGACCTTCAATTACGACAAGGGATGGCCTGCCGCCGGGTGGAGGATAGGCTTCGGGAGAATAGTAAAAAACTATGACAACACATCGACGGGCGACGGGTCGGGCGTCGGATCGGCCAACGCTCCGGGCAATCGATTGTTGATACAGCCCGACGGCACAAGGATTCATCTTCAGCAGACTTATGTTTCGGCAGAGGGCGTTTACAAGTGGCAAAGCAACGACGGCACATTCATTCACCTGTCCCGAACCGGCAAGCTGAAATACCCCGACGGAACGTGGGTCAATTATGAAGACGTGAATAACCGATTCCTGCCCACAAGCATCCGCACTCGCAATGGCGATTTGATAACCATCGCCTACAAGCCATACTCTTCCTCTACTTTCAAATATCGCTGGGCCATTGATTACATCTACGACACGCTGGGCCGTTATGTGAGATTCAAGTATTACGGAGAGGCGGGCTATCCGGCGGACGCGGCCAACGGCAAACCTCAAAACGCGCTCGCGGCAGTGACAGCGCCGGATTTCGCGGGCGGGTCGAGCGTCAGAGAAATGGTCAGGATCGAATATCAGGACATCACTTTGAAATATAACTTCAGCGCGAGCCTTGCTGTCACCGCGCCTGCCAACAACTCCATTCTGACCGTAGTCAAGCGAATCTATTATCCGCAGACCGGTCGCGGATATCTGATGGCCGATTACAGCACCTACGGCTGCGCTCGAAGAATTTCTTCGAGAAAAGACATGACCGGAGCGGGCAGCACGATAACCGATGGAACGGAGATAGCCTATACCAAATACGACTACACGACTATCGACCCGGCTGACCCTTACAATCGCAATCAGGTCGGCTCGCTCAACGATTCGCCTCAGTACACCAAACAGATGGAATGGTGGCAGGGAAAGACTGACGCGGCAGGCAATGCCGACAACACCGAGTCGGTCTATGCTTTCAGCCGCTCGACTGCAACCGATGCCAACGGCTTCACTGTAGACATCGCCACTACCACTTATCCCAACGGGCTGACTGTTGTGACGACTACGGGCAATGACCCGACCAACGATCCTGTCTCGTCGGGCAGGGTGGTTACGGTCGAGCAGAAAGATGGCAGCACGGTTTTGTTCAAATCCACCACGACTTATCTCACTCCCGCAGACGGAGGCGCGCAGATAGCTTCCATAGAAACTCAGGACGGGACTTCGCCGAGAGTGAGGACGGAGTTCACTTATGGAAGCTATGGGCGAGTGAACAATGTTTATGAGTTCGGATTCGCGGCAGCCTATCAGCGGCGGACTAAATACACCTACAAGGACGGGACGGCTTATCTGGACGACGCGCGATTGCTGCAACTCGTCGATTCGATCGAGGTGTTCGACAGCACAGGGACGAAGCGAGCCAAGACGGTTTTCATTTATGACGACTATGCGGCCAAAGGCGGGATGGAAACTTATGGGCTGACGAGCGGGACTTATCCGCCCAACCACGATTCGTCGTTCGACGCGACGAAGACTGTGCGAGGCAACGTGACCGGAGTGCAGACCTTCAGCAACGTCGCGGCTGGAACTTCATCCACGAAGTACACGAAGTATGATCTGTTCGGCAACGCGGTCGAGGTGGATGTGAGTTGCTGCGCGGTCAAGGCGTTCACCTTCTCAGGGTCGAACTATTATTCACAGCCGACATCAGTCAGAGACGGATCGACTTCAGGGCCGAATCTGACTACGCAGTATCAGTACAACTTCAACACGGGGCTGGCGACTCAGGCGAGCGACCCGGACGGATTGAACACGACATTTCAGTACGACAATGCGTGGAGGCTGCTGACTGTCACTGCGCCAACGGGAGCGACTACGACGACACAGTTCGACAAGGACTCGAATCTCAACGATCAGTTGGCATATAAAGAGCAGGTCACTTACACCGACGGAGTGACGAAGACGATCACGACTCGAAGCTGGTTTGATGGAGCAGGGAGAGTGTTGAGAAGCGGGACGGGAGCGGGAAGTTCGCCCGCGAGTTATGATGCGGTGGCTGTGATTTATGATTCGATGGGGCGAGTGTCTAAGCAGTCGAATCCGTACACGGGAAATTCGACGGGAACGGGGACGGGATTGTGTGCAGCGGGTTCGCCCAATCAGATGTGCTGGACTACGAACACCTACGACAAGCGGTCGAGGGTGACAGTCGTGACCTTGCCCGATGGACAGACAGTTCAGACGAGCTACAGCACGACAGCGGCTACGGTGACTGTTACGGATCAGGTAGGTCGTCAGAGGAAGAGCGAAGTGGACGGGCTTGGGCGGTTGATAAAAGTGACGGAGCAGGACACGGTGACAGGAGGGCTGACGTGGGATACGAGTTACAGTTATGATGTGCTGGACAATCTCGTGGGGGTCAATCAGGGGAATCAGACTCGTTCGTTCGCTTATGATGCGCTGTCGAGGTTGACGAGTCAGACGACACCTGAAGGCGGGACGGTGACCTTCACCTACACCTCATTTGACGCTGTGCAGACGAGGACGGATGCGAGGGGAGCGGTGACGAGTTATGGCTACGACGCCTTGAACCGATTGCAGAGTGTTACATACAACACTGCGAGCGCGCCGGGAGTTGCGACGACTTCAGGGGTGACGATCAACTACAAGACGACCGCTCCAGGCAAGGGACAGGTCAGTTCGGTCACTGAAGGATTGGGCAGCGAGAGCTACAGCTACGATTCTCTAGCGAGAGTGTCATCGAAAACGAGAACGATAGACACTCGCTCCTATCAGAGTCAGTATCAGTACAACGGAGCGAATCAGTTGACGCTGATGATTTATCCGTCGGGTAAGAGAGTGAGGGTGAATCGAGATACGCGAGGGAGACTGAGCGGATTGGACAAGGTAGACGCATCGAACAACGTGCTGCTGGGGTATATGAGTCAGGTGGGATATAACACAGCGGGACAGGTGACGGGACTCAACCTCGGCAACGGAGTAGTGGAGAGCTATGGCTACTCGAATGATCGCTTGCAACTGACAAGTCAGAGTGCGACGAAGGGAGCGGCTACCTTGATGAGCCTGACATACAACTACGCGGCTTCAGCAGGAGCGAGCGGGACGAGTACGACAGCGGGCAACAGCGGGCAGTTGATGGCGATAACAGGGACGATCAACTCACAGAATCGCGGGCAGAGTTTCACCTACGACAACGTGGGGCGGTTGTTGACAGCGACGGGATGGAGCGCGTGGCAGAGAAGGTTTGCTTACGACCGATGGGGCAACCGAACGGGGATGTGGAATGCGACGACGGGAGGGAGTCAGTTGCAGGCGATCACGATGCAGATGAGTGGGAGCGCGCCGACGAATCGAATCGGGAATGTCAATGGAGTGAGTTATGTTTACGACTCATCGGGGAATGTGACCAATGATGGAGCATACTCCTACACTTATGACGCAGAGAGCCGGCTTGTGAGTGTGAGCGTTGGAGGGAGCGGGAGCTATGGGTATGACTCGGCGAATCGGCGGATCAAGAAGACGGCATCAGGAGTGACGACGCATTATGTGTGGGAAGGCAGCGAGGTCATCGCCGAGTACGACGGCACAACAGGTACTCTCATCAGCGAGTATGTGAACGCAGGCGGGACGATGATACGCGAGCAGGGGAGCGCGATTCGCTACTATCATTCCGATAGACTTTCGACTCGACTCATCACCGATGGAACAGGGACAGTTGTTGGGACACAGGATCATCTGCCGTTTGGAGAGGATGCGGGGGTTGTTGGAGAGAGTGAGAAGCATCGCTTCACCACCTATGAAAGAGACACGGAGAGCGGATCGGATTATGCTGTCAATCGTCAGCATTCGTTCAACACCGGCAGATTCCTTCGGCCTGATCCCGTGTTGGGCAGTCCCGAAGCGCCGCAGAGTTTCAATCGCTACACCTATTCGAGCAACGATCCGATAAATCTTAGTGACCCGCTCGGGCTGACAGCATCGGGAGTGCCGAGCGCGGCGACCAGCGGGCGAGATTGCAGGATAGACGGATTCGACAGTCCGTGCTGGGCGGCTTATGCGCTGCTGGGGATGGATGCGGCAGTCATTTACAACGGGGATAGTCTGGTATGGCGCAACGGGCGATGGGAGAGGGTAGGGTTCGATGCGCTGGGCAATCAGTTCTTCAGGCCGGTGCAAACGCCAAAGCTGTCCTTCTTCCAGCAGTTGATGAGGATAGTGGATCGAATCGTCAATGCGATCATCGATGTGATAACGAAGATAAACCAGGCGTTGGGCGACATACTGAGGTTCCGCTACATCGCTTTCAGGACGGGTTTGTCCGCGCACATCAATAGTTTCAAGTACGATCCCACGACCAGAAGCTTCACCGTGAATTTCAAGGACTCGGTACAAGAATTCCTGCGCAACAGCCCCGATTTCAACGGAGGATCGCGGCTTGGCGGGTTATTTCATGGAAAGGATGTGGGGACAACTTTCCCGATAGATTATCGCAGCATAACGGGCCAGATCAGTCAGGTCAGTTTGCAGGTCGTCATCAATCCAGAAAATCTGCAAAGGAGCTATGCGGATTTTGACAGATTCAACCCGTATCAGGACTTGAGAGGGTTTTTCGGCCACGCATTTCTGGAAGTCGTGCCGTTCGTGTTTCGCAGACTGGGCGGAATCTTTCGATGAGAGAAAGGAGGTGAGGTGATGAGTGAGCGAAGAGAAGCAATGAGAAGGCGAGCAAGAGGCGCGTTCTTTTGTGGCATCGTGTTGACTTTGATAAGTGTGAGCGCGAGTGTGCAGGGGTTCGGAGATGACAAGCAGGCAGAGGAGGAGCAGAAAGCGCGAAAGCTATGGGAGGCTGCCGTCGCTGCAAAAGGCGGGCGGGAGAAACTTCGTAGTGTGCATAGCTTCTATATTGCTTCTGAGGCCAAATCGGGATCTCGAAACTATGATCTGTATATTTTCCCCGACCGCAGCCTCCAGTATTCATATTGGGCGGCTTTCGAGCGCACAGATATTGATGTTTACAACGGCAGGCTTAATGTCACCTGGTGGCAGGAGGGCAGCGACCCGGCTCAAAGGCTAAAGGATAATGAGACTGCGGTAGAACACATGAAAAGAGACCAGATGCTTTTCCTGCTTGTGACAAAATGGCTGGAGCCTAAGCCGCTGCGCACACGCAAGGAGTGGATCGGATTGAAGCGAGTTGATGTGGTGGAAACGGATGTAGACGGCTGGCGAGTGGATTACTACCTCGATTCCAAGACCAGCCTTCCTGTCCGGGTGACGTTCGGTCTTTCATACCTTGAACGGGCGAAAGGCAAAATGAATCGGGTTGTTGATATGAGCGATTACGCTGCTGTAAGCGGGATCATGCTGCCGCACAAACTGACCTACTCATTCACTGATGGGCCTGAGAAATCGGTACAACAAGCGAAATATGAGATCAACGTAGATTTCGATGAGCAAATCTTCGAGCGGCCTCCGACTCCGAAAATGACACCTGATTCGTGGCGGCGGCAACAAAAGCATTAGCCTGATTGACGAGTCAGACGACACCTGAAGGCGGGACGGTGACCTTCACCTACACGAGTTTCGACGCCGTGCAAACGAGGACGGACGCGAGGGGAGCGGTGACGAGCTATGGGTATGACGCATTGAACCGATTGCAGAGTGTTACATACAACACTTCGAGCGCGCCGGGGGTAGCGACGACTTCAGGGGTGACGATCAACTACAAGACGACGACACCAGGCAAGGGACAGATCAGTTCTATAACGGACGGGCTGGGCAGCGAGAGCTACGGCTATGACTCGATGGCGAGAGTGACGAGTAAAAATGCAAAAGATCGCGCTGTGGAGATGGATGTCTCTGCCGCTTTTTCCTTTTTCCTTTTGCCTTCCTCCTAAGTAGACCTGCTTAGAAAAATACGCACGCCCGCCGAGACGAAAATACGCAGACCGACGGATACCTGCGCGGTTTCATTCGAGCGATACTCTGTCCGTCCAGGTTTTCCGCAGCAACATTGAATCGCTTTAGACAGGAGGCATTATGAAAAGCGCAACCCTGATACTGATTGTGGCGCTGTTGACCGTCGCATCACCGCATTCGACGGCGGCGCAGACTTCCTCGGCCATCACGCCGGTCGTGAGCATCTCTCCTCCCATCTTCCCTGCCGGCCAGCAGTCGAGCCTCTTCATCACCATCACCAACGGCAACCCGTCTTCGACTGCCTCAATCGCAAACGGTGACTCGTTTACCTTCACCTTCGGCCCTGCGTCTGGCAGCGGCATCAGCATCGAAAGCCCCGTCCTGGTCAACTCCTCCTCGATCAACCCCTCT